>JAGXAE010000230.1 GCA_018971725.1 Pseudomonadota bacterium | reverse complement strand
CAGCGCGCTGCACATAACCGGCGCCGCCATCATCGTCCACGCGCTTGCCCCAAAGCCGCCACTCCCGCAGCGCTATGGCCACTGCCGCACTGCGGGAAAATGCCTCGTATGGCTGGTTGGCAAATGGCGGCGCATGATTTTCAGCCGCGCAAGACGCGAGGAAAACGCAGCCAAAAACCACCGCCGCTCCCACGATGAGCGGCTTGTGGTTCTTGCCGCGTGAAGTCCTCACGCGAGATCGCTGAACAGTTCGGTCAGAGTCGCTTCGGTGGCATCGCACAACCCGCGCTCGGTGATCAGCCCCGTCACCAGCCGCGCCGGCGTTACGTCGAAAGCCGGGTTAGCGGCGGGGCTGGAGGTGGGCACGATGCGCACGGTGGCGATGGAGCCATCCATAGCGCGGCCTGTCATCGTCGTCACTTCGGTGGCGGCGCGTTCCTCGATGGGAATGTCGGCAAGCCCGTCGCGGATCGTCCAATCTATGGTGGAGGAAGGCAGCGCCACCCAGAAGGGCACACCATTATCGCGCGCCGAAAGTGCCTTCAGATACGTGCCGATCTTGTTGCAAACATCGCCCTGCCGCGTCACACGGTCGGTGCCGACGATCACCAGATCCACCTCGCCGTGCTGCATAAAATGCCCGCCGGCATTATCCGAGATAACGGTATGGTTGACGCCATGCTTGCCCAGCTCCCACGCGGTGAGGGATGCGCCCTGGTTGCGCGGGCGAGTTTCCTCAACCCAAACATGCACGTCGATTCCGGCGTCGTGCGCCATGTAGATCGGCGCCAGAGCCGTGCCCCAATCCACCGTGGCGATCCAGCCGGCATTGCAGTGCGTCAACACGTTAACGCGCTTTTTTGTCTTCGCCTTTTCCTCGATCAAAGCGAGACCGTTGCGGCCAATCGCCGCGTTCACCGCAACGTCTTCATCACAGATGCTAGCGGCTTCGGCATAGGCCGCTGCCGTGCGCGCAGCGGGCTCCAGCTTGCTCAGCAGCGTGCCCATGCGGCTCAGCGCCCAACGCAGATTGATCGCGGTGGGCCGCGTGGCGGCCAGAACCTCAAGCGCGTGCGACAATGCGGTGTCGGAGCTGTCCATACGCATGGCCAGCGCCACGCCGTAAGCCGCGGAGGCCCCGATCAACGGCGCGCCGCGCACCAGCATGGCCTTGATGGCATAGGCCATTTCCTCAAGCGTGGTGAGCCTGACGAGATCGAGAGACCAGGGCAGCTTGGTCTGGTCTATGATGCGGACAGACCATCCGTCAGTCTCGTCCACCCAGATTGAGCGGTACGGCGTCCCGTCTATTTTCATGGCGTTAAAGGTTCCTAAAGTATTTGGTGCAAAGCGCAGACAAGGGTGAATAAGCGCCGCGCGGTGGAAAAATCAATCACCACCTTTTCCGCAAGCCGCCGCATCATCAGTTCAGCCCCTTCATTATGCAGCCCGCGCCGGCCCATATCTATGGCCTGGATGCGCGCCTCCCGCCCTTCGGCAACGGCACTCGCATATGAATCCAGCAGCATCCGGTAATCACGGATCAACATTTTAAACGGACCCAGCGCCAGCAGAACCGCCTGTATGGGCTGGTCGTTCTCATCACGCACATCAAGAACAAGCCGGCCTTCCTGGATGGACAGATGCAGAACGCTTTGCAAATGTGGATGGGCTGGCAAGTAAAACTCATTCTCCTGCGCAAGGTCATACACCGCCTGCTCACGGTCGGCTTGCTGCAAGGCAGAGATGCGGTGCAGCGCCTCGCCTTCCAGAATAACCCGCGTCAACCTGCCTTTTACATCCGTCATCTCAGTCTCCGCGCCTCTTACCGAAAGATGATATGACCTTCACCCAACCCGCAACGCCACGTCACTGACCGATCGCCGCAAGGTCTTGCAATAACCATAACCGTTAAGGAAAGCCGCGACAATTCAAACCCGAACGTCTGGCACGCAAACCTCGCGCTGAGGTGCGGTTATGCAAACGACAAGGAAGTTAACAGCAAATCCAACAGTATTTTCACTGCGTTCATTATCCATCCACTTTTGGATTTTTATCGCTGAAGGAATCGCACGTTATACGAATGCTCGATTCGTAATGTTGTTTTTTCGAACCGTCTTGTTCCCGCGAGGGAACTGACAAAAAAGCGGCGAGAGCAATGCGCTTTCATGGCGAAACCAATCTCAACGGCGTATGGTTGCAACTGAACAAAAAAAATGCGCGATTACGCCAATTTGCCAACGCTTTTTGTTGACAGCGCGATAAGAGAAGCGGAATAGCGATTCTTGCGTGCATTACGCGATTCGCGTCGCAGCCGAGTCTAAATTTCTGCCGGTCAAGGAGCCGCACGCAATAAGAAGGACGGCTTATCGCCGTGGGAAAAGACGTTTCTGTGCCGGACCGCGACC
>JAGXAE010000055.1 GCA_018971725.1 Pseudomonadota bacterium | reverse complement strand
ACGACCCCGGCACCCCCCAGGGCGCGCAGAACCGCGCCCAGGCCATGCTCGCCAAGCTGAACGGATGACACTGCCCATGATTCGCCGCCGTACCGCGACTGTCGGCCTACTCGGCCTGCTTGCCTCCTGCTCGTCGTCGAAAAAGCCGCCTATTGTGGGAACGCAAATTCCCGTGCTGCCGAACCAGTCCGGCATGGATGTGGCGTCCGATGCGCCCGCCGTCACCTTGCCCGCGCCCACGGCGTTGAGCACCTGGACGCAGACTTTGGCCAATGCCGCGCACGCGCCGGGCAATGCCGCCGGGCCCGTCGGCTTCAAGCCCGGCTGGCACACGGATATCGGCACGGCCGGTGGATACCGCCAACCGCTAATGGCAAGCCCCCTGGTCGCTGGCGGGCATGTGTTCACCATGGATGCGGATGCGCATGTTCGCGCCCTGTCTTTTTCCGACGGGTCCGAGCTTTGGCGCACCAACACCAAGCCCAAGCATAACACCACCCAGAATCTCGGCGGCGGCATCGCCTTTGACTCCGGCAAAATTTACGCCAGCACCGGGTATGGCGAGGCGCTGGCGTTGGATGCAGGAAGCGGCAAAATTCTCTGGCGGCAGCAACTGGATTTTCCGGCGCGCTCCGCCCCGCTGGTGGCCGGCGGGCTGGTGGCGGTGGTCACCCAGAACGACCTGCTGCTGACCTTCGATGCACAATCCGGCGCTCCGGGCTGGCGATTCTCCGGCGCCGTTGGCACCCCACCAATGACCGCCGTGGGCGTGACCGGCGCGCCTGCTTTCGCGGATGGCATCGTCGTCGCCGGCTTCTCCACTGGTCTGCTCGCCGCCATCGATGCCAGTTCCGGCACGCCGGTTTGGGAACAGAGCCTGGCCACCGGGTTTGGACAGGCAAGCTCTCTGGACCTTTCGGACGTGGTGGCCGCCCCAGTGATCGCCGGTGGTGTGGTCTATGGCATCAATATCGGCGGCACCTTCATGGCGGTGGATCTGCATTCCGGCGCGCAGGTGTGGACGCACCAGGCCGCCGGCAGCCAGCCGCCAGCCGCTTCCGGCGGGTTCCTGTTTCTGCTCGATTCCAATGCCGTGCTCTCCGCCGTACATGCCGATGACGGGCTGGTAAGCTGGGCCACCGCCCTGCCCGCCTTCAAGAATATGAAGAAACACACCAACCCCATCGCCTGGGCCGGCCCGGCGCTGGTGAGCAATACGCTGATCTGCGTGAACGACCATGGCGAGGCAGCGCTTCTGGACGCCACCACCGGCAAGGTAACGCAGACGGTGAAACTGGGCGCGCCGGCCGATATTGCTCCCATCCCCGTGGGTGGCGTGCTGTTGCAGCTTACGCGCAATGCGCGCCTTACGGCTTATGGCTGAGCTACCGCGAATCGTCATTGCCGGCCGGCCCAATGTCGGCAAATCCACCTTGTTCAACCGGCTTGTGGGCAGCCGCCTGGCGCTGGTGGCCGACACGCCGGGGGTGACGCGCGACCGCAAGGAAGCGGTGTGCGAGATGGACGGACGCAAGGTATTGGTGGTGGACACGGCGGGGCTTGAGGAAGCGGCACCCGACACGCTGCCCGGGCGCATGCGCGCCTCCACCGCCACCGCTGTGGATCAAGCTGACCTGGTGCTGTTCGTGTTCGACGCGAAAGCCGGACTGATTCCCGAGGATAGGCATTTCGGCACCTGGCTGCGCCGGAAAGACCGCCCGGTGCTGGTTGTGGCGAACAAGGCCGAGGGGCGCGGCGGCATCGCCAACGCCATGGAGGCCTATGAGCTGGGCTTTGGCGAGCCGGTGGCGATTTCTGCCGAACATAATGAGGGCATTTACGACCTCATGACCGAGATTGCCGAACGTCTGCCCGAAGCCGAACCGGAAGACGAGGACGGCGAGAACAAGCCGCTGCATCTGGCCATCGTTGGCCGCCCGAACGCGGGCAAATCCACCTTGCTGAATTATCTGCTGGGCGAACAGCGCATGATCACCGGCCCCGAACCCGGCCTGACGCGCGATGCCGTTTCCGCTGATTTTGAAGGGCCGGACGGTAAACTTTACCGCGTGGTGGATACGGCTGGCTTACGCAAACGGGCGAAGGTGGATGAGGGGTTGGAGAGAATGTCCACCTCCTCCTCGATCGAGGCGCTGAAGCGCGCCGAGATGGCGGTGCTGGCGGTGGATGCCGTGCAGGGTATGCAGGAGCAGGATTTGCACATCGCCCGGCTGATCGAACGCGAAGGCCGCGCCTGCGTGATTGCGCTGACGAAATGGGACGCGGTGGAAGACCGCCCGGATGCGAAGAAGGCGGCCTTGGACCGTATTTCCATCTCGCTGGCGCAGATGAAGGGCATTACCGTGGTGCCGCTTTCGGCGGAAACGGGTGAAGGGGTGAAGAAACTCTTCCCCGCCATCCGCGATACCTATGAGAAATGGAATCTGCGCATCCCCACCAGCCAGCTCAATCGCTGGTTCGAGGCCGCGCTTGAACGCTTCCCACCGCCGCTAGTGGATGGCCGCCGCCTGAAACTGCGCTACATCACGCAGATAAAAGCCCGTCCGCCGACCTTTGCTTTATTCGGCACCCGCGCCGAGCAGGTTCCGGAGACGTATCAGCGTTATCTGGTGAATAATCTGCGTGAGGTGTTCGAAATGCCGGGCGTGCCGATCAGAATTTACTTGCGCGGCACGGACAATCCGTTCAAGGACCGGGACTGAAGCCCGACAATATCTGCCCTGAAGATACGCATTGTTTCCATCTGATCTGGTGGCGGATGAACGCGAAAATATGGCGTGTTTCGTGGCGCGCCCTGCCCGCCTTAAAAATCTAACCTCCAAAATAAAATATTTCACTTACCCGGAAAATTTGTTAATATTCAAAAAAATCAAATATAAAACAAGGAGTTATTGTGTCCCAAACAATCTCCGGCTATCAAAATACTACGCAGACCCTGAGTTCTGGGGCACAAAATGTAACCATAGTAGGCACCATCAATGCCTATGGGTTTGGGGGCGTCTATTCAGTCCATAACAATGGATCGCTCACGCCAGCAACCATTTCCACGGCCGTATTTGGCCCCGCGGGTACTGATTTCACAATTGACAATACCGGCCTGATCGAAACCCACGGCACCAATTCCAGCAACCCTTTCGATGTGGGAATACTACTCGGCTCACCGGGCAATGTAGTGAACAGCGGCACCATCGACGGCGCCAGCGGCATTGCCATTTTCAGTAATTCGAACACCAGCACCGCGTTTATCAACAACAGCAACCTGATCGACGGCTCTATCGGGGTTGGAATTTATATCGCATCGGCTGGGTCGGTGATTAACTCCGGCAGTATTGCTGGCGCACAGACCGGTGTGAATCTGAGCCGCACCGCGGCTTCGTATTTAAGCAATTCCAGCACCGGCACGATCACCGCTGGCGTTAATTATGCCGTGCAATTATATGAGGGTGTCGTAAACAATGCTGGAGTTTTAAAGGGTTTTTCCGGCGGTGTACAACTCTATCAGCAAGGCACCATTCTTAACGCCGGAGCGATCGAGGCAACCGGGACAGTTTTGGGCACCAACGGTTCTTATGCCGGGATTGAAATCCAGCAGGGCGGCATCGTTCATAACAGTCTCTCTGGTACCATCTCCGGCCTCACGGGCATCCGCCTCCAGGGAAGCGCCGCCAGCTATATCGACAATGCCGGCAAGATTACCGGCACCAAAGCCGAAGGTATTGTCAGCGACACCGTCTTCACGGTTAAAAACACAGGCACAATCTCGGGTGTTTATGATGCCATCGCCAGCTATAATCCTGGCGGCGCCAGCACGATTAATAATTACGGACTCGTTATCGCCACCGGCAGCAGCTTCACGGTCGGCACTGTAACCTCCACCGCCAGCGGCATTTCCCTGGCGGCTGGCGGCACCATCACTAATCAAGCGACAGGGCAAATTACCGGTGATCTTGGCGTTTATCTGAGTGGCGGTGTGGGCAACAACGCTATTTACCTGGATAATCTTGGCACCATTACCGGTACCGCCGCAAACGGGGTGAATCTTGAAACCTCCGGCAAGGTGTTCAATTCAGGGCAAATCACCGGCGCCGCGGATGGGGTGTATCTTTTAAACGGCGGCAAGGTTGTGAATGCCGGAACAATTACCGGTAACGACGGAATTGCCGTGAAATTCGGAGGCACGACAGGGACAGTCAATCAGCTTGGCGTCGACCCCGGTGCGGTGTTCAACGGTACCGTGGAAGTGACGGGTGGCACCGGCGTGCTGAAACTTGCCTCGGGCAGCAGCGCCGGGACAATTTCCGGCATCGGCACCAGTTTCCAGAACTTCGAGACCATAGACATCCAAACCGGCTCTTCTTGGGTGATTGAAGGTTCGTTCTCCGGCCTTGCATCCGGCCAAACCATCGCTGGCTTTGCCAATACCGACACGATCATCCTGGACGGCTTTACCGCCACCAGCGAAACCTATGTTTCTGGCGTGGGGCTTGAACTGTCGAATGGTACCGGAACCGAAATACTCAACATCTCGGGCGCATTCGCCACAGCCAACTTTTCCATCAGCAGCAATGCCAGCGGTACCGTCATAAAAGAAGTGACTTGCTACGCAAAAGGTACGCGGATCGCGACCGCAGACGGCGAGGTTGCGGTTGAGGATCTGGAAATCGGTGATACGGTCCAGACCATGCACGCTGGATTCAAGAGAATAAAATGGATCGGCATGCGCAGCTATGCCGCGCCTTTCGCCAACCACGCAAAGGTATTGCCCATCCATATTAAGGCCGGCGCGCTTGCGGAAAACATTCCTGCCCGCGACCTTTTCGTGTCACCAGGCCATGCTATTTATTTCGATGGCGTGTTGGTGCATGCCGCGCGGCTTGTAAACGGTATATCCGTTCTTCAATTACCCTGCGTGGATGAAATCACTTATTTCCACATCGAATTAGAAAATCACGAAATCATCTTCGCCGAAAACTGCCCGGCCGAGACCTTTATGGGTGAGTATTTCCGGCCACAATTTCATAATGCGGAAAGTTATCACGCGCTCTATCCGAATGAGAGCGCTCCGGAGCATATGTGTCTGCCCCGTTTGGACAACGGCTTCCAACTCGCCGCCATCCAGCGCCGCCTCGCTGAACGCGCTGGCATCGTGGAGAAGGCGTTGGATGGACCGTTACGCGGCTATGTAGACATTGCCGGCCCAACCCTATGCGCCGGATGGGCGCAAAATGCCGCAGACCCAAATAAGCCAGTTTGTTTGGATATATTTAGCCAAGACCGGCGAATTGGCCGGGTGCTGGCCAATATGTACCGGGAAGATGTGCGTGAAGCCCGTTGTGGCAACGGTTATCAGGGTTTTGAGTTCGTCTTACCTGAAGGCACGGCCATGCCCGTTGACGTCCGGCGCAGCACAGATGGCGCGTGCCTGCCATTGACCGAGGCGGCCAGGGTGGTGGCCGCGTGAAGGGCAAGTATGCTCTCAGTTCCTAACCCTCTTTCAACATCTCCAGCTCTAGCCACCGCTCTTCTGATTTCTCCAGTTTGGCATGCAATTCCGCCAGCGCCGCCGTGGCCTGGGCGAATTTTTTCGGGTCTTTGGTGTAGAAATCCGGCGCGGCGAGAATCTCGTCCAGCTTGCCCATCTGCGCTTGCATTTTGGCGATGTCGTCATTGAGCTGTTTCAGCTCATGCTGTTCCTTAAAGGAGATTTTTGCTTTCGCAGGTGCCGCCTCAAGCACCTGGGCAGGCTTTGGCGCGGCTTTTTTCTCGATCTTCTCCGCTTTCGCCGCTGTGACACCTTCGCCGCGCTGGGCCAGCATGTCTGAATAGCCGCCGGCATATTCCAGCCAGCGCCCCTGCCCTTCGGACATCAGCACCGAGGTGCAGACACGGTCCAGAAAATCGCGGTCATGCGAGACGACAATCACCGTGCCCGAATAATCCCCCAGCATTTCCTGCAACAAATCCAATGTTTCGAGGTCGAGATCGTTGGTCGGCTCGTCCAGTACCAGCAGGTTGGAGGGTTTGGTGAGTGCGAGCGCCAGCAACAGCCGTCCACGCTCCCCGCCTGACAGCGTGCCCACCGGCGTGCGCGCCTGTTCCGGTTTGAACAGGAAATCTTTCATATAGCCGATGACATGCCGCGCCTGGCCGCCCACCACCACCTGGTCGCTATTGCCGCCAGTGAGTGTGTCCGCCAGCGAGGCATTGGGGTTCAAATCCGCGCGCTGCTGGTCGAGGGTGACCACTTCCAGCGCCGTGCCCAGTTTCACCGCCCCGTCATCGGGTGCCAGCTGGCCGAGGATCAATTTCAGCAGCGTCGATTTGCCAGCGCCGTTGGGGCCGACAATGCCTAAACGGTCCCCGCGCAACACCCGGAAGGTAAGGTTATCGACCACAATCTTGTCGAAGCTCTTGGAGATGCCGTCGGCATCCACCACGATCTTGCCGGAGGTGGCGGCATCCAGGCTGGCGAATTTGGCGAGGCCGAGCTTATGGGTGAAGTTGCGGCGTTCAGCGCGCAAGGAATGCAGCCCGGCCAGGCGCTTCACATTCCGCTTGCGCCGTGCGGTTACGCCATAGCGCAGCCAGTCTTCCTCGCGGGCAATCTTGCGGCCGAGCTTGTGGAATTCCTGCTCTTCCTGTTCCAGCACCTCATCGCGCCAGGCCTCGAAATGGGCAAAGCTTTTATCCAGCCGCCTGGTCTGGCCCCGGTCCAGCCAGACCATGGCGCGGGAGAGGTTTTCCAGAAACCGCCTGTCGTGGGAGATGAGCACCAGCCCGGAGGAGAGGGATTTCAGCTCCTCTTCCAGCCATTCAATGGCCGGCAGGTCCAGATGGTTGGTCGGCTCGTCCAGCAGCAGCAGATCCGGCGAAGGTGCGAGGGTGCGGGCCAGGGCGGCGCGGCGGGCCTCGCCACCGGAGAGATGGGCGGGTTTTTCATCGCCGGAGAGCCCAAGCTCACCCAGCAGATAGCGCACGCGGTATTCGTCGTCATGCGGCCCCAGCCCGGCCAGCACATATTCCATGACGTTCGGGAAGGCGGAGAGGTCCGGCTCCTGCGGCAGATAGCGCATGGTGGCACCCGGCTGGAAGAAGCGGGTGCCGGCGTCGAACGCGACCTCGCCCGAGGCGATTTTAAGCAAAGTGGATTTGCCCGAGCCGTTGCGGCCGACGAGGCAGATGCGCTCCCCCGCGCCGACGGAGAGGGTGGCTTTTCCCAAAAGCGGCGCGGAGCCGAGGGTAATAGAGATATCGGTAAGAAGCAGAAGGGGCGGCGCCATGCGGGCTGTTTGGCCCAGGCGCCGCCTTGGTTCAAGCACCCGGCTGTTTATTGCAGCGGCTGCGCCGGGCCAGAAGTTGTGTAGCTGGCCGAAGGCGGCAGTGGCGGCAATGGCGCCGGCTGGGGCTGAGGCGGCGTTGCCGTGGTGGAGGACTTGGCGGCGGGTGCGGTAGCGGCGGCGGGCAAAGACGCCTGATTCAAGTCCATGGTCGAGTCCGGCGACGGGGGTGAGGGATTTGGCATGGGCGGCGCCTTGTCGTCCGTCATTTCCGGGGCTTTCTCACCCATCGCCGATGCTGAGAGCGAACCCGGCCGGCGCATATCCACCCGGTACTGATAGTGGCGCCCTGCCTCAAACCCTTCCCGGTAGGCGGTGTGCGCCGCATTGCTGAGGTCGCTGGCGGTGAGGGTTGGCGGCGGTGGCGGAAGTGGAGTTGGCTGCGTGGCGCAGCCGGCGAGCAACGCCGTGAGGCTGAGCAGTGGCAAGATACGGCAAAGGCGGAAGTCAGATGGGATCATTACCGTCTGCATAGCCCAGCTTCATCTTGTCGTCACGGGAGGATGACGCGCGACTCACGGCACAAGCTCCTGTTGATTCAGAAATTATGGAATTTCCGTACCAGATAGACCGGGCGCTGTTTGGTTTCCACATATATCCGGCCAATATACTCCCCCAGCACGCCGATGCTGATGAGCTGAACGCTGCCAAAAAACGTAACCGCGACAAATATTGAGGCATAACCCGGCACGGAATTACCGACAATAAGTGTCCTGAGTATGATGAAAACGGCATAGAGCAGCGCCGCAAGCGCTCCTGTCGCGCCCAAATAGGTCCAGATTTTCAACGGCGTGGTGGAGAAACTTGTGAACCCCTCCAGAGCAAAATTCCACAGCTTGAAGCCGGAAAACTTGCTTTTGCCCGCCGCGCGGGGTGTGCGGGTGTAGTCAACCACCACGGTTTTGAACCCCAGCCAAGCGAACAGGCCCTTCATGAAGCGCTGCCGCTCTGGCAGGCGCTTCAGCGCCTCCACGACAACTTTGTCCATGAGCCTAAAATCACCAACATTTTCAGGTAGTTCTATGTTTGATATATAACGGTTGAATTTATAGAACAGTGAAGCTGTGCCGCGTTTCATCGCCCCGTCGGTGGACCGGTCGCTGCGCCGGCCGAGCACGACCTCGGCCCCATCGCGCCAGGCGGCGACCATTACCGGAATCAGCGCCGGCGGATCTTGCAAATCCGCGTCAAAAGGGATCACCGCATCGCCTCGCGCCGCTTCCAGCCCCGCGGTCAGTGCCGCCTCCTTGCCGAAATTGCGGGAGAGTTCCACCACCCGGATGCGCGGTTCCGCCGCGGCCAGGGCCAGCAGGCGGGACAGCGTGGCATCCCGGCTGCCATCATCCACGCAGATGATCTCCCATGCCATGTCCGGGATTGCCTCCAGCACCGGCGGCACAGCGGCGGCGAACAGGCCGATCGCTTCTTCCTCGTTATAAAATGGCACAATAAGGGAAAGGAGCTGCGTCATGAGGTTCCAGCGAACAAGGGACCGCTCGTTTCAAGCATAGTTACGGCCGCATATCCACCGGCGCGCCGAGTGTGCCACCCGGCAGGCGCAACGCAAATGCGCGGCCAGCCCGGCTTGCCCCTGATACGATATTTCACATAAATCCAGCTCGCGCATTTCTGGACGGATTTGACGCAACAACACCCGGTTGATTTCTCGCGGAGTGGCGGCATGATTTTTCACTGGCTGTTTATCATCACCACGCTAGTGCTGTGCGCCGTGGCGGTTTTGCCAACCCGGTTCTGGCTACGCTCAGGTGAATGGATAAAGACCCGCGGTTTGCGAACAAAGCAGACCCGCCTGCAGAGCTTGCTGGCCGCGCAACGCCAACCTTTCACCCCGGAGTTGAGCTTTCTGGAGCGCGGCGTGGGGCTGGCCGTGGATAAAGGGCGGGCGCTGGTGTTTCTGGCCTCCTCGGAAAACGGCGGCATGCGGGCCACGATTTTACCGTGCGCCGCACTGGGCGGGCATGCCTTGCGTATGCTCTCCGATAACGGGTTCCAGGAATATTTCGTCGAGATTTCCACCCCCGGCACGGCGCAACCGCTCTGGCGGCTGGATTGCGACGACGCCCCGTTGGCCGCCGAGGTGGATGACGCGCTGAGCCGGATCTAACTCAACACCGGCACGGCACGACCGCCGGCCTTGGCCACCTGGGTCAGCAATGTCTGCACGTCCTGCTCCGGCATCGGTTTGCCGAGCAGAAAACCCTGAACCTGCCCGCACCCGGCCTTGCGCAGAATATTCAGCTGGGCCTCCGTCTCCACCCCTTCCGCCAGCACCGCCATGCCCAGCGCGGCACCCAGGCCGATAATGGCGCCGGTAACGATCCGTGCATCCGGGCTGGCGGTGATCTCGCGCGTGAAGGATTTGTCGATCTTCAGCCGCTCAAAGGAAAAGCGGTGCAGGTAGCTGAGGCTGGAATAGCCGGCGCCGAAATCATCGATCGCGAAGCTGACCCCGCTATCCTTCAGCGCGGCGAGGCTCAGTTGAACCTCGGCGGTTTGCTCAAGCATCGCCCCCTCGGTCAGCTCCAGCTCCAGCCGCTGCGGCGCCAGCCCATTGCGCGCCAGTGCCGCCCAGATCTTCTCTGGCAAGACCGGACTTTTAAGTTGCACGGGCGAGAGGTTGACGGCGACGCGCAGTTCCTCCGGCCAAGTGCTGGCGGCGCGGCAGGCTTCCTCCAGCACGTATTCTCCAAGGGCGGTGATCATGCCGCCGGCCTCGGCAACGGGAATGAACTCATCCGGCCCGATCATGCCGCGCTCAGGGTGCTGCCAGCGGGCCAGAGCCTCAAACCCGCGCAGGGTAAGGCTTCGGCAGTCGAATAGCGGCTGGAAGAACAGCAGGAACTCACGGTTGCGCAGCGCAGCCTCGAATTCCTGCTCAAGTTGGTGGCGGCGCAGCAGCCGGGCGCTCATCGCCATGGTGAAATGCCGCGCCTGCCCGGCGCCGGCGGCCTTGGCCTCGCGCAGCGCGATATCAGCAGCGCTCAATAGCGACTCCGCACCCTCGCCGCTGCCCTCGCTGCAAACCAGCCCCGCGCAGGCACCGATCTGCACGGTCACGCCGTCAATCTTGAAAGGCTCGGAAAGGCAATCGATCAAACGCTGGGCAAAGGCGAGCGGCTCGCCAGCGGCGCCCGCAATTGCGCGCAGCACCACGAATTCCTCCCCGGCCGGCATGGCGAGGATGTCCGCCAGTTGCAATTGGGCCGCGAGCCGTGCCGCCGCCTGGCAGAACAGCTTATCCACAACCTCGCGCCCGAACAGATCGTCCACCGGTTTCAACCGCACCAGCCCGATGCTGATCAGCACAAGCGGCTCGCCGGTCATCTCTGACAGACGCTCGCGCAGGCCGCGGCGGTTGAGCAGGCCGGTGAGGTCATCATGCCGGGCGAGGTGCCAAAGGCGCTTTGCCTCGATCTGGCGTTCCACCAGTTTGGCGTCCGTGGTGGCGCTGATGAGCAGCGTTATCAGCAGCAGCATGCTGACAGCCGCAACGGCGGCGGCGAGATCCGCCTTGCCCTTGCCAGTGATGAACGGGGAAAACAGCCAGTGGGAGTGTGGCGTGATCACCAGCCCTCCCATGGCGATGAAATGCAGCCCGCAAATGGCTGCGGCGAGCAGCAGGCCAGCCCGGAACGCGCCCCGCCCCGCCGTACGCTGCATGACCCGCATGGAAAGCGCGGCCGCCGCCATTCCGCAGGCGAGGCTGACCACCACGGAGACCGGATTGTAGCCAAAACTGCCGCACAGCATCATCGCCGACATGCCGATGAAATGCATGGCTCCGATGGCAGCGCCCAGCACCACCCCCGCCACGGCCCAGGCCAGACGCATCGCCGGACACCAGAGCAGCAGCGCGAAGGCCGGCATCGCCCCCAGCACCGCCACCAAAATGGAGAGTGCGGTGCGCGTGGTGTCGTAATAGATAGGAATGCCGGGGTCGAAGGCGAGCATGGCGATGAAATGCGTGGCCCAGACATTGGCCCCAAAGCACAGGCACAGCGCCAGAAACCAGGACATGCGCCGGCCGGCACGCATGGCCTTGGCACGGCGCAGGACGATCATGACGGTATAGGAGCCGGTAAGGCAGAGCATCGCGGCCAGCGCCACCAGAGTCGCACTGAACTGGCTCGCCCATAGCAGCAAACCAGGCAAATAGAACCCGCCCACCTTATTACTGCCCCCCTCGCTGCATGATGATGCCCCCAAGCTTGACCCAAACTGTTTAAGAAATTGTTATCGGGCAGAGGGGCATCCACGCTGCCATTTTTCGGCACGAAACCTGCAAGACCTAGGTAGCATGATCAAGAAACCACGCCCCATACCGCCAAACCCGAACCGCGTCAGACGAAAAAACCGACGTCTCCGATCAAAATGTGCTCAAAAGTCAATTACATTTCGATCAGATGCCGCTTATAGTCGTGGAACAACCGGAGAGGATTTCGGTTTGAGGCCGAACAGGAAACCACAATACGAGGGTCTGGCGTTTGCGGGTTGAAGCTGCACCGACAGGCCGCGCCCGTGCCGGCCGCCCCATTTATCCCAGAAGCCGCGTGTTAATAATAACCGCAGCAGGCCGGGTCCCGCAGGCAGCGCCGCGGGAAGCCGCCGCATCAGCCCCCATGACAGCCGGAGCCTCCGCATGAATGCCGCCAACCCTTCCAACCGCCACGATGTGAGGCTGGAGCAAGTCACCAAGCAGTTCGGAAGCTGGACCGCTGTGGACAATATCTCGCTCAGCATAAAGGGCGGCGAGTTTTTCTCGCTGCTCGGCCCCTCCGGCTGCGGCAAATCCACCACGCTCTCTATGATCGGCGGGTTCGAATCGCCCACAGCGGGGGCGATCTATCTCGATGGCGAGGATGTGAGCCGCCAGCAGCCCTATAAACGCGACGTGAATACGGTGTTCCAGTCCTACGCGCTGTTCCCGCATCTCGATATCTTCGAGAATGTCGCCTTCGGGCTGCGGCGCAAGGGGCTGGGGAAGGCTGAGATCGACGCCAGGGTGAAGGAAATGCTGGCGCTGGTGGATCTGACCGGCTTCGCCAAACGCAAGCCCGGCCAGCTTTCCGGCGGCCAGGCGCAGCGCGTGGCCCTGGCTAGGGCGCTGGTGAACAAGCCCAAGCTCTTGCTGCTGGACGAACCGCTGGGTGCTTTGGATTTGAAGCTGCGCAAGCAGATGCAGATTGAGCTGAAGCGGATTCAGAACGAAATCGGCATCACCTTCCTGTTCGTCACGCATGACCAGGAAGAGGCGATGGCGATGAGCGACCGGCTGGCGGTGATGTCCAAGGGCAAGATCGAGCAGGTGGGCACCCCGGCGGAGGTTTATGACCACCCCGCGACGGAGTTCGT
>JAGXAE010000229.1 GCA_018971725.1 Pseudomonadota bacterium | reverse complement strand
CCGCGCGGCGTAATAAGCCGCGCACATGGAACAGAAGATCAAAAAGGTCGTCCTCGCCTATTCCGGCGGGCTGGACACCTCCGTCATTCTCCGCTGGCTGCAAAACACCTATCACTGCGAGGTGGTGACCTTCACCGCCGATCTAGGCCAGGGCGAGGAACTGGAGCCCGCCCGCAAGAAGGCCGAGATGTTCGGCATCAAGGAGATCTTCATCGAGGACCTGCGCGAGACCTTCGTGAAGGACTTCGTATTCCCGATGTTCCGGGCCAATGCGCTGTATGAGGGCCAGTATCTGCTGGGCACCTCCATCGCCCGCCCGCTGATCGCCCAGCGCCAGATCGAGATCGCCGAGATGGTCGGCGCCGATGCCGTGGCCCATGGCGCCACCGGCAAGGGCAACGACCAGGTGCGCTTCGAGCTGGGTTATTACGCGCTGAACCCGAATATCCGCGTGATCGCCCCCTGGCGCGAATGGGAGCTGACCAGCCGCACCAAGCTGCTGGAATATGCCGAGACCAACCAGATCCCCATCGCCAAGGACAAGCGCGGCGAGGCCCCGTTCTCAGTGGACGCGAACCTGCTGCACTCGTCCTCAGAGGGCAAGGTGCTGGAAGACCCCGCCATCGGGCCGGATGAAATCGTCTATCAGCGCACCATCTCGCCAGAGGCCGCACCCGATGTGGCGACCGAAATCACCATCGAATTCAAGCACGGCGATGCGGTGGGCATTAATGGCGAGGCGCTTTCCCCCGCCACCATCCTCACCCGGCTGAACGAATATGGCCGCGCCAACGGCATCGGCCGGCTGGACCTTGTGGAAAACCGCTTCGTGGGCATGAAGTCCCGCGGCGTGTACGAAACCCCCGGCGGCACCATTCTGCTGGCCGCGCATCGGGGCATCGAGAGCATCACCCTGGACCGCGAGGCCGGGCACCTGAAAGACAGCATCATGCCGCGCTATGCGGAGCTGATCTATAACGGTTTCTGGTTCTCGCCGGAGCGCCGGATGTTGCAGGCGCTAATCGACACCTCCCAGGCTTCGGTCACCGGCACGGTGCGGCTGAAGCTCTATAAGGGCAACGTGATCGTCACCGGGCGGGAGAGCCCGAACTCGCTCTATAATACCCGCATGGTGACGTTCGAGGACGATGCCGGGGCGTATAACCAGCAGGATGCGGCGGGCTTCATCAAGCTCAACGCCTTGCGGTTGCGGCTGGGTGCCTCCATCGGGCGGCGCGGCGGCAGCCTCTAAACCAAAAGGGCGCTTCGGCGCCCTTTTTTATTTAACGAAAACTTAGCCAGCAGAGCACGAATAATCCATTTGGGCTAAAAAGAACAAAAAACGAACAATTTATTAACGGATATGTTGCTATTTTGTTCCTGGCGTGCCAGGGTTTTTTTGTAATGAATCACTCTGGCAAGGTCAGGAAAACACGCTATGGTTGCATCCACCGCAAGCAAAAAGCCGCGTTTGACACAAATCGAGTCGATGTTGGACGCTCAGGAGGCACCATTAATGGCGACTGTAACACCCATGGCAAAACCCGATCTTGAAAAGAACAAGGCGCTGGACGCCGCGATGGCACAAATCGAGCGCGCTTTCGGCAAGGGCTCCATCATGCGCATGGGCGCCAAGGGCGGCACTGAGGCAATTGAGGTCATCCCCTCCGGCTCGCTGGGGCTGGATCTGGCTTTGGGCATTGGCGGTCTGCCGCGTGGGCGTGTGGTGGAGGTTTACGGCCCGGAATCCTCCGGCAAAACCACCCTCGCCTTGCACGCTGTGGCCGAGGCGCAAAAACGCGGCGGCGTCTGCGCCTTTATCGACGCTGAGCATGCCCTGGACCCCGTTTATGCCCGCAAGCTGGGCGTGGACGTGGATAATCTGCTGATCTCCCAGCCGGATACCGGCGAGCAAGGGCTTGAAATCGCGGATACGCTGGTGCGCTCTGGCTCCATCGACGTGTTGGTGATTGACTCCGTGGCGGCCCTGGTGCCCCGCGCCGAGTTGGAAGGCGAAATGGGCGACTCCCATGTCGGCCTGCATGCCCGCCTGATGAGCCAGGCGCTGCGCAAGATCACCGGCTCCGTCGCGCGCTCCAACACCATGCTGATCTTCCTCAACCAGATACGGTTGAAGATCGGTGTGATGTTCGGCAACCCGGAAACCACTACCGGCGGCAATGCGCTGAAATTCTACTCCTCCGTCCGCATGGAAATCCGCCGTACCGGCTCCATCAAGGAGCGCGAGGAAGTAACGGGCAACCATGTGCGGGTGAAGGTGGTGAAGAACAAACTTGCCCCGCCCTTCCGGCAGGTGGAGTTCGACATCATGTTCGGTGAGGGCATCTCCAAATCCGGCGAGCTGATCGACCTTGGCGTGAAGGCCGGGGTGGTGGAGAAATCCGGCGCCTGGTTCTC
>JAGXAE010000228.1 GCA_018971725.1 Pseudomonadota bacterium | reverse complement strand
AATCTGCGCCGGGGGGTAGAATCCCATTGGCTGGGCGTTGATGAGTGCCGCCGCAAAGGCCGCCGGGTGGTGGCATTTGAGCCAGGCGGAGACATAGACCAGCTTGGCGAAACTCGCCGCATGGCTCTCGGGAAATCCATACGCACCAAACCCCTCGATCTGCCGGAAACATGCCTCGGCAAAGCCTTGCTCATAGCCGCGCCGGACCATGCGCCCGACCATCATGGTTCTGAATTTGTCGATAGTGCCGAGATTGCGGAACGTCGCCATGGCCCGGCGCAGCCCGTTGGCTTCCTCAGGCGTGAATTCCGCCGCCACCATGGCGATCTTCATAGCCTGTTCCTGGAACAACGGCACGCCCAGGGTTTTGGCCAGAATCTCTTCCAGCTCATTGGGTAGGCCGCCAGTGCGCGCCGGGTAGCTTACCGCCTCCTTGCCCTGGCGGCGTCGCAAATATGGATGCACCATATCCCCCTGGATTGGGCCGGGGCGGACGATGGCAACCTCGATGACGAGGTCGTAGAATTTTTGCGGGCGCAAGCGCGGCAGCATGTTCATCTGCGCGCGGCTTTCCACCTGGAACACGCCGATCGAATCGCCGCGGGCGAGCATGTCGTAAGTGGCTTTGTCCTCGAGCGGGATGTCCGCCAAATCATGAAGGCCGAGCAGCGCAAAGCATTTGCGGATGCAGGTGAGCATCCCCAGCGCCAGCACATCCACCTTCATCATTTTGAGCGCGTCGATGTCATCCTTGTCCCATTCGATGAAGCTGCGGTCCGCCATGGCGGCGGGGCCGATGGGTACGCTCTCATCCAGCCGCCCCTTGGTGAGCACAAAACCGCCGACATGCTGGGAGAGATGGCGCGGCAATCCCACCAGATCGCGCGCGATGATCAGCGCGCGTTTGAGGCGCGGCTCGTCCGGGTCCAGTCCCGCCTCGCGCAGCGTGTCCGCGCCCCATAACTCGTCGCCGGGGTTCCAGGTTTGCGCCGCCAGTATCGCGGCGGTGGCTTCGGGCAGACCCAGCACCTTTGCCACCTCGCGGATGGCGGAGCGCGGGCGGTAATGGATCACCGTGGCGGCGATGGCGGCCCGGTGACGGCCATAACGGGCATAAAGATACTGGATGACCTCCTCGCGCCGCTCATGCTCGAAATCCACATCGATATCCGGCGGATCGCCCCGCTCGGCGGAAACGAAACGCTCGAACAGCAGATCGCTCTCGGCAGGGTCCACGGCGGTGATGCCCAGCGCGTAGCATACCGCCGAATTGGCCGCCGAGCCGCGCCCCTGGCAGAGGATTTTTTGTTCCCGTGCGTAACGGACGATGTCATGCACGGTGAGGAAGTAGCGCGCATAATTCAGCTGGGCGATGATGGACAGTTCCTTGTCCAGCAAGGCTCGTACCTTCTCCGGCACGCCAGCGGGGTAGCGCCAAGCCGCGCCGCTTCGCACCAGATTGGCCAGATGCGCATCCGGTGTCAGGCCCGGCGGTACGGGTTCATCGGGGTATTCATAGGAAATTTGATCCAGCGAGAAATCCAGCCGCTGCAAAATCTCCTGCTGGCGGCTGAGCGCCCCTGGAAATTTGTAAAACAGCCGGGCCATCTCGGCGGGGGATTTGAGGTGCCGCTCGCCATGCGGCTCCAGCAGAAACCCGGCCTGCTCGATGATACAGCCATGGCGGATGCAGCGCATCACGTCCTGCAATTCCCGGATGGTGGCGCTGTGGTAGAGCACGTCATTCGCCGCGACGAGATGTAGGCCGCTGGCTTGCGCGAGGTTTTGCAGAGTGGTGAGCCGTTCCAGGTCGTCCGGCGCGTAACGGCGCACCGCCGCCACATAAAGCTGCCCGCGCAAATTTGCGGTGGCCAAGCGTAGCCAGGCGGTGAACGCATCATCCAACACCGGCGGCGGCACGGCGATGAAAATTTGCCCCTCGGCATGGGCCAGAACATCCGCGAACCGGAGCCGGCATTCGCCTTTGGGCGCGTGGGCCTTGCCCAGGCTCAGCAACCGGCAGAGCCGTGCCCAGGCCGCGCGGTCAGAAGGGTAGCAGACCAGGTCCGGCGCATCCTCCAGCACCAGCCGGCTGCCTGCCAGCAGGCGCAGCCCGGCGGCCTTCGCCGCGACATAGGCGCGCACCACCCCGGCTACTGTATTGCGGTCGGCAATGCCGATCGCCTCATGCCCCAACGCCTTGGCCTGCTCCACCAGGCTTTGCGGATGCGAGGCGCCTTCCAGGAAGGAGAAGGCGCTCTGGCAGAGCAGCTCCGCATACATCAGGCAAACAACCCGTGCAGATACCAGCGCGGTGTGGCCACCCCTTCATGCAACCCGGCGCGGAACAGCCAGAAGCGGGCCCCTTCCATATCTTCCACCTGATAATAATCCCGGATCTTCTCCAATTCCGGCCGGGTGGGGTCAAAAGGGTGCGC
>JAGXAE010000227.1 GCA_018971725.1 Pseudomonadota bacterium | reverse complement strand
CCGAGGCCTGCGGCACCTCCGTGCCCAACTGGATGGCTGGCATGTTCGAAGGGCTGGACGACGATGCGGAAACCCGCCGCATGGTGGCGGCGGCGGTGGCGGCGGAGCAGGTTCGTTTGCTCCAGGCCAATGGCATCGATGAATTCCATTTCTACACCCTCAACCGCCCGGACCTCACTTACGCCATCGCCCGCATTCTGGGAGTGAAGCCGGAGGCTACCGCCGCTTGAGCGATTATCTGGACGGGCTAAACCAGGCCCAACGGGAGGCTGTGGAAACAACCGAGGGGCCGCTACTGGTACTGGCAGGTGCCGGCACGGGCAAAACCCGTGTGCTCACCACCCGCTTCGCCCATATCCTGATCAGCCGACGCGCCTTCCCCAACCAGATTCTCACCGTCACCTTCACCAACAAGGCGGCGCGGGAAATGCGCGAGCGCGTGGCGAAGATCATGGGCGGCCCGGTGGAAGGGCTTTGGCTCGGCACCTTCCATGCGCTCAGCGCCCGCATGCTTCGCCGCTGGGCAGAGCGCGTCGGCCTCACCAGCAGCTTCTCGATCCTGGATACGGACGACCAGCTTCGCCTGCTCAAGCAAATCCTGGAAGCGGCGCGGGTGGACTTCAAACGCTGGCCGCCCAATGCGCTGATGGCGCAGATCCAGCGTTGGAAAGACAAAGGCTTCCTGCCGGACCAAATTCCGGCCAGCGAAAGCTCGGACTACGCGAATGGCCGCGCGGAGGAATTTTACGCCGCCTATCAGGCCCGGCTGCGCCAGCTCAACGCCGTGGATTTCGGCGATCTTCTGCTGCTCACCGTGCATCTCCTGAAAACCGATCCAGAGATTCTGGCCCATTACCACCGCGCCTTCCGTTACATCCTGGTGGACGAGTATCAGGACACCAACCTCGTCCAGTATTACTGGCTGCGCCTGCTGGCCCAGGGGCACAAGAACATCTGCTGCGTGGGCGATGACGACCAGAGCATCTATAGTTGGCGTGGCGCCGAGATTGAAAACATCTTGAAATTCGAACGGGATTTTCCGGGCGCTAAAATCGTACGGCTGGAGGCGAATTACCGCTCCACCGCCCCCATACTCAATGCAGCCTCGCATCTCATCGCGCATAACGAAGGCCGGCTTGGCAAAACCCTGCATCCTGGACGCAACGATGCGCAGGGCGAGAAAGTTGAAGTGATTTCCTTATGGGATTCGGAGGAGGAAGCCCGCACGGCGGGCTCGCGCATCGAATCCCTCTGGCGCTCTGGCCATTCGCTCAACGAAATCGCCATTCTGGTTCGCGCCGGATTCCAGACCCGCGCCTTTGAAGAACGGCTGCTCACGCTTGGCGTGCCCTACCGCATCGTGGGTGGCTTGCGCTTCTACGAACGGCAGGAAATCCGCGACGCCATCGCTTACTTGCGCGTGCTGGCGCAACCGGCTGACGATCTGGCCTTCGAGCGTATCGTCAACCTACCCAAGCGCGGTGTGGGTGAAAGCGCTTTGCGCAACCTGCATGAGACCGCGCGCGCCGCGAACATCTCCTTGCATGATGCGATGCTGAAGCTCGTGGCCGAAGGCGGATTCAAAGGCAAACTCGGCGCCACCTTGCGCGGACTCTCTGAGCAGTTCGAAGCTTGGCGCGATCTTCTTGCAGCCCAAGGCCCGGTGGCAGCGCTGGACGCGGTGCTGGAAGAGTCCGGCTACATCGCCATGTGGAAGGCGGATAAATCGCCCGACGCGCCAGGGCGTTTGGAAAACCTCAAGGAACTCTCCCGCGCTTTGGCGGATTTCGAAACCTTGGCTCAATTCCTTGAACATGTCGCGCTTGTGACCGAGGCGGAAGAACAAAGCGATGGCGCGAAGGTCTCCATGATGACCCTGCACGGCGCCAAGGGGCTTGAATTCGACACGGTGTTTCTTCCCGGCTGGGAGGAAGGCGTGTTCCCCAACCAGCGCAGCCTGGATGAAGGCGGCAATAAAAGCCTGGAGGAAGAACGGCGCCTGGCTTATGTGGGCATCACCCGCGCCAGGCAGCGCGCCATCATTCTGCACGCCGCCAACCGGCGCATCTACGCCAATTGGCAAAGCTCTATCCCTAGTCGATTTATCAACGAGCTACCCGAAGACGTGATCCGCCGCTCCGGTTCCGCCCAGCCACAAAACGCCCGCATGGCCCCGGCGGCCACGCAATTCCCCGTACAGGCCCGCCGCCCGGATTCGTGGGAGGTGCAGGCCCGCCCGGCCCGTGCGACCAAAATTCCGGTCGGCGCCAGGGTGTTCCACCAGAAATTCGGCTATGGCCGCGTCATCGCCGCCGATGATGATCGGCTGGATATTGATTTCGAGACATCAGGAGAAAAACGCGTGCTGGACCGTTTCGTGGAGCGCCAGGATGGCTGAGGAATTGCTGGATTGCATCAGCCTTCGCGTACCTGCCGAGGTGATGGAAACTTTCGAGGCGGCCCTCTC
>JAGXAE010000226.1 GCA_018971725.1 Pseudomonadota bacterium | reverse complement strand
CGGGGCGGTGGATGAGGGGTGTTAGGCTCTTGTGCCACGCGCCACCATTGCGGCGATGGCTTGCGCCCGCAACGCCGCGATGATCTCCGCCACCGGCTGCACCGAGGTGACCATGCCGACCGACTGGCCCGCCATCACCGAGCCACTCTCCACATCGCCATCGATAACGGCGCGCCGCAGCGCACCCGCCCAGAAATGCTCGATCTCCAGCTGTGCCGCGGTCTTGTCCAGCGCGCCAGACTGGAACTTCTCCACCACCTCGGCCTGGTGGCGCATGAAGCGCTTGGTGCCCTCGTTCACCAGCCCGCGCACGGGAATCACCGGGAAACGCTCATCCAGCTGCACGCTGGGCAGGGCATCGCGGGCGGCGGCGCGAATAAAAGCCTTCTTGAAGTTCTCATGGGCGATGCTTTCCGAAGCCGCGGCGAACATTGTGCCCAGCTGCACGCCCGAGGCACCCATTTCCAGATAGGCTAAAATCGCCTCGCCCCGGCCAAGGCCGCCGGCCACGAACACAGGAACCTCGGTGATGGCGGGCAGAATCTCCTGCGCCAGCACGGTGAGCGAGACCGGGCCGATATGTCCGCCGGCCTCCGAGCCTTCGATGACCAGCGCATCGACGCCAAATTTAATTAATCGTTTAGCTAAAACCAACGCAGGGGCGAAGGCGACCACCTTGGCGCCGCCATCCTTCGCGGCCTTGATATGCGCGGAGGAGGGGATGCCGCCCGCGAACACCACATGGCCAACCTTCTGGCGCACGCAAACCTCGATCAGCTCGTCAAGCTGCGGGTGCATGGTGATCAGGTTCACGCCGAAGGGCTTAGCCGTCAGCGTCTTTGTCGCCTCGATCTCTTTTTCCAGCAGCGCGGGCGGCATGGCGCCGCAGGCGATCACGCCGAACCCGCCGGCATTGGAGATGGCTGAGACCAAATGCCGCTCGGAGACCCAGCTCATCGCCCCGCCCAATATGGCGTGGCGCGTGCCAAGGAATTCAGCGCCCCGCTTCTGCAGGGCGTCGAGGTGTCGGGCGGCGGCGGCGGCCTGGTCCATCGCGTCAGGCATCGAGGCCATAGGCGGTGTGCAAAGCGCGCACCGCGAGCTCTGTATATTCAGACGAGACCAGCACCGAGACCTTGATCTCGGAGGTTGTGATGGCCTGGATGTTGATGTTCCGCTCCGCCAGGGTTTTGAACATCGTGCCCGCGACACCGGCATGGCTGCGCATGCCCACCCCCACCACCGAGAGCTTGGCCACATTCGGGTCGGAGATGATTTCCGCGAAGCCGATCTCCGCTTTCGCCTGTTCCAGGCATTGCAAGGCGCGGGCCATGTCCGTCTTGCCGACGGTGAAGGTCATGTCCGTCGTGCCGTCGGCCGAAACATTCTGCACGATCATGTCGACATTGATGTTCGCTTCTGAGAGCGGCACGAACACGGCGGCGGCGATGCCGGGGCGGTCCGGCACGCGGCGGACGGTGATTTTGGCATCATCCCGCGAATAGGCGATGCCGGCGACAATTTCCTTTTCCAAAACCTCTTCCTCATCAACAACCAGAGTGCCCGGGATATCCGCGAAGCTGGAGAGCACCTGCACGCGCACATGCTCCTTCATGGCCAGCTCAACGGAGCGGGTTTGCAGAACCTTTGCCCCCACGGAGGCAAGCTCCAGCATCTCCTCGTAAGTAATCTTACTCAGTTTCTTCGCATTGGGAACGATTCGTGGATCGGTCGTGTAAACGCCGTCCACATCGGTATAAATATCGCATTGGTCGGCTTTCAGCGCCGCCGCCAGCGCCACGGCGGAGGTATCAGACCCCCCGCGCCCCAGCGTGGTTATGCGGTTGTCAGGGCCGATGCCCTGAAAGCCCGCCATCACCGGCACCTGGCCCTGGCGCATGCGCTCAATCAGCTCATCGCCTTCTATGCTTTGAATCCGGGCCTTGCCGTGCTCGCCATCGGTCTCCACGGCCACCTGCCAGCCCTGCCAGGACCGGGCATCCTGCCCCAGCTCCTGCAATGCGATGGCGGTGAGCCCGGCGGTGACGTTTTCGCCAGTGGCCACCACCGCGTCGTATTCCCGCGCGTCGAACAGCGGCGAGAGCGACTGGCAATAGCCGACCAACTGGTTGGTGACACCCGCCATGGCCGAGACAACGACAGCCACCTCGTTGCCGTTGTCGACTTCCGCCTTGACCCGGCGGGCCACATTTTTAATCCGGTCGAGGTCGGCGACGGAGGTGCCGCCGAATTTCATCACGATACGCGCCATAATAAACCTGAAGTCCAAAACCTTGTGGAAAGCGGGCAGGGGCGTCACATAGCGGCGGAGCAAGGTTTGAGCAATGAGCCAAGGGTCGGTCATAGGGGAAGAAATCGCGCGGTTTGACGCGCTGGCGGCGGAATGGTGGGACCCGCATGGCCCCATGCGGCCCTTGCACATGATGAATCCGCCCCGGGCGGCCTGGGTGGCAAAGCGGGTGCG
>JAGXAE010000054.1 GCA_018971725.1 Pseudomonadota bacterium | reverse complement strand
CGCCGGTGGATGGCACGCTGCTGGTGTTTCCCAATGGTCCCACCACCTGGCATGGGCATAAGCAGTTTGTCGGCCAGCGCTACGTGGTGCAGATGAACTACATGACCACAAGCACCAAGGCGAAAGCCGAGATGCGCCGCCACCGTGTTTCCGCGTTTATAAAACGGATTACCAAGGCGGCTTAGCCCAGCCAGGGCACACCCAGCAGTTCCGCCGCCGCGCGGCTTGCGGGCGCGGCGAACACCTCCGCCGCCGGGCCGTGTTGGATGATCCGGCTTTCGGCCAGCAGCGCCAGCGCGTCCGCCTGCGCGGCGATGTCGTAATCATGCGTCGCCGCCAGCACGGGAATCCCCCGCGCCTTGGCTGTTTGTTTCAACCAGTCCAGCGTCTCGTCCCGCGTCTGCCGGTCCAGCCCGGCGGAGGGTTCGTCCAGCAGCAGCAATTCCGGCCCATGCGCCAAGGCGCGGGCCAATGCCACACGCTTGGCCTGGCCACCGGAAAGCTGATGGGGGCGGCGGGCACCCAGATCCTCCAGTCCCAACTCCGCCAGCAACGCCCGCGCCGCATGCAGCCGGGTTTTGCCCGTCAGCGCATAAGCAGTATTCTCCAGCACCGAGAGATGCGGGAACAGCCGGGTTTCCTGCGGCAGATAGCCGATGGGCCGCTGCTCCGGCGGCAGCCCCGGCCAGGGTGAGCCGCTGGCGGGCAACAGCCCGGCCAGTGCCCGCAGCAATGAGGTCTTGCCCTCGCCCGAGCGGCCGAGCAGTGCGGTGAATCCGCTCACCGTGAAGCAGGCGCGCAATGGCACCGGGGTGGTGAGCGTGTAATCGATCTCGACGGCGTTCACGCCAGCCGGGCCCGGAGCCCCAGCCAGAGCGGCACCGGCAGCGTCGCCAGCAGGAATACACCCACCAGCGGAAACACCGCCTGCAAACCCAAATCCTGAATATCCGTCCAGAGCTGTACCGGCATGCCCGCCGGGTAATACGCCACGATCAGGATGACGCCAAACTCCCCCAGCGCCCGCACCCAGGCGAGCGACAAGGCCGCCGACAACCCCCGCCTTGCCATGGGCAGCGTCACGCGCATGCGCGCCCGGAAGGGAGAGTCGCCCAGCGTGCGCGCCAGTTCCTCGTAATCCGGCGGCACCTGGGCGATGGCGCCGCGCGCCGCCACAACATAGGTGGGCAACGCGGCGTAGACCGTGGCCAGCAGAAACGCCGCCGGGGTGTTGGTGAGGGTGACGCCCAATGCCCCAAAGGCTTTGCCCAAGGGCGCAGCCGGGCCGTAAACCACCGCCAGCAGAATACCCAGTGCCAGGGTTGGCATCAGCATCGGCATCAGCACGATCGCCTCGGCCAGCAGCACCAGCCATCCGCGCCCCCGCGCCAGATAAATCGCCAGCGGCGTGCCCAACAGTACAATCACCGCCATCGCCGCCGCCCCGCCGATCAACGAGGTGGCGATGGCGGCCCAGTCCCGCGGGCTGAGCGCCACATCCTGCCAGAACACGCCGTGAGCCAACCCGCTGAGCGGCGCCAGCAGGAAGGCCAGAACGAGAACGAGGAACCCGACGCGCAACATTGGCTAAACGGAAGGCCCCTTGCCCGGCCCGTAGCCGAAGCGTTTGAAGATGGCCTGACCGTCCGGCCCGGCCAGGAAAGAGACATAAGCTGCAGCGGCCTTCGGGTTCGCCGCGCCTTTCAACGCCACGGCATAGAACACCAGCGGGCTGGGATGAATGATTTTGCCTTTCACCGCCAGGCTTGCCTTGGCATAAGCGGCCTTCAACGCCGGGTTGGAGAGGTTCACAGCGTCCGGCAGCTCAATGAATGGCAGTTTCTGCGAGACCACGGCGCTTTTGTACCCCAGTGTCGCGTCAATCTGCCCAGCTTCCAGCCGTGCCAGCAACGAAGGCTCGGCGAAAACCTGCGCCGGGTTGAGCATTGGCCCCGCTACCTTCCGCGCGAAGCCCGGCAGATTGTAATAGGCCTCGGCCAGTTGCAGGGCGAACAACACGTACTGGCCTTGCGGATCGATTGTGGGGTCTGTGCGGCCCAGGCGGAAACCCGGATCCTGGAAAATCCGCGTCCAGTCAGCGCCCTTGGCGGCGGCGAATTGCGCGGCGAATTTGGAGGTTGGCGAATAGGCCAGAACCATGGAGGTGCTGGCCACCGGCACGGCCTTACCCGAGGCAAGCCCGGCCGCCTCCACGATTTTGGCGGGGCCGGCAGAGACCGGCACAAATACGTCCGCCTTTAACGCACCGCCGGTGATGAGATGCGCCAGCGCCAGCGCGCCATTGGGAATACCATGCACGCCGACCCCGGTGGCGGCGCCGAACGACGGATTCATCCCTTGATCCATGAGCTTGCCCATGGACCCGGCATAGGCAACGGTGACCGCCCCGGCGGCAGAGGCGCGCCCAGCGGCAGCAACGGCAAGAGGAGCGGCGAGTAGGAGACGGCGTGAAACAGACATATTAAATTCCCGATATGTTGGAGTGGATATATCGGGAAGACAGGGTGACGGTCAAACCCGCAAATGCTTGAATGGCGCCATGGCGGACTCACCTTCCCTGCGCCTGCGGCTGCGGCTCAACGGTCCCCAGGGCATTATCCTTGGCCCCGGCCGGGCGGATTTGCTGGCGCTGATCGCGGAAACCGGCTCCATCGCGGCGGCCGGGCGGCGCATGGGCATGAGCTATAAACGCGCCTGGAACCTCGTCGAATCGCTCAACGCCAGCTTCACCGCGCCGTTAGTGGAAACAGCCAAGGGCGGCGCTGCCCATGGCGGGGCGCGCCTTACCGCGCTGGGGGAGGAATTGCTGGCCGCCTACCGCGCGCTGGAGGAAGCCAGCCAGACGGCCGGGGCGGCGGCAATACAGCGCATTGAATCCGCGCTGAGTGTTCCGCCCGCGCAAAATCCCCGCTAGTGTTCAGCGCGATGCTGACCGATCTGCCGAACATGCTTACCCTGTCGCGTATCTGCGCTATTCCGCTGCTGGTGCTGCTGGAGGCGGTTGGCATGCCCTGGGCGGATTTTTGCGCGGCGCTGCTGTTCACCCTCGCCGGCATCACCGATTATCTGGACGGGAAGCTGGCCCGCGAGCTTGCCCAGCTTTCCGATTTCGGGCGGATGCTGGACCCAATCGCGGATAAGCTGCTGATCGGCGCGACGCTGATGTGCCTTGTCGGCTTTGGCCATATGCCGGGCTATGGCATCTACCCCGCCATTGTCATCATGCTGCGGGAGATCTTGGTTTCGGGCCTGCGGGAATACCTCGCCGGTATCCGCGTCGGGCTGCCGGTCACCAAACTGGCGAAATGGAAAACCGGGGTACAGATGACAGCACTTGGCCTGCTGCTGCTGGGCGACACGGGGGCGCGGGTCGTCGGGCTCGGCTTTCTGCATGTCGGCGGCATCGGCTTCTTGCTGCTGTGGCTGGCGGCGGCCCTCACCCTTATCACCGGCTGGGATTACCTCACCGCCGGGTTGCGCCATGCCGGCGCGCACAACACCGCTTCCTGAGCACCATGAAAATCCTCGCCGTTTCCGGCTGGTCGGGCGCCGGCAAGACCACGCTGATCGCCGCGCTGATCCCGCTGCTCAAGGCGCGTGGGCTCAGCGTCTCCACTGTCAAGCACGCGCACCATGGTGTGACGCTTGATAAGCCCGGAAAAGATAGTTTCGTGCATGCCGAGGCGGGAGCGCGGGAAGTGATTTTGACCACGCAGGATGGGTTTGCCGTGTTTTCGCGGCAGCCGGCGCCACTGGAGGCGCTGCTGGCGCGGCTAACCCCCGTGGACCTGGTGCTGGTGGAAGGGTTCAAGGCAGAGGCTTTGCCGCGCCTCAGCGTGTACCGCGAAGCACTTGGCAAACCCGCCCCCTGGCCGGATGAACATTTGCTGGCCGTGGCGGCGGATACACCCTTGCCGAATTGCCCGGTAGCGGTGCTGCCCCTGGACAAGCCCGGCGACATCGCGGATTTCCTGATTCCGGCTCTTGGGTTAAACAAGACCGGCAATGGCTGAAGGAGCAGAGTTTTTGCGCACCATCCCCGTTTTGTTGGCTGCTCTCTCTCTCTCCGGCTGCGCGGGCGGCGGCACGTTTCTAGCGCATGCCACATGGCCTTTCGGCAACCCGAACGCCCCGTCAGCCGCCAGCGAGACCGCACAGCGCGCCCTGGGCAAGCCCTCGCCCATTACCCCGCTGCAAACCCAGCCCGGCGATGTATGGCCCGGACCCGAACAGCCATTCCCGACATTGAGCGAGGTGGCGAAGAACGCCAATCTGCCTCTGGGACAAGGATACACGCCCTCCCTGCCGTCGCCCTATCCGCCGGGCCCGAACGGGCAGGTCAACGGTGCCGAGGGCATCACCAACAGCGGTAATCTTTATGATATGCAGGGGGGCGTGGCACAGACGCCAGCGCCCGTGCCCGGCCACGAGCGGTAGGGTTATATGCGCATTCTTTATTTCGCCTGGTTACGAGAACGTATCGGCAAAAGCAGCGAGGAGCTGGACCCGCCGCCGGGCGTGGATACGCCCCGTGCATTGATCGCGTGGCTGCGCACCCAGGGCCCAGGCTATGCCAATGCGTTTTCAGATGAAAAACCCGTGCGCTGCGCCATAGACCAAGAATTTCAGCCGCTTGACGCGCCATTGGGCAGCCCGAAAGAGATCGGCTTTTTCCCGCCGGTAACGGGAGGCTAACGCCCATGCGGCTGGTGGCTGTGCAGGAGCAGGATTTCGACGCAGGCGCGTTGCTGGCGCGCTTGAGCGGCGCTGGCACCGGCGGGTTAGCAAGTTTCATCGGCATCGTGCGGCAGGCGCCGGATGGCGGGCTGAAGGCGCTTTGCCTCGAATATTATCCTGGCATGACGGAAAAAGCTTTGGAGCGCCTGGCCGACGAGGCGGAAGCCCGCTGGGCGTTGACCGGCTGCATCATCATCCACCGCGTCGGTAGGCTGGAACCGGGGCAGAACATCGTCTTCACGGCGGCGGCCAGCGCGCATCGCGGCAACGCCCTGGCCGCCACCGCCTATCTCATCGACCAGTTGAAAACCCGCGCACCCTTCTGGAAGGCCGAGGAAATGCAAGATGGCACAACAAGCTGGGTAGACGCCCGCGAAGCCGACGATGCAACCGCAGCCGCCTGGAACACACCAGCCAGCCCCGAAAATTTGCCGTAAGGCCAGGGTCGTTTATAGAGGCGCCATCATGGACCTTAAAGATCACATCCGCAGCATCCCGGATTTTCCCAAGCCGGGAATCCTTTTCTACGATATCTCGACGCTGCTGCGGCATGCCGATGCCTGGCAGGTGGCGATGGGGCGCCTTGCCAACAGCGTGCGGGCTTATCATCCAACCGTGCTCGCGGGCGTTGAAAGCCGGGGCTTCCTGCTGGCCGCACCCCTGGCGCTGAAGCTCGGCTGCGGCTTTGTGATGATCCGCAAGCCCGGCAAGCTGCCCGGTGCCACCGTGGGGCTGGATTATGCCTTGGAATACGGCTCCGACCGTGTGGAAATCCAGGCCGACGCGATCGCCCCCGGGGCACGCGTGGTGGTGGTGGACGATCTTCTGGCCACCGGCGGCACCATGGGGGCGGGCATCCAGCTCTTGCGGAATGTCGGCGCGGAGGTTGTTGCCGCCGCCGTCATGATCGAGCTTACCTTCCTTAAAGGGCGGGAGAAGCTCGACGTGCCGGTTGAGGCGCTGATGCAGTACGACGATTGACGGATGAGCACGAGTGCGTAATCTCCCGGGCTTCGAGGAAACGCGGAGCAAAGCCAAAATGAACCGCAGGCACATGCTGGGTACCTTGGCTGCATCAGCCTTGCTGCCGGGCTTGGCGCGCGGCCAGACTGTGACCCAGCCAGCCCCGGGACCAATGACCCTGCTTGTGGCGGGGCCAAATGGCGGGCAGACCAGCCGTTGGGGCAATGCCTTCGCGCTCGCGATTTCAAGTGTTTATCCTGGCACGCCCAACATCGTGCCACAGCCCGTGGGCGGGCTGGATGGCGTGACCGGCGCCAACCGGCTAGATGCGTTACTGGTGCCGGATGGACACAGCGCCGCCATCCTGCCCGGCGCGGCGCTCATCGCCTACCTCACCGGCGACGCACGGGTGCATTTCGACCCGACACATTGGACGCCGCTGCTTACCGGCTGCAATTCCGGCGTACTGATGCTGCGCGCATCGCCCGGCAGCACGCCAACACTGGAAACATTGCAGAAAATGGCCCCGCTGCGCATCGGCGTGGCGCAGCCGCAAAGTGCTGACCTCGCGGCGTTGCTGGCATTGGCCAGGCTCGGCGTCGCCACCGCGCCCGTATTTGGCATGCATAGCAGCGAGGACAAGACTCGCGCCTTCATCGCCGGATCCGTGGACGCAGTGTTCATCAGCGGAGAAGGCGTGCCGGAAGACCTCACCCCGCTCACCGCCTCGGGCGCGGTGCCAGCCTTTTCCATCGGCGCGCCGGGAGCTGGCAGCACAACCGTGGCGGATCCGCTATTTCCCGGCCTGCCGGTTGCCTCGGCGCTCGGCCCGGCGGTGAGCCCGCTGCTCGCCTCCGCTTACGAGGCCGCCGCCGCCGCCGCGCGGCTGGATTTTCTGATGGTGCTGCCGCGCCTCACCGACCCTTCCGCCGTGGCGCAATGGCGCAGCGCCGCCCAGCAGGCCGCCAACAGCCCGGCGGTGAGTGCCGCCGCCCAGGCCAGCTCCATCTCGCTGCAACCAGCTCCGGTGCTGGCCAATGCGCTCACCACACTCGCCTTCGTGCCCGCTGAACAGCCGCAATTGCTGGCGTTTCTGGCGAAGAATTACGGCTGGCAGCCAAGCTGATTTTGGCGAAGCCGGTTAAAACCTATGCCTGCGCCGCCTGCGGGGCGGTGTTTCCAAAATGGGCCGGGCGCTGCGAAACCTGCGGCGAGTGGAATACGTTGGAAGAGCAGGTGGCACCCAAGGCTCTGCCCGGCGGCATAAAGGATTCATCGCGACGCGCCGGGGCGAAAATCGAATTCGTCGGGCTGGAGGGCATTACCCCGCCACCGCCGCGCGTGCCCACCACCATCGAGGAGTTCGACCGTGTGCTGGGCGGCGGGCTTGTCCCTGCTTCGGTTGTGCTGGTGGGCGGCGACCCCGGCATCGGCAAATCCACTTTGCTGCTGCAAGCCAGCGCCGCTTTGGGCCGCGCCGGGCAAGAGGTGGTGTATATCTCCGGCGAAGAATCCATCGACCAGATCCGCATGCGCGCGCTCAGGCTTGGCCTCTCCAACGCGCCCCTGCATCTGGCTGCCGCCACCCAGCTGGGAGATATCCTGGCCTCGCTGCCGCATTTCCCCAACGCCAAGCTGGTGGTTATCGATTCTATCCAGACCATGTGGACGGACAGCGTCGATTCCGCCCCTGGCTCTGTGACGCAGGTGCGGGCCAGCGCGTTCGAGCTGATCCGCGCCGCCAAAACCCAGGGCTTCGCGCTGCTGCTCGTCGGCCATGTGACCAAGGAAGGCGCCCTCGCCGGCCCGCGCGTGCTGGAGCATATGGTGGATGTGGTGCTGCATTTTGAAGGCGATCGCGGCCACCAGTTCCGAATCCTGCGTGGCATGAAGAACCGCTTCGGCGCCACGGACGAAATCGGCGTGTTCGAGATGACCGGCCAGGGGCTCTCGCAGGTGGCCAATCCCTCGGCTTTATTTTTAGCGGAAAGGCGCGGCAACGTGGCGGGCAGCGCCGTGCTGGCCGGGCTGGAGGGGACGCGCCCCGTGCTGGTGGAAATCCAGTGCCTGCTCGCCCCCAACCCCGGCGGCTCGCCCCGGCGTTCGGTCATCGGCTGGGATTCCGGGCGGCTTTCCATGCTGCTGGCGGTGCTGGAAGCGCGCTGCGGGCTGAAGCTCGCCATGAACGATGTTTATTTGAATGTGGCCGGCGGCTTGCGGGTGAACGAACCCGCCGCCGATCTGGCCGTGGCCGCCGCGCTGATCTCCGCGGCATCTGACGTACCCACCGACCCGGAAATGGTGTTCTGCGGCGAAATCGGCCTCTCCGGCGAGCTGCGCCAGGTGGCTCAGACCGAACTGCGGCTGAAGGAAGCCGCGAAGCTCGGCTTCGCCCACGCCGCCGGGCCCAAGCGTGTGGCGGGCGGCACGGGCAAGCTGAACGTGCCGAAATCACTTTCGCTGATTGAAATCGGGCATTTGACGGATTTAGTTGGGATCATCGCCACGGGTAAAAAGCCGGGCACGAAACGCAAGGAGGCGCAATGACCTGGGTAGACGCGGTGATGCTGGGCGTGGTGGCACTCTCGGCGTTGTTCTCGATGGTGCGGGGCTTTGTGCGCGAAGTCCTAGGGGTTTTCGCCTGGATCGGCGCTCTGCTCGCCTGTTTGCGCTGGTATGGGCTGGTGCAGCCCTATATTTCCTCGCTTCTGCCCCATAACCTCAAGCATTTCGCCATTTACGGCGCCATGGCCGTGGTGTTCCTGGTGGCGCTGATCGTGCTTAGCCTGATCAGCGGGCTGATCGGCGGACTGGTGCGGGATTCACCGCTCTCGGGGCTCGACCATTCGCTCGGTCTCGTCTTTGGCGTGGGCCGCGGCGCCGTGCTGGTGTTTCTGGCCTATGCCGCTTTGGGCTTGGCCGAGCCTTCCAGCGCCTGGCCCGCCCCGGTTGCGAATGCGCGTTTCCTGCCGCTGGCGCATCAAGGTGCTGCTTGGCTCATCGGCTTCCTGCCGCCGCAATACCGGCCGAAGATCCAACCCCTGCCCGGCCCCGGCGCGCCCAGCGCCGACCAACTGATGCAGCAACCCGTTTCGGGAAGTGCAATGGGAAGTAATGGCGGCACGCAGTAATAACTGGTGCCAACATTATTCGCGGGCGAAGCCAAGACGGCAGAATGCGTTTGCTTAATCATCTAATGCTTGGCTGGGCGCGATTATAGACATAAGTTATAATCTCCCCCGTCTTGGGGTCGGTCACCTGATTTTTAACGCCCTCAACGACGAATACATCGTCTGGCTTGCCAAACATGGCGATTATGGCCTTAGGATTCGGCCCCCCTCTATCGTTGGACGTACTGACAAAAAAACGCGTGCTGGCTGCGTCGCCTTTGTACCAGCTTTGTTTTGCAAACCAGTCATATGCGCTTAAATGCCCTTGCTGGTCCAAAATAACAGCCGCAACTTTGATTTTGCCACCCGTCGCTACTGTCGTGTCCGAAGCCTGCCAATATCCGGCATACCCGCGAGTGAGTCCCCGCGTTTCGAGCGCAGCAATGTAACCGCCATCCTGGGAAAGAAAGCGGACGGATTTTTCTGAGAACTGCCCTATTTTCATAACGCAAACAGCCAATGCCAAAGCACTGATGATGAGGCTATAGCCCGCTATGGCAGTATGTTTACGCATAAATTTCGCAGCTAGAATTGAAGCGCACACCCAGGCGGGCAGAAAAAAGCGGGCGGTCGATATGTCAGCACTCGCGTTTGTAAAGACAACGGCACACATATTCGCGATAACGATCAAAAGCAGGCAGAGATCCGTGAACTCCAGTTTGCGGAAACTAAGCGCGCACTGGAATACGGGCACAAACAGCAAAAGAATGAGCGGGATACGAAGCCCCGCGAGAATCATCAGCCAAAGCGGTTGGCCAGAGGGGAAACAACCAAGCACCACCGGCCAAAGAAGCGCTGTTCTGTAAATTTCACCTGGAATAGCCGATAGAGAGGCCAAAGCCGGGATGTTGGTTGCTGGCTGCGTGAAGCCACCTGTTAAGATATTCAGGCGTTCGAGTAACATGCCGCAGACGACACAGACCAGATACAACAGGGCGATTTGTCTAAATGAAGGGGGTTTGCAAATCCATAGAGCAAGCAGAAGTGGGCCCGTAAGGATAAACTGAAAGAATGGGTCTGAAAACGCCGCGTCGATCACGATGAAGGCAAATATGCCCGTCCATAGCCAATCCAGCCGCCCTGCCTCGCACAGCCTGCCGCACAACATCACTGCCAGAATCATGCAGATTGTGGTCAGGACATGAAACGGGGCTTGGAAATATAGATGTTCTGTGTAGGGCCCAAAAACTGGAACCAGAAAAGTTGCGGAAAGGATAAATAATGATTGAAACAAGAATCTACTTCTGGTTGCAAGAAAAATTGCCAGAAGGGCCAGACCGGACCATTGCAGAACGGGCACAAGCCGCAATGTGAGAAACGTGTCGTGCGTAATGCGCCAAATGAGCGCGTAAAAGACTTCGTCCAGCCCCAGAAAGTTGTCCGGCGCCATGAACCAGCCGTGCAACCGCCAGTTTCCGCTGGCGAGGTCCTGCGCCACGAGCATCGCATTCGCGGTATCTGAGTTAACCGGCTCAATAACGAAGATTTGATAATAAAACAGAACCAACCCAAATGTCAGGGCCGCCCAGGGCAGGATTCCGCCGTTGTGCCTTATATTCATTTATCGCCCCTGCCCAATAAATGGCCGAATATTCGAAAGCTGCGAATCGGTCCGGCAATGATATTGACGGAAAAACCGTGCATCAACTAGCTTACCGCTGGCGGGGAGCATCTACCGGGCTTTGTCGATTACGGGCAGTATGGACCAAATGAAAAGATCCGTTGGTATGGCGCGGCAAAATTACCGTCTGGCGTGGCTTCATGTTGGCTGAGCGGAAAATCGTCGTCGTTCTGCCTGCCTATAATGCCGCCCTCACGTTAGAACGCACATTCGCCGAAATCCCGTCCGAGATCGTGGATCACGTTATTCTGACGGATGATGCCTCCAACGACGATACCGCCGCGATTTCGCGCAGACTTGGCATTCATACGCTTGTCCACGAGAAAAATCGCGGTTACGGCGGCAACCAGAAGACATGCTATGCCGAGGCGTTGCGTTTAGGCGCGGATATCGTGATCATGGTGCATCCTGATTACCAATATTCTCCAAAGCTGGTTACCGCCATGGCCGCCATGATCACCTCCGGTCATTATTCCGTGGTGCTGGCCTCACGAATTCTCGGAACGGGCGCGCTGAAAGGCGGGATGCCGCTTTATAAATATGTGGCCAATAGAATTTTGACCTTTGTCGAGAATATTCTGCTCGGCCTGAAGCTTTCCGAATATCACACGGGTTACCGGGCCTGGAGCGCTGATCTTCTCCGCACGCTGCCGCTGGAGCGCTGCTCAGACGATTTTGTTTTCGACAACCAGATGCTTGTGCTGGCGGCTAGCGCCGGCGCGCCCATCGGCGAAATTTCTTGCCCCACCAAATATTTCGCTGAAGCCTCCTCCATCAATTTCCGTCGATCCATGATCTATGGCCTGGGCGTGTTGCGCACGGCGCTGGATTACCGCCTTATGCGCTGGAAACTAAAAACTTCTGCCCTGTTTGCCGATGCTTCGTAGATTTCCCATTCTTATCGGGCTGGCGATATTAGCCTACGCAGGCGCCTGCCTGATCGCGCGGCCGTATATCGGGGGCTTCATGGCGGATATGGGCCATAAGCTGCCTGCCGCGAGTTTCACGAACGGGCTCGCTTTCACTGCTGCCGTGCTGGTTCTATCGCTTATCGGTATCGTGCCAGGCGCACTTCTGGGCATGGCGGGCGGCGCCATTTTCGGGATCGCAATGGGCAGCATTTACAGTGCGGCCGGCATCCTTCTGGGCGCGTTCAGCGCTTTTCTCATCTGCCGTTCAGCGTTCAGACCGCATATCACCGCCTGGCTACGCCATCGTGGATGGCTGGCGCGGATGGATAAGGCGCTTACCGCCGATGGGTGGCGGATGGTGGCGCTGTTGCGTGTTTCCCCCATCATGCCGTTTTCCATCACTTCTTATGCGCTGAGCTTATCAGGTATCAGTGCCCGCGATTATATGCTTGGCACATTAGCAGCCTTGCCGCCGTTACTGGGTTATGTCTTTCTCGGCACATTAGGCGGCGTGAGTTTCGAATCGCAGAAAGGGCCTGCGCAGTTCATCCATCTTGCCTTATCGGCATTGGGTGTCGCCGCGACATTTATGTTGGTCTGGCATCTGACACGCTTACTGCGCCGTGTAAAAACTGCCTGAAACTTCAACCTCGCAACAATGGCCCGAAGCCCAGGCGGTGATGTTTGGTGGGCCCGTGCCGGATGATCGCGGCGCGGTGCACTTCCGCCGCATACCCCGCATTCTTCGCCCAGCCATAATGCGGATAGCGCGCATCCAACTGCCGCATCAGCTTGTCGCGAAGCTCCTTCGCCACGATGGAGGCCGCCGCGATGGAAAGGCTCAACCCATCCCCGCCCACCAAGGTGGTGCAGGGAATGGAGATGCCGGGCTTCTTGTTCCCATCCACCAACACGTGGTCCGGCGGCAAAGGCAGCGCCGCAATCGCCCGGCGCATCGCCAGAAACGAGGCGTGCAGGATGTTCAAGCGGCTGATTTCCGTGACGGAGGCAGCACCCACCCCAATCTCCGCCCCAGATTGCCGCAGCGCCAGCAACGCCGCCGCGCGCTTCTTCGGGCTGAGTTTCTTGGAATCGTCCAGCATCTCGGCCAAGGCCGTGGCGATGTCCTGCGGCAGCACCACGGCGGCGGCCAGCACCGGCCCGGCCAGCGGCCCGCGCCCGACCTCATCCACCCCGGCAACCCGCCCGCCAATCGTCATCTCACGGGTAAAATCAGGCATCGCGTTTCGCTTCGAAAAACGCTTTCAGTAAGGCGGCACTTTCCTGCTCCCGCACCCCGCCAATCACCTCCGGCTTGTGGTGGGTGGTGGGCTGGGTGAACAACCGCGGCCCGTGTTCCACGGCGCCGGTTTTCGGGTCATAGGCGCCGAACACGAGCCGGCCGAGCCTGAATGAAGCGATGGCCCCCGCGCAGAGGGCGCAGGGCTCCAGCGTTACGGTCAAGGTGCAGTCGGTTAGATATTTGCCGCCGCGCGCCGCATGGGCGGCGGAAAGCGCCAGAAACTCCGCATGGGCCGTGGGGTCTTGCCGTGTCTCGACCTCGTTACCGGCGCTGGCCAGCACATTGCCAGTGGAATCCGTGATAACCGCACCAACCGGCACCTCGCCCGCAAGGGCCGCGCGGCGTGCTTCGTCCAGGGCGCGTTGCATGGCGTTGCTCATCGGACCGGAAATTTGCCTGAACCCCCCGCCAAGGTCTAGTTGGAGCCATGAAAAAACGCCCCCTGATCGGCCTGACCCTGGACGCTGAACCCGCCGGTGGCTGGTCCAAATATCC
>JAGXAE010000225.1 GCA_018971725.1 Pseudomonadota bacterium | reverse complement strand
AGCAATGAGCCAAGGGTCGGTCATAGGGGAAGAAATCGCGCGGTTTGACGCGCTGGCGGCGGAATGGTGGGACCCGCATGGCCCCATGCGGCCCTTGCACATGATGAATCCGCCCCGGGCGGCCTGGGTGGCAAAGCGGGTGCGGTGGCGTTTAGGGGCGGGAGTCGCGGTTCTGGATGTTGGCTGCGGCGCGGGGTTGCTGGCCGAGGCGCTGGCCCGCGAGGGCTTCGCCGTAACCGGGCTGGATGCCGGGGCCGAGGTGATTAACGTGGCGCGTGCCCATGCCGAAGGGCAAGGGCTGGACCTGACGTACCGCCAGGGCACCGCCGAGGCGCTGGCGGCGGAGGGTGCCAAATTCCCGGTGGTGACGGCGCTGGAGATTATCGAGCATGTGGCTGATCCGGCGGCGTTTCTGGTCAGTTTAAAGGCGTTGCTGGCACCGGGGGGCTTGCTGTTCCTCTCCACCCTCAACCGCACACCCAAATCCTACGCGGTGGCGAAGCTGGGGGCGGAATATGTGTTGCGCCTGCTGCCCGTGGGCACGCATGATTGGAAGCGATTCATCACGCCCGTTGAGCTGGGGGGGCTGTGCCGGGCGGCTGGTTTGCGCCTGGCGGACACGGCGGGGCTCTCTTATTCGCCGCTGGCGCGGGGCTTCAAGGCGAGCCGGGATTTGTCGGTGAATTACATCGCCATGGCCGTGGCGGATTAAGGAGAGCGCGATGCCGGATGATTTCGCGGCGCAGTTGACCACTTGGCGGCATTATCTGCACGCCCGCCCGGAACTCTCCCGCCAGGAGCGGGAGACGGCCGCCTTCGTCTGCGCCCGGCTGGAAGAGCTGGGCATTCCCTACGAGGCCGGGATCGGCGGGCATGGCGTGGTGGCCAGCTTGAAGCGCGGCGGCGCCAACCGGGCGGTTGGCTTGCGGGCGGATATGGACGCGCTGCCGATCCCCGAGGCCACCGGCAAGCCATATGCCTCGCGAAACCAGGGGGTTATGCATGCCTGCGGGCATGACGGTCACACAACCTCCCTGCTAGGGGCGGCGATGCTGTTGCAGGACGACCCGGACTGGTCAGGCCAGGTGCATCTGGTGTTTCAGCCCGCCGAGGAAGGCTTCAAGGGCGCGCATGCCATGATGGAGGACGGGCTGTTCGCGCGGTTCCCGATGGAGCGCATCTTCGGCTACCATAACTGGCCGGGGCTGGAGGCGGGCACGGTGATGGTGCATCCGGGCCCGGTGATGGCAGGCGCGGCGAATTTCGAGATCACACTGAAAGGCCGGGCCGGGCATGCCGGTATGCCGCATCTCTGCGCGGACCCGGTGCAGGGCATCGCCCAGTTGATCGTGGCGGTGAACGCCATTGTGGCGCGCAATCTGCCGCCATTGCAGGCCGGGGTGATTTCCACCTGCACGCTGAAGGCCGGCGAGGCGAACAACCAGGTGCCGGAGCGCGCCAGCATGGGCGGCACCATCAGGGCATTCTCGGCCGATGCGATGGCGCTGCTGAAACGCCGCCTGACCGAAACGGCGGAGGGGGTTGCAGCGGCGTTCGGGCTGGAAGCGGATATATGGATCGGCGGGGATTTAGCCCCCACGGCCAATGAGCCGGAGGCGGCGGAACTGGCCGCCGAGGCCGCCCGGAATGCGGGGCTGAAACTGCGGCGGGACATGGAACCGACCATGGGGGCGGAGGATTTCGGGCGGTTCCTGGCGGATATTCCCGGCGCCTATGCCTGGATCGGCAACGGCCCCAGCGCCGGGCTGCATAACCCGGCCTACGACTATAATGACGAGATTCTGCCCGTGGCGGCGCGGTTTCTGGCCGCCTGCGCCAAGGCGGCGCTGCGCTGAATGTGCTGTGGAGCTTGAAGGGCCCGGCATTGTTCTGGACCGCGCCCCGCATGGCGAGGGCGACTTCATTGTCACGCTGCTAACCCCGGATGGGGTGCGGCGCGGATTGGCCAAGGGCGGTGCCGCCCGCCGACAGGCCGGGTTGTGGGAAATCGGCAATATTGTCTCGGCCCGCTGGACGGCGCGTTTGCCCGAGCAGTTGGGCGCCTATAGCGCGGAGCTGGTGCGCCCCGCCGCCGCCCTGGCGATGGACGAGCCAGAGAGCCTCGCGGTTTTGCGCGCCGCCTGCCAACTGGCCGCCCAGGCGCTGCCCGAGCGCGAGCCAGCCCCCGCCAGTTTCGAGGGGCTGCTGCGGCTGCTGGCCGGGATCGACATTCCGGGGTTCGCGCTCTCGGAACTCTGCCGGTGGGAGCTGGTGCTGCTGCGCGAGCTGGGCTTCGGGCTGGATTTTTCTTCCTCCGCCGGGGGGAATGACCGGCTGGCCTTTGTTTCGCCGCGTACGGGCCGGGCGGTAACGCTCTCGCAAGCCGGGGAATGGGTGGACAGGCTGTTGCCGCTGCCTGAATTTCTGTTGGGCGAGCGTGAGGCCGAGCCAGGGGATTGCGCGGCGGCCCTGCGCCTGACCGGGCATTTTCTGGCCCGTGATGTGTTCGGC
>JAGXAE010000224.1 GCA_018971725.1 Pseudomonadota bacterium | reverse complement strand
AACATGTTCACCGGCGGCGCGTTGGGGCGCATGACCATCTTCGCGCTCAATATTCTGCCCTTTATCAGCGCCTCGATCATCATCCAGTTGATGAGTTCGACGATTCCCGCCCTTGAGGCGATGAAGAAGGAAGGCGATTCCGGCAGGCAGCGCATCACCCAGTACACGCGCTACCTCACCGTCGTCATCGCCACGGCGCAGGCTTATGGCATCGCCGTCAGCCTTGAACGTGTGCATGGCGCCGCAGGTGCCGCGGTTATCGACCCAGGGTTCTTCTTCATCTTCACCGCCGTGGTGACGCTGGTGGGCGGCACAGTGTTCGTGATGTGGCTGGGCGAGCAGATCACCTCGCGCGGCATCGGCAACGGCTCCAGCCTGATCATCTTCGCCGGCATCGTCGCCAATATGCCGGTGGCCATCGCCAATATCCTGGAACTGGGCTCCACCGGCGCGCTTTCCACCTTTTTTATCATCATTATTTTCGTCGTGGCCCTGCTCATCATCGGCTTCGTGGTGTTCATGGAACGTGCGCAGCGTCGCATTTTGGTACAGCATCCCAAACGTCAGATCGGGCAGAAGGTGTTTGGCGGCGAGGCCAATTATATGCCGCTGAAAGTGAATGCCTCGGGCGTGATGCCGCCGATTTTCGCTTCCTCCCTGCTGGTGATTCCGGCCACCCTCATCGGCTTTTCCGCCGGCGGGCCGGGCTGGCTGCAAGGCATCGCGCATCTCATTGCCCGGGGGCAGCCGATTTATTACCTACTGTTCGCGGGCCTGATCATCGCGTTTTCCTTTGTATGGGCGGTGATTGCCTTCAACCCGGAGGAGACTTCGGAGAATTTGAAGAAGAACGGCGCCTTCATTCCAGGCATCCGGCCGGGTTCCAATACCGCGCGATATTTCGACTCGGTGCTCACCCGCCTTACGGCGATTGGCGCGGCCTATCTGGTGGTGGTCTGCCTGATCCCGGATTTCGCGATGAGTCACTACGCGTTGCCGTTTTATTTCGGCGGTACCTCTCTGCTGATTATTGTCTCTGTTACGATGGACACAATGACGCAGATTTACTCGCACCTGCTTGCACACCAATACCAAGGGCTGCTTCGCAAGGGGCGCGGGAAAGCCCGTAAATAAGGGAGAGACACCGTGGAGTTGATTTTGCTGGGGCCTCCGGGCGCGGGGAAGGGCACGCAGTCCAAACTGCTGGAGACGCGTTACGGCGTGGCGCAAATCTCCACCGGCGACATGCTTCGGGCCGAGGTGAAGGCCGGCACACCGATCGGGCTTGAGGCGAAACACATCATGGATGCCGGCAAGCTGGTCTCCGACGACATCCTGATCCGGATGATCGGGGAGCGCATCAAGCAGCCGGATTGCGCCAAGGGCTTCATTCTGGATGGCTTCCCCCGCACGGTCCCGCAGGCCGAGGCGCTGGACAAGCTGCTGCACGAGCAGGCGGTGGATCTGGACGCCGTGATCGAACTGAAGGTGGACGAGGCGATCCTGGTGGAACGCATCTCCGGCCGCTTCACCTGCGCCAAATGCGGCGAAGGTTATCACGACAAGTTCAAGCAGCCGAGAACGCCGGGCGTGTGTGATGTGTGCGGCAGTACCGAGTTCACGCGCCGTCCGGACGACAAGGCCGAGACCGTGCATGCGCGGCTGGAGGCCTATAACGCCCAGACGGCGCCGATTCTGCCCTATTACAAGGCACGGGGACGGCTTTTCACCGTTGATGGCATGGCCGACATGGATGTAGTCGAAGCTGAGATAGAGGCGATTTTGCGCGGCTTGGGGGTTGAAGCAGCGTAAATTTTGGGACTTTTTCAGGCGTCCTGCTTTGCCGTGAGAATTCGCAGCCTTTGATCACGAAAATTTGATCGAAGGTCGTTGACTCTCAATTGGCGGGCGCTATAACCCGCTTTCGCGGCGCTCCCGGGTGGGGCGCCGCTACTTGTTATGACCTCAAGAGAGGTCCTTGCGTTCAGGAGAGACCAAGTGGCGCGTATTGCCGGCGTAAACATTCCCACGAACAAGCGTGTCGTGATCAGCCTTCGTTACATCTATGGCATTGGCCCGGCCAAGGCGCAGGAAATCTGCACCCAGCTCGGCATTCCCGATGAACGCCGCGTCAACCAGCTCTCTGACGACGAGATCTTGCGTCTGCGCGAGACCATCGACCGTGACTACCGCGTTGAGGGCGACCTGCGCCGTGAAGTGGCGATGAACATCAAGCGCTTGATGGATCTCGGCTGCTACCGTGGCCTGCGTCACCGTAAGGGCCTGCCGGTCCGCGGCCAGCGCACCCACACCAACGCCCGCACCCGCAAGGGCAAGGCCGTGGCGATCGCCGGCAAGAAGAAAGTTACGCGCTAAACACCTCCCTAGACATAGGATCAGACAGACATGGCGAAGCCCGCCTCCAGAAGCCCCCGCAAAAAAGAGCGCAAGAACATCATCTCCGGTGTTGCGCATGTGCTTGCCAGCTTCAACAACACCATGGTCAACATCAC
>JAGXAE010000053.1 GCA_018971725.1 Pseudomonadota bacterium | reverse complement strand
GGGAACTGGCGCGGAATTACTCGCAAAACCCGAGATCAGGGCCGCATATCTGGAGGGCGGCCATTGATAAGGCCCAAATTTTGGGCGCATACTGTTAAGCAACTTTCTTCCTAAGCAACAGGAGCATCACGTGCGCAACATCCTTTACGGTACAGCGGCCTTGCTGGCTCTCAGCACCGGCCTCGCCCACGCGCAGGTCAAAATCGGCGTCGCGGGCCCTCTCACCGGCTCCAACGCCGCCTTCGGCGTGCAACTGAAATCAGGTTTCGACCTTGCCGTGGCGGACATCAACAAGGCCGGCGGCGTGCTAGGCAAGCAGATCGTACCCATCGCGGTGGACGATGCGTGCGACCCGAAACAGGCGGTTTCCGCCGCCAATACGCTGGTCTCCGACGGGGTGGTGATGGTGGACGGGCATTTCTGCTCCGCCTCCTCCATTCCGGCCAGCAAGGTCTATGCGGATGCCGGGGTCATCCAAATCTCCCCGGCTTCCACCAACCCGGCTTATACCGATAATGGCAGCCCCTTCACATTCCGCACCTGCGGGCGTGACGACCAGCAGGGCAAGGTGGCGGCCGAATATATCGCCAAGCATTTCCCCACCGCCAAAATCGCAGTGCTGGACGACAACTCCACCTACGGCAAGGGCATTGCCGACCAGGTGCGGCTGAACCTGAAAAAGCTGGGCGTGACGATCGCCTACAACACCTCTTACACCGCCGGCGACAAGGATTACTCCGCGCTGATCTCGCGCCTTAAAGAGCAAGGGATCACGCTGGTTTACATGGGCGGCTATTATTCCGACATGGGGCTGATCATGCGCGAGGGCGCGGCCCAGGGCTTCACGCCGCAATATTTCTCCGAGGATGCGGCCGTTACCTCGGCACTCTGGCAGGTTGCCGGTTCTGCGGCCGAAGGCATGCTGATGACCTTCCCGCCGCCGGCCGAGAAAGACCCCGCCGCCGCCAAGGTGGTGGCAGAACTTGCCGCGTTGAAGGAAGACCCGACCGGCTATGTGCTGTATTCCTACGCCACGGTGCAGGTCTGGGCCGAAGCCGCCGCGAAGGCCGGCACCACGGACCCCACAAAGGTTGCGGCGGAGCTGAAGGCTGGCGGCCCATGGCAGACGGTTCTGGGGCCGATCACGTTCGACTCCAAGGGCGACGTAGTGAACGCGGCGTACGCCGTCTATAAATGGCACGATGGAAATTATGCCATGTACGCGCTGAAGCCATAATTTCAGTTTTGACCAAATCGAAAAAGCCCGGTGAAATGCCGGGCTTTTTTTATACAGGCGTGCGGGTTCAGAAAATCTGCTCACCATGCAGCACGATATCCAGCCCCTCGCGTTCCTCTTCCTTGGTCACGCGCAGGCCCACAAGCAGATCGGTGACTTTCAGCAAAGCCCAACTGACCGCCGCGCAATAGAGAATGGTCACCGCCACCCCCAGCGCCTGCACCGCGAGCAAATGCACGCCGCCCACGGCGGTTCCACCTGAAAGCGGCCCGAAGGCAAACCAGCCCGTGGCCAGCGTGCCGATAATGCCGGCCACGCCATGCACGCCGAACGCATCCAGGCTGTCGTCGTAGCTGAATTTATGTTTCAGCTCGGTCGCGGTCCAGAAACAGACCGCACCCGCCACCAAGCCAATGAGCAATGCCGGACCGGGGAGCACGAACCCGGCGGCGGGCGTTACCGCCACCAGCCCCGCCACCGCACCGGAAATAGCCCCCAGCACGGAAGGCTTGCCCCGCACCAGCCACTCCACGAAGGTCCACGCGACCGTCGCCCCGGCGGCGGCCATCTGCGTGTTCAACACCGCCATGCCCGCGCGCGGCGTGGCCCCCATGGCACCGCCGGAATTGAAGCCCATCCAGCCCACCCAGAGCAGCGAGGCGCCGATGACCGCATAACTCAAATTCCACGGCGCCATGTTCTCCTGCCCATAGCCCAACCGCTTGCCGAGCATGAGCGCGCAAACCAGGCCGGTGACGCCGCAATTGATCTCCACCACCGTGCCGCCCGCGAAATCCGCGATGCCGCGCTGCGCCAGCCAGCCGGTGGGCGACCACACCCAATGCGCCAGCGGCGCGTAAACCAGCAGCGCCCATAGCGAGAAGAACACCAGCAGGGCAGAGAATTTCATCCGGTCCGCGCAGGCGCCCGTCACCACCGCCGGGGTGATGATGGCGAAGCTCATCTGGAACATCAGGAATACGCTTTCCGGGATCGTCGTGGGCTGCGCGAAGGCGGTTCCGGCGGCGATGGTGAAGGGCTTGTCCCACCCCGCGGCGAGCCCGGACAGCAGCACACGGGAGAAATCCCCGATAAAGGCATCGCCCGGCCCAAATGCCAGCGAATAACCCGCGACCATCCACACCACGCTCATCACCGCGCACAGCATGAAAGACTGCATCATGGTGGCGAGAACATTCTTTTTGCGCACCATTCCGGCATAAAATAACGCCAGGCCCGGCACGGTCATCAACAGAACCAAGACCGTACACATCATCACCCAGGCGGTATCGCCCGGAACCAATTGCTGCATCTCTTTTCCCTTCGCCGGGGCCGGCTTTTATTTTTCCCCTAGCGGGGCAAGCGGCTGCGTAGGCAGTCACTCCGGCGGCGTCAAGGCAGATTGGTGGCCGGGTCAGGTCTCTACGTCCTTCCGGTAAGGCCCCTCCTGCGCCATCGCCTCCATCGCCCGCAGCATTTCAGCGCGCTCCGCCTCCAGAAACCGCGCCACCGCGTCCCGCAAACCGGGATGGGCGATGTAGTGGGCGGAAAAGGTCGGTTTCGGCAGATAACCGCGCTGGATTTTGTGCTCGCCCTGCGCCCCCGCCTCCACCCGGCCAATGCCATGGGCGATGGCGTATTCAATCGCCTGATAATAGCAGAGCTCGAAATGCAGGAAGGGCACATCCTCGATGCAGCCCCAATTGCGGCCATAAAGCACGTTCTCGCCCAGCAGGTTCAGCGCCCCCGCGATCGGTTTGCCGTTCCGCTCGGCCAGCATCAGCACCACTTTCTCGCCCAGCCGCTCTCCCAGCAGCGGAAAAAACTCCGGCGTGAGATACGCCCCGCCCCATTTGCGGTCGACCGTGGAGAGGTAGAATTCGTAAAACCGCCTCCACACCGCCGGGGTTAGCTCAGCGCCGGTTAACGCCCGGAAGCTCAACCCCGCCTGCGCCTCGCGCCGCTCTCGCCGTATCGCCTTGCGCTTGCGCGAGGATAAGGCGGCCAGGAAATCCTCGAAGCTGCCATAGCCCGGATTCTCCCAATGGAACTGCATCCCCAGCCGTTGCAGCCACCCCGCTTCGCCCAGCCCCACCCATTCGGCCTCGGTGCAGAAAGTAACGTGGACGGAGGAGCATTTGGCCGCCTCGCACGCGGCCTCAAGGGCCGCCGCCATTTCCGTGGCACCCAGCCTCTGGCTAAGCAAACGCGGCCCCGGCACGGGTGAAAACGGGGACGCCACCTGCAATTTGGGATAATAGCGGCCGCCCGCGCGCTCAAACGCATTGGCCCAGCCATGGTCGAACACATATTCGCCGTAGGAATGGGTTTTGGCATAGGCCGGGGCCACACCCAGCACCGCCCCGCCCTCCCCGCGCAGCGCCAGATAGCGCGGATGCCACCCTGTGCGCCCGCCTACCGAACCGCTATCCTCCAAGCCTGAGAGAAACGCATAGGAGACGAACGGATTGCCGCCCGCGCAAGCGTCCCATGCCTCTTGCCCGACATCGGCAATACGTGAAAAAATTTCCGCCTCAAGAGATGTCTCGTCTGCCATGCCCTACCATATGAGCGCGGCGTGGCATTTCGCCAGAAGGAAACAGGACGCAGCATGGCTGATGGACAAATAGCGCCCCGCGCTCAGGTGAAACTCGCCGATTACCGGCCGCCCGCTTACCAGGTTGAGCATGTGGCGCTGGATTTTGAACTGGACCCGAAAGCTACCATCGTCAAAGCCCGGCTGAAACTGCGCCGCAACGCCCCCGGCCCGCTGAAGCTGGATGGCCGCAAGCTGGAATTGCTCTCCATCTCCCTGAACGGCGAGGCGCTGGGCGACAACCGTTACGTGCTGGACGATGAAAGCCTGACCATCCATGAGGTGCCGGACGAAGCCGTGCTGGAAACCAGCGTACGCATCAACCCCGCCGAGAACACGGAATTATCCGGCCTCTACACCTCCGGCTCGGGTTTCTTCACCCAATGCGAACCAGAGGGGTTCCGCAAGATCACCTTCTTCCCGGACCGGCCGGACGTGATGGCGCGTTACCATGTGCGCATGCGCGCCGATGCGAAAGAATTCCCCATCCTGCTCTCCAACGGTAACAAGCTGGCTTCGGGCTTTGAGAATGGCAAGGCCTTCGCTGAATGGGAAGACCCGCACCCCAAGCCCTCTTATCTCTTTGCCCTGGTGGCGGCAGATCTGGTTTCGCTAAAAGATGAATTCACGACGCAAAGCGGGCGCCGGGTGGATCTCGGCATCTGGGTGGAGCGCGGGGACGAGACACGCTGCGGCCACGCCATGGAAGCGCTGAAACGCTCGATGAAATGGGACGAGGATACATTCGGCCTCGAATACGACCTCGACATTTTCAACATCGCCGCGGTATCGGACTTCAACGCGGGAGCAATGGAGAATAAGGGCCTCAACATCTTCAACACCGCCTATGTGCTGGCCGACGCCCAAACCGCCACGGACACGGATTTCCAGAATGTGGAACGTGTGATCGCGCATGAATATTTCCACAACTGGACCGGCGACCGCGTGACCTGCCGGGACTGGTTTCAGCTTTCCTTGAAGGAGGGGCTGACGGTTTTCCGCGACCAGGAATATATGGCGGACCAGTTCTCGGCGGCGGTGAAACGCATCGCCGATGTGCGGCTGCTGCGCGCCACTCAGTTCCGGGACGATGCCGGGCCGCTCGCCCACCCGGTGCGGCCGACAAGCTATATCGAGATCAACAATTTCTATACCACCACGATTTACGAAAAGGGTGCGGAGGTGGTGCGGATGTACCGCACAATCATTGGGCGCGAGGCCTTCCGGCGCGGCATGGATGCGTATATCGCCAAGAACGACAATTCCGCCGCCACGGTGGAGGATTTCTGGGCGGCCATGCAATCCGTCTCGGATACCGACCTGAAGCAGTTGATGCTCTGGTACGAACAGGCGGGCACGCCGGAAGTAAGTTTTGATGAAGCCTGGGACGGCGAAAATTTCACCTTGACCCTGCGGCAGAGCCTTGCCCCGACACCGGGGCAGACTGAAAAGCATCCGATGCTGATTCCGGTGGCGATGGGGCTGCTGGATAAGGCAGGGAAGGATTTGCACCAGGAGGTGCTGCTGCTGCGTGAGGCCGAGCAGAGCTTTACCTTCAAGCTGGCGCAAAAGCCCGAAGCGGTTTCCTTGTTCCGGCATTTCTCCGCGCCCATAAAGCTGAAGGGGCAAAGCCGCGAACGTCTGGCCTTTCTGGCGGCGCATGACACCGATTTGTTCAACCGCTGGGACGCGTTGCAGCAATACGCCACCGCCGTGCTGCTGGAAAACGTGGAGGCCCACCAAGCGGGCAAGCCTTTCACCCTGGATGCGGGTTTGAAAGGCGCCATCGCCGCGACGCTGCACGAGGCCGCCCAAGACCCCGCCTTCGCCGCCGAGGCGCTGATCCTGCCCATGGAATCGCTACTGGCGGATGAGATGAAGATCGCGGACCCGGAAGCGATCCACGCCGTGCGCCAAGCAGCACGGCGAGCGCTGGGGCAAGCCTTGCAGGCGGAATTCCAGGCCGCTTATGAGACCTTCGGCAACGCGGCACCGGACGATGTTTCCGGCCCCGCCATGGGCGCCAGGGCGCTGCGCAACGCGGCGCTGAGCTATTTATGTGCCGCCGGAAACACGAACCTGGCCGCCCGGCAATTCGCCGCTGCCGGCAACATGACCGAGAAACTCGCCGCGCTGACCAATCTGGTGGACGAACCCGGCAAAGCGCGAGAGGACGCCCTGAAAGCCTATTATGGCGAATGGGCCGATACGAAGCTTGCGCTGGACAAATGGTTTTCGGTGCAGGCGCGCAGCAACGCACCGGATACGCTCGCCATTGTGCAGGGCCTTGCCGCGCACCCGGACATGGATTTGCGCAACCCCAACCGCGTGCGTGCGCTTATCGGCGCCTTTATTGCAAATCCCTCGAAGTTTCACGATCCTTCCGGTGACGGCTACAAGCTGCTGGCGGATTTCGTGCTGCGGCTGGACGAGACCAACCCGCAGATCGCCGCCAGGCTGGTGACGGGGCTTGGAACCTGGCGCCGGTTTAGACCGGCGCGGCAGGAATTAATGAAAGCGGAGCTTGAACGCGTGCTGGCGCGTGAGCAACTGAGCCGCAACACTTACGAAATGGCGTCGAAAGCACTTGGCTGAAGGAAAAGCGGATATGATCGAGCTTTATTACTGGACCACGCCGAACGGGCATAAGGTTACCATTTTTCTTGAGGAAGCAGGACTGGATTATCAAATCTTCCCAGTTAACATTTCCAAGGGCGAGCAGTTCAATCCGGATTTTCTTAAATTCGCGCCGAATAACCGCATCCCCGCTATCCGCGACATGGCGCCGGCAGATGGCGGCGAGCCTCTGGGCATTTTCGAGAGCGGTGCGATTCTTGAATATCTGGCGGACAAGACCGGCAAGTTTCTGCCGAAAGAACCACGCGTGCGCTTTAATGTTCTGCAATGGCTTTATTGGCAGATGGGCGGGCTGGGGCCGATGGCCGGGCAGAACCATCACTTCGTGCAATATGCGCCTGAGCGTATTCCTTATGCGATGGAACGCTACGTGAAGGAGACCAACCGCCTCTATGGCGTGCTGAACAAGCAGCTTGAGGGCAAGGACTATATCGCGGGTACTTATTCCATCGCGGATATGGCGAGCTACCCTTGGGTGGTGCCTTACGAACGCCAGCAGCAGAAGCTTGAGGATTTCCCGAATCTGAAAGCCTGGTTCGAGCGTATGGCCACCCGCCCCGCCGTGCAGCGTGCCTATGCCAAGGCCAAGGAAGTGAATGGCGCTCCCACTGTCTCCGAGGACGCGAAGAAAATTCTCTTTGGTCAGACCGCGCGGTGAGCCGGCAGCTTTACGACCTGACGGCGGCGGACGGCACACGCTTCAGCCCTTATTGCTGGCGCGTGAAGCTGGCCCTGGCGCATAAGAACCTGAATTATGAAACCATTCCATGGCATTTTACCGAGAAGGCGGCGATTGCCACCTCGGGCCAGGAAAAGGTGCCGGTTCTGCGCGACGGCGCCAATATCGTCTCAGACAGCCAGATCATCGCCGATTATCTGGAACGGACCTACCCCAACGAGGAATCGTTGTTTGGCGATCCGCCGGCGCGGGCGTTGATCATGTTTGTGAAGGATTGGGCGGAAACCATGCTTCACCCGGCCATCTCCCATATTATCGTGGCTGATGTCCATCGCCGTCTGGCGCCACAGGACCAGCCCTATTTCCGGCAGACGCGCGAGGCGATGTTCAAGCGCAGCCTGGAAGAAATAGAAGCAGACCGCCCCGCCGCGCTGGAACGATTCAAAGCCACGGTGAAGCCGCTTCAGCGGCTGTTCTCCCACCAGAGCTTCATCGCCGGAGTCTCGCCAAACTGGGCGGACCATATCGTTTTTGGCGCGCTGCGCTGGGGCACGCTGATCTCAACCACCCCGTTGCTGCCGGAAAACGATCCTATTCTGGACTGGATGGGGCGGGTTCTTTCCACTTACGGCATGCAAGCGGGATAAGCAGCGGTTTCAAGCCTTCCAAAACGTCATCAACAACCCGCCGGCGATGATGAGCGCGCCACCCGCCAGAACCGGCGTGGTGGGGGCAATGCCGAAGGCGAAGCGATTGATGAGCTGAGCCACGACGAAGAACAAGGTTACGTAAACGCCAAGAAGTTTTCCAAAATCCCAGGGCGGCAAATTGACCGTGACGCCATAGGTGAACAACACCAGGGCGGCCAGGCCGAAAAACCCAACGCGCACCGGCATCGCATGGGCATGCAGGGCGGTGCGGGCCAGCGCGTCTCCTCCCACTTCAAGAACGGCGGCGAGGGTTAGCAGCAGCAGAATCGAAAAACTGTTCATGCCCGCGAGATTGCGCCATGGCACGTCTTCAGCGCAATCTTAAACCTGCTTACGGTATTGGATGAAACCCGACTTCTCGGCGATCTTGTTATAAAGCGCCTGGGCGGTTGTGTTGGTTTCGTGTGTCATCCAGTAAACGCGGGTGCTTCCCGCCGCGCGGGCGGCCGCATAAACCGCTTCGATCAAGGCGCGGCCAACGCCTTTGCCGCGCGCGGCTTCGGCGGTGAACAGGTCTTCCAGATAGCAGACATCCTCCACCATCCAGGTGTTGCGATGAAAGATGTAATGCACGAGACCGAGGAGCACGCCATTTTCTTCCGCCACCAGGGCGTGGACGGGCTCAGCCGCATCGAAGAAGCGCGCCCATAAGGCTTCCGTGACATGCTCCGGCAGGTTTTCCTCTTCGTAGAACGTAAGATAACCTTGCCAGAGCGGCAGCCAGTTTGCTTTATCCTCCGGGCGGACGGGACGGATGATCATGCAAGCCTCCCCAAAGCGGCACTGAGGCGCTGCGCCTCGTTGGTAAAACTTTCCTCACGCTCGCGGTGTTCTTCCAAAATCGCTTCCGGCGCGCGGGATGTGAAGTCAGCGTTGGCAAGCTTGGCCTGTACCTTTTTCAACTCGCCTTCGGCTTTGGAAAGTGCCGTGGCAAGGCGCTTCTTTTCCGCTTCAAGGTCTATCAGCCCTTCCAGCGGCAAAATGATCGTAGCTTCGTTCAACACCGCCTGGGCGGCGTTCTTCGGCACTGGGCCAGCAAGCGGGCCAATTTCCGAGGCACGGGCCATACGGGAGATCGCCTCAAACCAGCGTTCCGCGCGGGCGAGGGTTTCTGGCTTCGCGTCCTGCAAAAACACCGGGGATTTTTGCGAGGGCGGCACGTTCATTTCCGACCGCACGGTGCGAATTTCGGAAACCAAGCTTACAAGCCAGTTCATCTCCTCCGCCGCATCTTCCGCGCCGGTGATGGCGGCGGGTTCCGGCCAATGGGCGGAGATGAGCGAATAGACTTCAGCGTAGTTGAAATGATCCCATAGTTCCTCAGTCACGTAAGGAACCAACGGGTGCATCAACCGCAGCAGCACACCGAGCACATAGGCGGCGGTGTCCTGCACTTCCGCCGCATCGCTGCCCGTGAAAGCCGGTTTGGCGAGTTCGATGAACCAGTCGCAGAAATCGCCCCAGGCGAAGCGGTAGCAGGCGGCGGCGTAATCATTCGGGCGAAAAGCATCCAACCCGGCGGTGGCGGCGGTAATCGCCTCGTTGGCGCGGGCAAGCACCCACCGGCAGAGCGGCAGCTTCGCATCCTGCGGCTTGAAATCCGGGTTCGGCCTCACCCCGTTCATTTCCAAAAAGCGCGCGGCGTTCCAGATCTTGGTGATGAAGGCGCGGTGGGTCTCGACGATCTTCTCGCCCAGCTTCACATCGCGCCCCTGCCCCGCTGCCGCGGCCACGGAATAGCGCAACGCGTCGGCGCCGAATTTGTCGATGAGGGTGAGAGGGTCCAGCACATTGCCCTTGGATTTGGACATTTTCTGGCCCTTCTCGTCGCGCACCAGGCCGTGGATGTAGATGGTGCGGAACGGCACATCGCCCATGAAATGCAGCCCCATCATCATCATCCGGGCGACCCAGAAGAAGATGATGTCAAAGCCTGTCACCAGCGTGTCGGTGGGGTAGTATTTGGCGAGTTCGGGCGTCTGCTCCGGCCAGCCGAGGGTTGAGAAAGGCCAGAGGGCGGAGGAGAACCAGGTGTCCAGCACGTCCTCATCCTGGGTGAGCGCCACGCCCGACCCGGCCTTGGCCTGGGCCTCATCCTCGGTGCGCGCCACATACACCTTGCCCGCTTCGTCATACCAGGCCGGGATGCGGTGGCCCCACCAAAGCTGGCGCGAGATGCACCAGGGCTGGATGTCGCGCATCCAGGCGAAGAAGGTATTCTCCCATTGCTGCGGCACGAATTTAGTGCGGCCTTCCTCCACGGCTTTTATCGCGGGCTGGGCCAGCACATGCGCGTTGCAATACCATTGCGTCGTCAAATACGGCTCAATCACCGTGCCCGAACGGTCGCCATAAGGCACCATGTTCTGATGGGGCTTCACCTCCACCAGTTGCTCGCGCGCCTCAAGCTCCGCCACAATCAGCTTGCGGGCGGCGAAACGGTCCATCCCTTCCAGGGAGCGCACGAAATCCGGCACCTCGCCCAGCTCGGCCAACGTAATCCGCCCCTGGCGGTCCAGCATCGAGGGCATGGGCAGGCCGTGGCGCTTGCCGACCTCGAAATCGTTGAAGTCATGCGCGGGCGTGATCTTCACGGCCCCTGTGCCCTTCTCGGGGTCCGCATAGTCATCCGCGATGATGGGAATTTTCCGCTCCGTCAGCGGCAGAATTACATGCCGGCCGATGAGATGCTTATATTTCTCATTCTCCGGGTGAACGGCCACGGCGGTATCGGCCAGCATCGTCTCCGGCCGCGTGGTGGCGACGATAATCTCCTCGCCACCCTCAACCGGATAGCGAATATGCCACATGCTGCCCTTGGTCTCTCGGCTTTCCACCTCAAGGTCCGAGATGGCGGTCTGCAACTGGGTGTCCCAGTTCACCAGCCGCTTGTCCTGATAGATCAGCCCTTCCTCGAACAGCCGCACGAATACCTCGCGCACCGCGACGGAAAGTCCCTCATCCATGGTGAAGCGTTCACGCGCCCAATCCGGCGAGGCGCCGAGGCGGCGCAACTGGCGGGTGATGGTGCCACCGGATTCCGCCTTCCACTGCCACACGCGGGAGAGGAAGGTCTCGCGCCCCAGCTCTTTGCGCGAGACGCCTTCCTTATCCAGCAGCCGCTCCACCACCATTTGCGTGGCGATGCCCGCATGGTCCGTGCCCGGCTGCCAGAGCACATCGCGCCCCTGCATGCGGCGATAGCGGACAAGAATATCCTGCAACGTCATGGTCAGCGCGTGGCCCACATGCAGGCTGCCGGTTACGTTCGGCGGCGGGATCATGATGCTGTAGGGCTGCGCGTTGCTCTCCGGCTGCGCGGCAAACGCGCCCGAAGCTTCCCAACCCGCATAAAGCCGCGCCTCGGATGAGGCCGGCTCGAAATTCTTGTCCAATGTCGTCACGAAAAAAACCTCCGCGCCCAAATTCGAGGCGCGTCTTTCATTAAAATAATCGGCGGCAGTTCAGCCTTGGGCGCGGTCCATCACGCGGTTGATCTCGGCCCGCACCACGCGCTCCACCAAGCTCGGCAGATGCGTATCCAGCCAGGCCTTCAGCACCGGCTTCACCTCCTCGCGGACGATATCCTCGATCGTAATGCCGCCCCGGCCAATGCTGGCGGAACGCTCGGAACTCACGCTGCGCACCAGCGCGCCGATGGAATTGCTGATCTCTGATACGGCTTGATCACCGACCAGCCCATCCGGGCCCTGTACCTGTTCTTCCATATAATTTTCCTTTTCTTTTTCTGTTGGTTCGGTTTCGATCAGCGGCTCCGCGAATGGCACGGTCTCCGGCGCCGGGGACGGTTGAAAAGCGAAGAAAGGTTCGGCCGCGATGCTCTCCGCCGGGAAGTCGACGGGGGGCGCAGTGCTTTCCATGGCCGGAGGCTCACTGGCGAAATGCTCCACCGGATAATCGACGGGGGGCACAGTGCTTTCCATGGCCGGAGGCTCACTGGCGAAATGCTCCACCGGATAATCGACGGGGGGCACAGTGCTTTCCATGGCCGGAGGCTCACTGGCGAAATGCTCCACCGGCACTGGGGATGACGGTGCGAAATAGGACTCAGTTTCGGGCAAAGGCGGCTCCGTGGCGGATGAAGCGGCGGGCAGATCCTGCCCCGGCACAAGCATGCTGGCATCCAGCAGCAATTCTTCTTCGTCGTCCGGCATCGTTGTTCCGCGTCCTTCCTCTTCTAAGAGGATGCGCCTGATGGAAGCCAGAATCTCCTCCATCGACGGTTCGGCGGCGCTCGCCGGACCGGAACGGTTGGAAATGCCGTTACCTTCGCTCATCACGCCTCCTCATGGCACGGCCTGCCCTGAGGCAGAAGCCGGCGTGGCAACCATCGCGCCATCCGGCGTGATGCCTGCATCCTGATCCGCGCCGCCGCCAGTGCCAAACCCGGCGAACTTCACCGCGTCATAGTATTTCTCATCGTCGTATTCATGCACGGGCAAATTTAAATCCCGCGCGGTTAGACGACCGATGGCCGAAGCGACGTCGTACGAATAGTTAACCATTTGCGAGATATTCTGCACCTGCTGAATTTGCGCGGTGAGCAGTGCCTGTTGGGCGTTGAGCACATCCAGCGTGGTGCGGGTGCCAACCAGTTCCTCGCGCTCGGTCCCATCCAGGGCGATGGCATTGGCCTTGATCTCGGCATTTGTCGCCAGCACGGCGGAACGCGACGAGGTCATACCTTCCCAGGCCTGGGTTGCATCGGCACAGGCCTTGCGCTGGGCTGCCAGAACCGCCGCGAAGGCCTCTTGTTGCTTGGCCCTGGCGGAACGGATCGCCGAATATTCCTGCCCGCCTTGATAGAGCGGCACAGTGAGCTGGCCCGTGACGGAGGCCCCACGCGTGAAAATATTTTGCCCGGAGCTGCCAGACTCATCATAGGCCGAAGCCTGGAGGGAGAGTTGCGGCATGAGGGCCGAGAAGGCTACATCCACCGCGTCCTTGGCGGAGGCGTCGGTGAATTCCGCGGCAATGACATCGGGATTATTCGCCGTTGCGACCGAGCCCGCCTGGGCTTTGCTCGCCACCGGCAGAACCAACGGCTGAGGCGGGGTGAGTCTTGCCGCGGGGTAGTCCCCCACCAGCTGCCGGAAATTCTCCCTGGCGATTTCCAGATTGCCCTGTGCCACCTTCACCTGCTGTTCGGCCTGGGCAAGCGAGGCCTGCGCCTGGGCCACGGAGGTCATGGTGATTTCACCAAGATTGAACTGGGTTTGCGTGTCGTGAAGCTGACGCTTCATCACCTGCTGGTTGTTATCCTGCAAGTCCAACAGCTTCTGGTCGGTAACGACGGACACGTAAGCCTGCACGACGTTGTAAAATACCGTTTGCTCCTGGGAGAGCAATTGCGCCCGCGCGGCATAGACGTCGTTCTTCGCCTGCCTGGTCTGGCTGGTGGTTTTGCCGCCATTATA
>JAGXAE010000223.1 GCA_018971725.1 Pseudomonadota bacterium | reverse complement strand
CCGGTGAGCGCCTGCAAATATTGCGGCTGCGGTGAGCCGGTGTTGGGTTGATTGTCTGGTTTAGCTTCCGCCATCGTCATCTCCTGCCGGGTTCGGTGAGCAGAACACACTTATGGCGGAGGTGCCGCAGATCAACCGTTTATGGGCAACGAAGTTTTTCCGGAACCTGTTTTATTATTCATGTTGCGGATGAGGTCCGGCCAGAAATCCGGGAGAAATGGTGCCGGCTGAGGGATTTGAACCCCCGGCCTTCGGTTTACAAAACCGCTGCACTACCACTGTGCTAAGCCGGCCCGCAGCGTGGCTGTAATGGAAAAGCCGGGCTGCATCAACAGCCGGGCGTCTATACGCCCATCCAGTCCCGGAAGCGGTACCACCAGGACCCCGCGACGGTGAGCGGCACACGCAACGACCGCCCGCCGGGGAAGGGGAAATAGGGTAGCCCCGCGAACACATCAAAGCGGGAGGTATCGCCGGTGACGGCTTCCGCCAGCAACCGGGCCAGAAGATGCGTGGTGGTGACGCCGTGGCCGCTATCGCCATGGGAGAAGTATACGTTCGGCGCCAGCTTGCCGATTTGCGGGAAGCGGGTGAGGGTGAGGGCGAAATTGCCGCTCCAGGCGAAATCCACCCGTGCATCTTTCAGCACCGGGAAGGTTTTGTGCATCAGCGGCATGATTTTGGCGCGGATGCTGGCCGGATCTTGCCCGCCATAAACCACGCCGCCGCCATACAGGATGCGGTTATCCGCGGTACGGCGGAAATAATCGAGGATATAATTGCAATCTTCCACGCACATGTCGCTGGGCAGCAACGCCGCGGCTTCCTCGCCCAGCGGCTCGGTGACGAGAATCTGGCTGGAGACCGGCATGATCCGCGTTTCCAGGTCCGGCAGCACGTTTTTGAGGTAGGCGTTGCCGCAGACCAGGACGGTTTTGGCCGAAACCTCGCCATGGGCGGTTTTCACCGTCACCACATCGCCGAACTTTACTTCGTTAACCTGCGAGCCCTCATAAATCACCCCGCCCAGCGATTCGAAGGCGGCGGCCTCGCCCTGCACAAGGTTGAGGGGGTGCAAATGTCCGCCGTAATGATCCACCAATCCGCCGGCATAGCGGTCGGTCTTCACGTGGCGTTGCAGCCCGGTTTTGTCGAGCAGTTCAAAACCGTCGCTGAAGCCGCGCGCGCTCCAGGTTTTTACGTGACGGGCCAGGCCGCTCATTTGCGCGGGGTTAAGGGCCGTGAAGATGCCGCCGGGCTTCAGGTTGCATTGAATGTTGTATTGGGCCACGCGGTCGCGAATGATGTTTCCACCCTCGCGGGCCATGGCGCCTATTTTGCGCCCGGCTTGCTCGCCATAGCGGGAGGCAATGGTATCCAGATCCCGCGAATAACCGTTGACGATTTGCCCGCCATTGCGCCCGGAGGCACCGAACCCGATTTTGACGGCTTCCAGCAGCACCACCTTCACGCCGCGCTGCGCCAGTTCCAGCGCCGCGTTTACCCCGGTGAAGCCGCCGCCGATGACGCAGACATCCACGGCGATGGCGCTGTTTAGCGGCGGGCGCGCGTCTTTCCGGTGAGCGGTGGCGGCGTAGTAGGAATCGACATGCTCAATCATTCCGGTCCGGTCCCATCAGCACGATGCCAAAAATGGCGCCCAGTACGCTCATGGTAATCACCATAAGCCTGATTTTATAAGCCGCGCTACGGGCCTGCGCCACTGTTTCCCGCCGCATATTGGCAATGGCCGCGGCCACGCGCGCGGGCAGGGGGCCTTTGCCGCTGGTGACGATGGCGGCGGTGTCCGGGTCAACCGCACCTTGCAAGGCAGCGATGGCGGCTTGCTGCGCCGCCTGATTGGGGGCGGCCAGCACGGCATCCAGCGCGGCTTGCTGGTGCATGGCATCCACCAGCGGGGCCGGGATGGAGAAACTCGCGAATGTGCCGATGAGCGCCGGCAACAGAAAGCAGCACAGCATGAAGCCGATGCGTGAGGGAGAAACCTTGCGGGCCATGTTTTCCGCATCGCGGCAAAAGCCCGGTCTGTCAAATACCGCGCCGGCCGCGGCTTACGCCGCGGCGGCTGGCTGCTTGGGTGAGGTTTCCATGGGCGGTGGCGAATCGTCGATCGTGGGTTTCAGGGCCGTGAGCAGGGCCTGACGGAGTTGATAGAGCTTGCGCTCATTCTCCACCTTCATGCCGAATACGTCCTTCACATAAAACACGTCCACGGCGCGCACACCGTAGGTGGTGACATGCGCGGAGGCGATTTGCAGCCCTTCATCGGAGATCGCGGCCGTTACGTCGTGCAGCAGGCCGGGGCGGTCGCGCCCATTCACCTCGATCACGGTATGGCGGTTGGAGGCGCGGTTATCCACCACCACACGCGGCGGCACATGGATGGCGCGCATGCGGCCCGGCACCAGGCTCTTGGTGGCCTTGCGGATTTCCGCCGCCAGCTTGATGCGCCCGGTGAGGGTTTGTTCGATGACGGTGGAAAGCCGCGCCAGCCGGTGGGGGGA
>JAGXAE010000222.1 GCA_018971725.1 Pseudomonadota bacterium | reverse complement strand
GCCAGGTCGAAGGGCAGGATGCGGGCCGCATAAAGGTGCAGCACGGTCTCCAACCAGGCGGTTAGGTCACGGGCTTTGCGGGTTGCCCCCTCACGGTTGGCCTTGGCGATGCCGTCCTCAATCTCGGCGATTGTGACCGTGGAGAGAAATAAATCGGCCGAGTGAGCATCCATCCAGGCGGCCAAATCGGGCAGAGGGACGCGCGACGGCGCCCGCGCCGAGATGACATTGGTGTCGACGAGATACAAGGATCAGAGGCCGCTATCACGGAGGGGGAATTGGTTGCGCGGCGGCAGATCGTCCGCATCGAGAGGTGCGGCCATCAGCAATTGGCCGAAGGAGGGCACATGCGAGAGCCGCTGCCATTCTTCGAAGCTGAGAATGACCGCCTCGGGCTTTCCGTGGCGGGTAATAATGGCGGGTTCGCCGCGTAGAGCCTCATCGACCACAGCCGACAGGCTGGCCTTGGCGTCGCGAAGTTGAATTTCCCGCATGATGGCCTCCGAACAAATTAGAACTACAGTAGTCATATTTAGGACTATAGCTGGGGATGGGCAAGGGTAATGTTCCCAGGCGGCGGCGCTGGAAGTCATTGAACGGGGGCTGAAGGCACGGCAGGGGGTATCGGGTCGGTCCATACCGGCATGAAACAATAATGCCGCCCGCTGGCATCTTGCTGCATGGATTTGCGGCAGGCGGCCATGGCGGTGACGCCGTCATTATCCTGCATCAGTTGCCCCCAGGCGAGGGCTTCGGCAGGGCTGGCCTTCATGGCGGCGGGGATGACATGCGCCGCGATTTCGGCCTGGAACCGGCCGTCATTCACCCCGGCGGCATAGGTGAACAGGCTGGGCGCCAGGATGGCCAGCGCCAATGCCAGACCCAAACCCACGATGCTGCGGATACGCAGCGTGGTGATCTTCATGCGCATGGTGCGGTCCGCGGCATTGGCCAGTTGCGGCGCGAGTTGGTTGACGATGTCCATGCCCGAGGCGTGGACCCGGGCAATGGCCTCATCCGCGATCACGCCGGTCTGGGTTTTCAGCGTGTTGGCGATGTCGATCTGGGTGGCTTCGCTGGCTTGGTACAGATCGCTCAGCGCGCCGACACAGACGGCCAGGGCCTGGAGCTGCTCCGCCAAAGGGTCGCTCTTCAGGGCGGCGGCTGCGGCGGCGCGGCGCAAGATCATCTGCGCCTCGCTGATCTGCTCGTGAAGAGCTTCCCGGCGCGCGGCGGGGCTTATGGGATCCATGATCTGACCCCTGCAAAGCGGCGATCCATCGCGTCCAGCCAAACGCGGACCCGGGCGGCGTCAAACAGCCCCAGAGACGGCGTAACGTTACCATCTCGCGCGGCGGCGAAGCTGCATTGGCGGCTTTCCACGGCCTCGGCGGCGTGCAGCCGGGGCATCCAGAGCCTGACGCAGGAAGCTGCCAGACGGCCATAGGCGTCGGACGCAATCAGGCGGGCAAAGGCGCGTTCACGGGTTGCGCCCGGCTCGATGCTTTACTCGTTGAACACCAGAGCTTGTGCCGCAGGGGTGAACCCGCGCGCGGCCAAGGTGAGGGCAGGGAGCAAATCCTCGGGCTGGGCACCGGTGAGGTGGAACATGACCGGCGCCATGCCGGCGGCCTCGATATGCGCCGCCAAGCCAGGCATCTCGGCTGCAAGAGACCGCAGAGTGGTATCCCCGCCGCCCAGATCGACGAAGGCGGATTGCCGCTCATTGATACAATATTCGATCAACTCCTGCAGCCAGGCGGTGACCCCGGCGGGATTGTCGGTCTCCGGGCGGGCAACATCGGCAAAATAGGCGGAGAAGGTGGCATTGCTGGGGTCGACGTCCGCCAGGATGGGCGTGCCGCCATTGCGGATCGAGGTCTCGGTAAGCCAGCGGAGCAGGGTGGTTTTACCCGTCTTGCCCCGCCCGGCGGCGAAGATGATCTTGGCTTGGCCCGTGAGATCGATCCCTTGTCCGATCTCAGGCTCGGTTTCCTGAGACGGCGCCAGGCTGACGATATCGGAACGCGCGCCGGTGAATTTTGTCATGCTCGGGCGGTAGGGGGTAGCGCCGGACGGCTTGCCGCCGTTCGTCGCGGGGGCTGGTTTCGGTTTGTCTTCGGACATTGGCTCTACTCCTTGGGTTCAGGCGGCCCGAATGTCAGGCGGCGGTTACGCTCGATCTCTGCCCGCTCGGCCTCACTCAGCACCGGAGGCGGTTCCTGGACCCGAAGCGAGGCGGGTTTGAAACGGGGGGCACCGGCAGCAGATGGCCCCGGCTCCGGCGGAAGGGGCAAGATGACAGAAGCTGTGGCCGCCGCCGCTGAGGGGACCGCCCCTGCTCCGATTGTCACCGGCGCCTCTACGGGCGGCGGCTCAGGAGCAGCGTTTCCCGAGCGGCCCAACCTGCGCCGGTAGCCTTTCAGCGGCGTCTGCGCGCGCGAGAATTCGCTGCGCAGGGTTTTGGCTGTCCAGGGTGCGCCAGTGCGGTAGGTAATCCCGGCCTTGCTCAGCGCGGCGCCAACCGCGGCCCAGGACCATTCGCCATGCACC
>JAGXAE010000052.1 GCA_018971725.1 Pseudomonadota bacterium | reverse complement strand
TCGGGAAGTGCCATTGGCAGTTCTCTTTCCTAAATCAATCCGGTTCTATCCTCCGCGGGGGAAGCATCCGGCTTCAGAGCCTGAAGCGAACACCGGACCTTTTGGCTCTCGCCAGGAAAGGCCCCCGCGTGTGAATTTGCCCGCACAATGCAGGCGGGCGCCGTATCGCGCATTTTTGCGCAAAGTTCAACCCGATTTGACAGCGCATCAGCCTCAGCCAGCCGCCCTGCCCCACCAAAATACAAACAGGGGCGGCAAAGCCACCCCTTTTCGATCCTGCGCGAAAGGCGGGGATTAGAATTGGTAACCGACGCCGAAGCCAATAACCGTGGGGTCCAGCCCGGTCATCGCATGGATGGCGCCATGATCCAGGCGGGCAGCGGTGGGCAGGATCATCTGCTTCACATCCATATTGACGCTCCAATTGTCCTGCACCGGAACGTCAAAGCCCACGTCGAAAGACGGGCCAATGGCCGTGCGCAGGCCGAGCTTATCGCTGGTGCCCAGAAGCTGAGCACTCGGGCTGGTGCCGTAGAAAAAGGCCACGGTTACACCCACGCCAACATAAGGCCGGACAACGCCGATCTGTGGGAAATGCCATTGCGCCGTCAGCGTTGGCGGCAGAACCCAAGTGGAACCCAGCGTGCCGCCATTGCCCAGCGCACCGCCCTTCGCGGTGATCGTGTGCCGGCTGGTCGCCGCGATCAGCTGGACGGAAAGGTTCGGGGTCACGAAGTAAGAGGCGTCCACTTCCGGCGACACGCCGGTGGAGATGCCAAGGCGCGCACCAGGAACGCCGGTGATGTGACTGTTAATGTTCTGAGGAATGACCCCGATGATGCTCAGATGGGTCATCACATCCCCGGCCTGATAGCCCGTGGGACCGGAAAAGAGGCTGTACCCCTCCGCCAGGGCCGGTGTTACGGCCGCGCCGACGAATAAAACGGCCGCGGCTGTACGGAATAAAAGCTTCATCGCGTAAGGCTCCAAACTGACTTAACGAGCCTTCGCTACCTCCGGCCTCCCTGCTTTTCTTTGATCTGAAACAAAACTCCCGGCAGAGCCGGGAACTTGAGGACATGTGGTATTTTTACAAAGCGTTGGATAGCCGGTGCGGATGCACCCACACCGGCCAAAGCCAGGCTCAGGCCAGAAGTGGCCCCCAAGAGGGATCGGAGGCATAAGTGGGGGTATCCACCAGGCGCTCGTTGAACCCGTCTACACCAATCGTCACCAGGTTGGAGCTGTGGCCCGAACCCGTGGGGGTCTGGCGGCAGAACATGATCACGCGGCCATTCGGGCAGAAGGTGGAGCATTCCACCAGGAAGCCCTGGGAGAGTATCCGCTCGCCCGTGCCATCCGGTGCCATCACGCCGATGGAAAATCCGCCCGACCCCCAGAACGTGTACGAGATCAAATCACCGCGCGGCGACCAGCACGGCTCGGCATACTGGCCAGGACCGAAGGAGATCCGCTTCACCCCTGAGCCATCCGCGTTCATCACGAAAAGCTGCTGGTTGCCGTCGCGGTCAGAGTTAAAGACGATCTGCGAACCATCCGGCGAATAGCAGGGTGTCACGTTGATGGAGTTGCTGTCGGTCAGATCCGTCACGCCACCACCGCCAAGGCCGGTCTTCACAATCGCGGCGCCGCCATTGCGGGAAACAGACATCAGCAGCGAATTGCCATCCGGCGAGAAGCGCGGGCCGATGGTCATTTCTCCGAACCCGCCAACAAGCTGCGTCGCGCCGGATTGCAGGTCGAACAGATAGACGCGGGGGTTGGTACCGTCCCGGTAGCTGACGAACGCCAATTGCTGGCGGGCGGGGTTGTATTGGGGCGACAGCGCCATGTTGGCGCCACTGGTGAGAAACTGCACGTTCGCGCCGTCGTAATCCATCACCGCGAGACGCCGGATGGGGCTCGTCACCGGCCCGGAAACAGAGATGAAGGCGACACGGCTGTCGAAATACCCCTTCTCCCCGATCATCTGCTGGTAAACGGTGTCCGCGATGATGTGCGCGATGCGCCGCCAGTTATCCGGGGTGGTGGTATAGGCCGTGCCCTGCACCTGCGCTTGCTGCTGCACGTTCCAGAGCCGGAATTCTACCCGCAACTGCCCACCGCCAGCATCCTGCACGTCGCCCGTCACCAGCCCTTGTGCGCCCAGCAGGCTCCAGTTCTGCCACACCGGCGTGCCGTTGTTCATGGAATTCGGCACGAAGCTCGAAGGGTCGATGGCGCGGAACAGGCCGCAACGGGAAAGGTCGTCGGTGATCACCTGGGTGATCTGCGCCCCCACGCCTTGCGTGTCGAACGGCGAGATCGCGATGGGAATAGGCGCGTTCTGTGCGCCGCTCACCTGAATGGCCGGGCCGTTATTTGAGGTCGCCGGCGCGCTTTGGGCAAAGGCGGCGGGGCCGGCAAGGGTCGCGGCGCCCGCCGTGCCCAGCAGGCGGCGGCGGGAAAATGGCGGCAAAACAAGACGCGTCATCATCGAACCTCTTACGGGGTGAAGTTGAACAGGAAGGTGTTGACCTTGCCGAGCATGTAGGACGGCAAGGGCAGCGATGCACATTGATAATTCTCCACAGCCGCGATGGCGCGCTGGGCATAGGCATAATAAATCGGGTTGCTCATATTACCCTGTGAAGCTGGCGCCACCTCGGCATCCCGCACGGTGCCGCTTGCATCGGTCGTCACCAGCAGCTGTACGGAAAAGCCCTGCACGCCCGGTGCCCCGGCATCTATCCCCCAGCACGGGCGCACATGCGCGCCGATGGCGTTGCGGTCAGACTCCGAAAGCCCGGAATTGGCCGTGCTGTTGGGGCTGCCGCCGCCATTTGGGGCACCGCCCTGGTCGGGATTGTACTGTGAGGTCGGCGGCTTTTCCTGCGGCTGGTTCACCCGCAACTGCGAAAGCGTGTTCAAGATGTTCTTGCTCAGCGGCAGCGGGTTCTTCACCTCATGCTGCTGATGCGTGGCCGATTGCTGGGGTGCCGGCGGCTTCTTCTCCTCAACCGGCTTCGGCGGCGGCTTTTGCGTGCTGGTGACCTTCTGCGGCGGCCGGGGCGGTGGCGGCGGCGGCAATGGCGCCGGGGTCGGCGCGGGTGTAGGCGGAGGTGGTGGAGGCGCGGGCGTGGGCGGCGCGGGGGTCGGCTTCGCCTGCGGCGCCGGGGGGGGCGGTGGCGGCGGCGGCGGCGGCGCCACAATGGGTTGCGGCTTCGGCTGGGTAGGGTTCACCGGCCCTTTATGCGGCACTGGGGTATTGCTGGGGGCGGCCACCTTGCCCTTATACTGCGCGGTTTGCGGCTGGGTGGGGCCCACGAGGTCCACATCCACGCTTTCATCCGCCGAGGTATTCAGCGGCTGCAAAGGCAGCGTCACGATCGCGGCAATAATAATCGCCGCGTGAATCGTGAAAGAAACAATCGCGCTCCGGCGCAGATCGCGGTCCAAATTGATGCTCCCTCGCCCGGCCTTATTGCCCGGGCTGCTGGGCCAGCAGCGAAACCTTGGTGAACCCGCCTTGTACGATATCGGCCATCACTTGCAGCATCACGCCGTAATCCACTTGCTTATCGCCACGGATGAAAATGCGCTGGTCGGCATTGTTCTTCGAGGCTTCCTGCAACGTGCTCACCAGATTGTTCAGCTGGATCTGGCTGTTGTTCAGGTAAACATTGCCCTTGGAATCCACGGTCACGGTGATTGGCTTGGAGTCCGCGTTGGCAGGTTTGGCATTGGCCTGCGGCAGATTCACCTGCACCGACGAGGTGATCATCGGCGCCGTGACCATGAAGATGATCAGCAGCACCAGCATCACGTCCACCAGCGGCGTCACGTTAATCTCCGCCATCGGGCGGTAGCGGCGGCGCCCGTTTCCGCCGCCTCCGATCAGCCCGCCAGCCATTTACTTCTGCTCCTCAGACTGGCGGGAGAGGATGGCGGAAAACTCGGTGCCGAACCCTTCCAGTCGTCCGGCGAAACGCGAGAGGTCATTGGAGAGCTTGTTATAGGCCAGCACCGCCGGAATCGCGGCCACTAGGCCGATGGCGGTGGCGAAAAGCGCCTCCGCGATGCCTGGCGCCACCACAGCGAGGTCGGTGTTGTGCATCGCCGCGATGGCCGAGAAAGAGTGCATGATGCCCCACACCGTGCCGAACAGGCCGATGAACGGCGCCGTGGCGCCCACCGAGGCCAGGAAGATCATGAACCGTTCCAGCCGCTCCATCTCACGCATGATGGTCACGTTCATCGCGCGGTCCACACGCTCCTTCACGCCAGTCTTGCCGATTTCGGTGCCGGCAATGCGGGCTGTGCGCTTCCATTCACCCATGGCGGCGCCAAACACGGCCGCCATCGGGTTGGCGGGGTCAGCGCCCTCACGCTCGTAAAGCTCATCCAGGCTGCCGCCGGACCAGAAGCTATCCTCGAACGTGTTGGCCTCGCGGTTCACGCGCCGGATGGTCATGATCTTCTCAATGATGATCGTCCACACCCAGATGCTGGCGACCAGCAGAATAATCATCACCAGCTTCACCACCGCATCCGCCTGCAAAAACAGGCCAAGCAGCGAGAGATTCGCCTGCGGCGCGGCCATCGCCGCCTGAGACACCGTTTGGTCCACTATCTTTCCCCGTTCAAAATTTCAGGCGCGCTACCCAATCGCGCGGAATGCGCGCCGCCCGGCCATCGGACACGCGCGCGCAACCCAGGCCGAGGTCAAGCACGGCCAACGAGTCGCTGTCTCGCAGGAATTTCTGCCGTAATGTAACGCTCGCACCGCGCAGCTCCGTGAATTCGGTTTCCACAGTCACCAGTTCGTCGATCCTGGCGGGGCGCTGATAGAGCAGATTGACGCGATGCACCACAAACAACACGCCATACCGCGCCACCATTTCCGCATGCGGCGCGCCCATTTCCCGCAAGGCTTCGGTGCGGGCCCGCTCAGCGATGGAAAGATAGTTCCCGTGATAAACAATGCCCCCGGCATCCGTGTCCTGATAATAGATGCGTGTGGTGTAACGATATATCAACATCCTGCTCCAAGCCTATGATTAAGGCTGAAAAAGGTTTTTGTAAGGCAGGCTATTCCCCCAGCAGGTCCAGCAAATCCTGCCCGCGTTGCGGCGGGCTTAGGCCCAGATGCCGCCACCCCGGATCGCCCAGCATCCGCCCCCGGGCGGTGCGCAGCAGCAGCCCTTCCTGGATAAGATAAGGTTCCACAACGTCTTCCAGCGTATCCCTGGCTTCGGCCAGCGCGGCCGCCAGCGTCTCAACCCCCACCGGCCCGCCATTATGGTGCTCCGCCAGCCGCCGCAAATAGCGCATATCCATGGCGTCCAGCCCTTTATGGTCCACATCCAGCCGGGTGAGCGCGGCATCGGCCAAATCGCGTGAAATTTCCGTAACGCCAGCGGCGGTGGCGAAATCCCGCACCCGGCGGGTCAGCCGCCCGGCAATACGCGGGGTGCCGCGCGAGCGCCGGGCAATCTCCATCGCGCCATCATGTGAAAGCGCCATCCCCAGCTTCTGCGCCAGCCGGATGACGATGCCGGTGAGTTCATCCGGCGTGTAGAACACGAGGCGCAGCGGAATGCCGAAACGGTCCCGCAGCGGCGTGGCCAGCAGGCCGGAGCGCGTGGTCGCCCCCACCAGCGTGAAAGGCGGCAGGTCGATCCGCACCGTACGCGCACCCGGCCCTTCCCCGATGATGAGATCGAGTTGGAAATCCTCCATGGCCGGGTAGAGAATTTCCTCAATCGCCGGTTGCAGACGATGGATTTCGTCGATGAACAGCACATCCTTGGGCTGCAAATTGGTAAGAATGGCCGCGAGATCACCGGATTTCTGTATCACCGGGCCGGAGGTCGCCTTGAACCCCACCCCCATCTCATGCGCCACAATCTGCGCCAGTGTGGTTTTGCCCAGCCCCGGCGGGCCGTGCAGCAGCACATGGTCCAGCGCCTCGCCCCGGGTCTTCGCGGCGGCAACGAAGATTTTCAGATTTTCACGGCTGCCGGCCTGGCCGGTGAAATCCTCCAGGCTTTGCGGCCGTAGCGAGGCTTCGCCAGCATCGTCCATCAGACGCTCGCCGGAGGTAATGCGTTCACTCATGGAAAGGCTCCATTAATCAGGGCCTTTCCATGATTTTTTATTTTGCTCGCGGCCGTCCCGCCACCCCCACGCGCGATGCTCAAATCGCTTCGCATCTTGAGCATCACTTCGCCAGCGCCTTCAGCCCGGCGCGAATCAGAATATCCAGCGCGGCATCCTCCCCATGCTCGGCCACGGCCTTGGCCAGCACCGCCTCGGCCTCCGCCCGGCGGTAGCCAAGATTGGTCAGCGCCGAAAGCGCATCCGCCGCGGCACCCTTGGGCGCCATCGCCGCCGGAAACGCCGCCGCGCCGCCGCCAGGCATCACCCCGGCCTTGCTCTGCAACTCCGTCAGAATACGCACAGCCAGCTTCGGCCCCACCCCCGGCGCCCGTGTCAGCGCGCCTTTATCCTGCCCGGAAATAGCGCCAATCAACTGGTCCGGCGAAAGCGCCGAGAGTATCCCCAGCGCCACTTTCGCCCCCACGCCCTGCACGGTGGTCAGCAGCCGGAACCATTCCCGCTCGGCGGCGGTATAAAACCCGTAAAGGCTTATCGCATCCTCACGCACCTGGGTTTCAATCAGCAGCGTCACCAACCCATCCGGCAACGCGCCCAGCGTGCGGGAGGAACAGAAAACCAGATACCCCACCCCGTTCACGTCCATCACGCAGCGGCCATCCTCGATGGACTCAACAATGCCCCGCAGCCGCGCGATCATGATGTTTGCTTCCATACATTGGCAGTGGAACGATGATGGGCGTGGCAGATGGCCACCGCCAGCGCATCCGCGGCGTCGGCCCGCTTCTGCGCCGCGCCGGGCAGCAGGCGCCGCACCATCAGCCCCACCTGCTCCTTATCCGCACCGCCAGTGCCAACCACCGCCATCTTCACGGTCTTGGCGCCATATTCAAATACCGGAATCCCCGCCTGTGCCGGGGCCAGCAGCGCCACGCCGCGCGCATAGCCCAGCTTCAGCGTCGCGGTGGCGTTGCGGTTCACATAGGTTTCTTCCACCGCCGCCTCGTCCGGGTTGAATCGCGCCAGCAGATCGGCCAGCGCCTCGGCCAGCGCCTTCAGGCGCAGCGGCACGTCCTCGGTGCCGTCCGTCGCCACCACGCCATCCGCCACATGGCGCAGCCGGTTGCCCTCAGCCTCCAAAACCCCCCAGCCGGTAAACCGCAGGCCGGGGTCGATGCCAAGAATGCGAACCTTGCCGCGCGCTTGCAGCATCAGGCCGAGAGCTTCGCCAGCACGTCTTCCGGCACCTCGAAATTGGCGTACACGTTCTGCACGTCGTCATCATCCTCAAGCGTGTCGATCAGCTTCAGCACGGAAGTGGCTTTGTCCTCGTCCAGCGCCACGCTCATATTTGGCTGCCATTCGATGCCAGCCTCCGCTGGGTCTCCGAATTTCTGCGCCAGGGCGTCGCGCACCGCGAAGAAATTCTCCACCGCCGCCTGCACTTCGTGGCCTTCCTCGTCGCTCACCACGTCATCGGCACCGGCCTCTATGGCCGCTTCCAGCATATCATCCGCCGAGGCCGCGTTGGCCGGATAGCGGATGGCCGCCAGGCGGTTGAACATGAAGGAGACGGAGTTGGTCTCCCCCAGCGCCCCGCCGGATTTATTAAAGGCCGCGCGCACCACGGAGGCAGTACGGTTACGGTTATCCGTCAATGCCTCGATGATGATCGCCACCCCCGCCGGGCCATAGCCCTCATAGCGCACGGCCTCATAATTCTCCGTCCCGCCCGCGCCGGAAGCTTTCTTGATCGCGCGGTCGATCGCATCGCGCGTCATGTTCTGCTTCAGCGCCGCGGCAATACCGGCGCGCAAGCGCGGGTTGGCCGATGGGTCCGGCAGCCCTTCCTTCGCGGCCACGGTGATCTCACGGATCAGTTTCGCGTAGATCCGCGCGCGCTTGGCGTCCTGCGCACCCTTGCGGTGCATGATGTTCTTAGCGTGTGAATGTCCAGCCATGGGCGGGCTTTAGCATCCGTCACGCGCCGCCGGAAGCGCCGAAAAGCTTTACGGCTTGGCCATGATCTCCATGCCTGCCTCCAGCGCGCCGCTGCCCACTACCGCGTTCTCGGCATAACCGGTCATGAACAATGTCTTCTGCTCCTGGCGCGCCGCTCCTCCGTGTCGCCCTGGGCACTCATGTCGCGGCCAACGAAATAAACCGTTTCCCCCGCCAGATCACGTATCGCCCGCTCGGCCACCGGCTGAACCTCTCAGAATTTCGTAACGAATGCACGTGGTTTTCTTATCCACGCAAACAATCTGGCTTCGTGTCAATTCTCTCCGGGGCGATTGACAGCGCCCCCCGCCCAGCTTATCAGCCCGCCCACCGGGCGCGTAGCTCAGCGGTAGAGCATTCGCTTCACACGCGAAGGGTCACAGGTTCAATCCCTGTCGCGCCCACCATTTTTCTTAAAAATCGCAACTCCGAACAAAAGCCCTCAGGGTTTTTGGGCGTCTGGCCAAAGCAAAAATGCCGCCTTTTGAAAAAGGCGCCCCCTTCGGCGGCATTCCAACCGCCGCGACGCGGCGGCCGGAACCTTGGCCGCCTACGCCCAAAAACTTTTAAAGCTCCGTCCGGGGGCACGGTACAAACCATACCCCGGAGTAAAAATCAGGCAGCCTTGGCCATGCCCCGCAGCACGTACTGCAATATGCCGCCATGCTTGTAGTAATTCACTTCGTCAGCGGTATCGACCCGGCAGAGCAGCTCAACCTCGGTCTTGGACCCATCCGGGCGAGTGATAACCGCCTTGATGTCCATGCGCGGGGAGAGATTCTCAAGCCCCACGATATCCACGGTTTCCTCGCCGGTCAGGCCCAGGCTCTTGCGGGTCTGCCCGTTCTTGAACAAGAGCGGCAGCACGCCCATGCCCACCAGGTTGGAACGGTGGATACGCTCGAAACTCTCCGCGATCACCGCCTTCACCCCCAGCAGCATCGTGCCCTTGGCCGCCCAATCGCGGGAGGAGCCGGTGCCGTATTCCTGCCCGGCGAACACCACCAGCGGCACACCCTCTTCCTTGTACTTCATCGCGGCGTCGTAGATGGAAAGCGCCTCGCCACCCGGATAATGCCTGGTGTTGCCGCCCTCGGCCCCGCCCATCATCTCGTTCTTGATGCGGATATTCGCGAAGGTGCCGCGCACCATCACATCGTCATTGCCGCGCCGCGAGCCGTAGGAGTTGAAATCCTTCTGCTGCACCTGATGCTCGGAGAGAAACTCGCCTGCCGGGGACGATTTCTTGATGTTACCCGCCGGAGAGATGTGGTCGGTGGTGATGGAATCGCCCAGCAGCGCCAGAATATGCGCGCCTTTGATGTCCGAAACCGGCTTCGGCTCCGGGGTAATGCCCTGGAAGTAGGGTGGGTTCTTCACATAGGTGGAACCTGAGGGCCAGGCATAGGTGTCAGTGCCGCCCGTCACCTCAATCGCCTGCCACTCAACCGGACCCTTGAACACGTCTGAATAGCGCGACCGGAACATCTCGCGCGTCACCACGGCGCCAACAATATCGTGAATCTCCTTATTGGTCGGCCAGATGTCCTTCAGGAACACATCCTTGCCGTCCATGGAGGTGCCGATCTTCGCGGTGGCGATATCCTCGCGCATATTGCCGAACAAGGCATAGGCCACCACCAGCGGCGGAGAAGCCAGATAATTGGCGCGCACATTCGGGTGGACGCGGCCTTCAAAGTTACGGTTGCCGGAGAGTACGGAAACCGCGACCAGCTTGTTGCTCTCGATAGCGTCCGCGATCGGCTCCGCCAGCGGGCCGGAGTTGCCGATGCAGGTGGTGCAACCATAACCAACCGTCTCGAAGCCAAGCGCGTCCAGATCAGCGGTGAGGCCGGATTTGTTCAGATAATCGGTCACAACCTGCGAACCAGGGGCGAGCGAGGTCTTCACCCAAGGCTTCGGCGCCAGGCCCAGCGCCCGGGCCTTGCGGGCCACGAGCCCGGCGGCCACCAGAACGTAAGGGTTGGAGGTGTTGGTGCAGGAGGTGATGGCCGCGATCACCACATCGCCATGGGTAATCTCGTAATTGGTACCGGCCACGGCGCCCTTATTGGCAACGGCATCGGCGGGCACGCCCAGGCCCTTGGTCAGCTCAGCTTTGAAGGCGGAGGCAGCTTCCTTCAGCAGCACGCGGTCCTGCGGGCGCTTCGGGCCAGCCAAAGAGGGCTGCACGGTGGAGAGGTCAAGTTCCAGCGTGTCAGAGAAGACCGGCTCATGCTCGTCGCGCCACAGGCCCTGGGCCTTGGTGTATTCCTCAACCAGCTTGATGCGGTGCTCATCGCGGCCGGAGAGGCGCAGATAGTCCAGCGTGACCTCATCAACCGGGAAGAAGCCGCAAGTGGCGCCATATTCCGGGGCCATGTTAGCGATGGTGGCGCGGTCCGCCAGGGCCATCTCGGCCATGCCCTCGCCATAGAACTCGACGAACTTGCCAACGACCTTCTTGGCGCGCAGCATCTGCGTCACGGTCAGCACAAGATCGGTCGCGGTCACGCCCTCGGAGAGCTTGCCGGTCAGCCTGAAGCCAACGACATCCGGGATGAGCATGGCGATCGGCTGGCCAAGCATCGCGGCCTCGGCCTCGATGCCGCCCACGCCCCAGCCCAGCACGCCCAGCCCATTGACCATGGTGGTGTGGGAATCGGTCCCGTACAGCGTATCCGGATACACATAGGTCTTACCGCCATTCTCGGAGGTCCAGGCCACCTGCGCCAGATATTCCAGGTTCACCTGGTGGCAGATACCGGTGCCGGGGGGTACGACGCGGAAATTATTGAACGCATCCTGGCCCCAGCGCAGAAAGCGGTAACGCTCGGCATTGCGCTCGAACTCAAGGTCGATATTCTTCTGCAAAGCGTCGTGCGAGGCGGAGTAGTCCACCATCACTGAGTGGTCGATCACCAGATCCACCGGGATCAGCGGGTTCACCTTCTCAGGGGCCGCGCCCAGCTTGCCGATGCCATCGCGCATCGCGGCCAGATCCACCACCGCCGGCACGCCGGTGAAGTCCTGCATCAAAATGCGCGCAGGCTTGAAGGGCACTTCCTTGGTGGACCCGGCCTTCTCCAGCCAGCCGATGATCGCCTTGGCGTCGTCCACCGTATAACTGGCGCCGTTCTCAAAGCGCAGCGCGTTCTCCAACAAAATCTTCAGCGTCTTCGGCAGCTTCGAGATATCGCCCAGCTTGGCGGCCGCCGCCGGCAACGAGAAATATTCGTAGGACTTGCCATCGACGTTGAGGGTTTTTGTGGTTTGCAGGCTATCGTGACCGATCGCTGTCATTGCGCAAAACCTTTCCTTAGTGCCGCTTGAGATTTGCCCCGGCTTAAACCATAGCCTTATTCACCCGTCTATTCTGTAACGAGGACCAGCACCTCTGCTCAAGGCCGAAAATCTTTCCGTTTTCCGGGGCGACCGGCTGGTTCTCACCGGTATCGGCTTCGCGCTACGCCCTGGGGGCATACTTGTTCTGCGCGGTGCCAATGGCGCGGGCAAATCCAGCCTGCTGCGCGCTCTGGCTGGGCTTACGCCACTGGTGGCCGGTACCCTGTTTTGGAACGATGAACCCGCCTTGGCGGACCACGAGGCGCATGCGGCACGGATCGGCTGGCTGGGGCACCAGGACGCGGTGAAGCCCGCCCTCACCCCGGCAGAGCAAGCGCCGCTAGCCGCACTGGCGCTGATGGGGCTGGAAACATTCGCGCATTTGCCCGCGCGTTTTCTCTCCGCCGGGCAGAAGCGGCGCCTGGCCATCGCGCGCATGGCGGCGGCGCAAAAGCCACTCTGGCTGCTGGACGAGCCAACCACCGGGCTCGATTCCGCGTCCATCCAACGCTTCCTGGGGCTTTGCGAAGCGCAACAGCAGCGCGGCGGCCTCATCATCGCCAGCACCCACACCCCGCTTGAGCTGCCGGATGCGGAAGTTTTGAAGCTATGATAGGGCTGATCGCACGGGAACTGCGCCTCGCCCTGCGGCATGGTGCCGAAAGCATGGCGGCCCTGCTTTTTTTCGTCATCACCGGCACGCTGTTCGCCTTTGGGGCAGGGCCAGACCCGGCTGTTCTTAGCCACATCGCCCCCGGTGTGGTGTGGGTTACAGCCCTGCTGGCCGCGCTGTTGCCGCTGGAGCGCCTTTTCGGGCCGGATTTCGAGGACGGCACACTGGACCTGCTGCTGCTTTCCGGCTGGCCGGCCTACGCCATCGCCGCCGCCAAAACCGCCGTGCACTGGCTCACAACCGGCCTGCCGCTGCTCATCATCGCCGGCCCGCTTGCCATCATGCTGCGCCTGCCGCCCGCCTCACTGCCATTATTGCTGGTGAGCCTGCTACCGGGCACACTCATCTTCTCGCTGCTCGGCACGCTGGCAGCGGCACTCACCACCGGGGCGCGGCGCGGCGCCATGCTGATGCCGCTTATCACCCTGCCGCTAATGATCCCCAGCCTCATCTTCGGCACCGCGGCGGCGGAAAGCCCGCACCCGGCGGCCCCGCTTTACATGCTCTTCGCGATGCTGCTGGCCGCCCTGCCGCTGGCACCGCTTGGTGCCGGCCTCGCTTTGCGAGCCGCCGCGGAATAAGCCGCGCCGGATTTCAAGAGGTGGGCGGAAACGCAAGCCCCGAGGCGGGATCAACAAATTCCAGCTCATCTTTCACCTCTTTCACGCCGGGGGCGTTCTCGGCTATGGTGATCACCCCGCGCCGCTCATCATCGGAAAAGATGGTCCCCTCCAACGTCACCACCTTGTCCTTCACCGCCACACGCAGACCGGCCTTCGGCGCCCAGTTGGCCTTCTCGATCTCGCTTTTGATAAATTTCAGAATCTCGTCATCGCTGGTTTCGACGGGAGTCTGAACCAGCTTCGCGGCCAGCGCCTTCAACAGATCGGTCCGGCTCACCACGCCGAGCAGCCGGCCATCCTGCACCACCGGCAGGCGCTTGATCCGCTTTCGCAACATAAGATGCGCCACTTCCGCCACCGTGGTGCCGGGCGTCACAAAAACCGGGTTATGCGTCATCACGCCGCTAACGTGGCGGGAATGGGTGACGACATAATCAGCCGCCACGGAAGCCGGTTGCAGCAAAGCCTTCAGCCAACCCGCCTGCTCGCCCTCGGTACCAATTTCGGCCCGGCGCAGCAAATCGCCCTTCGTCACCATTCCCACCAGCGCGCCGTTTTCATCCAGCACCGGCAGCCCGCTCACATGGTTGGCCAGCATCATCCGCGCCGCATCGGCCACCGTGGTTTTCGGCTGCACCGCGATCGGGTTGCTGGTCATAATCTCGGAGACAATCATGGCATCCTCCATTCATCTT
>JAGXAE010000051.1 GCA_018971725.1 Pseudomonadota bacterium | reverse complement strand
CGGCAGCCGGGCCTTGCCCGAACAGGCCGATGAAGTCGATTGATGCCAAGGCATCGAACGACAGATTGGCGTTCCGTCGGCGTTGCCGCGGATGGAACAGAGGAGAGGGAGCCCGAATCGGCGCAGATGAATTGTTCATGCGCGGAGTATCGGGGACAGAGTGGCCTGCACTTTTGGTATGGCTGGGTTGTGGCTATCTCCGCGAGCCACCCAGTCCAATTGCAATTGAGATTTGCAATTGGGCTGGATTCGATCTTACCGAGAGGTTGGCCGTCTTTGTTGAAGAGGGGCGGCGCTGTTGGGTGGACTTGATCAAACGTGCTCGGACGAGGTCATGGGCATGCGACTTGGCGGCCGCCGCAAATGTCCCAAAATTCACCCGGTCAGGGCAACGTAGCCGCTCTAATTATCCTTTCGCGTTCAATCCCGAACGCACATTGGATGAAAGGAACATCTTATGGCCAAGCACGACGACGACAACCACGCCAACCAGCTCAACCCGAATAACGATGCCTATTGGGAATCACGCGGCTGGGATGAGCGGCCGGAGGATTGGGAAGATCGGCTCAATGATCCGGATGAGTATTCCCTCTTCCCGCCCGTAGAGCGGTAGTTCAAAACGGCCGGGGGCGCTTTGCGGTGTCTCCGGCCAACATTGCCCGGTTCATCTGCCACCATCGCATGTAGCCTCCCTCAATCCCCGGAAAGCAGGTGATGTGCTCCGGCGCGTCAAGCCGGGTTTTACCGTCAGGGCGCGCGCCATCGCGGGGCGTCAGCATCGAAAACAGGTTGCAAGCCAACAGCAGTGCCCAGGGGTCGAAGCCGCACCTCTCATCTCCGTTCGGTTGGGCATCGGGCCTCAGACAAGTCAGCAGCGCCCCGAATTGCTCGGCCGTTAAAAGATCATGCTTCTTGAAAACATTGAGCTTGTCCCTCAGCTTGGCTTGGTCTCCACTATTTTTAATTCCGGGTTTCGGCGGCTTGGGACGCCCTCGTAACTTGGCATTGATGTCGGCGGATAAGCCCTCAATCATCCTAACCAGATTAGCCACAGGCACGCGACGGCGGTCGGCTTCTGTTGAGGCGCCGGATGTTGAAGGCGCGAGGGGCTGGGTTATGAGGTCCTGGAACAAGGGGCTGTTGCGCGCAACGCCCTCAGGCGCGATGGCGATGTCCAGCAGGCTCAGCCAAGAGAGCGGCACATTGAGCAAGATAGGCGCCACCGCGCGGATGAGCTGGTCCCAATCATTGGCCCCGCGCAGCTTCTCCCGGTTTGCCGTGGCGTCGGGACACTCCTCGGGTACGGACCAATAGCCATCATGAAGTGCCTCCGCGTTCAGCAGAATATCACGGGCGCGGGCAAAATCATTCTGCTCCGCCGCCTCGGCAAAGGCGGCGCCCAACGAATCCATCTCTTCAGAAAACACCATGAGATGCTCATGGGCCTGCGTCGTTTCCCGCATATCGACAAGCGTTGCCAGCACGGTAAACGGCCCTTTGGCGTTCACAACTTGCTCATACTTCCTGTCGGCCTCACCCGCCGGGTAAAGTTGGCCTAAAAAATGGCGCGTTCCGGTACGCATATGTGCCCAAACCTGCTCTTCAGTGGCGGGGCGCGCATTGCCGCTCTTTGCAAGACGCTGCAAAAACTTGAAAATCCGGCTCAACGCCGTGTCCTCATCCTCCTTCTTATCGGAGAGAGAGGCTCCCTTGGCTGCCACCTTGGCAACCTTCTTCAACGGCGCACGGCCAAGGATGCTCTCCAGCAGCAACCAGGCCCAGCCCGTGGGAATGGGCATTTTGGGCGGCGTAGGCGTGGCTGGTGTCGTCATCCGGCTTTGCGCCGGCCGCGTTTGGCAGGGGCGGCGGTGCGCTGGGCGTGAATGCGGGAGAGGAGGGTTTCCGCCGGTTCGTCGGTTGGGTCTTGCGGCACCAGTTCGCCCCGGAAGGCTTCGGCTAGGATGGTGGATTCCAGCCTGTCCAATAGGGTTTTGGCGCGGGTGGCTTCGGCTTCGAGGCGGTCGGCGCGGGTGAAGGCTGCCTCAATCCGTTGGATAATTTCAGATTGTTCCTCCAGAGGCGCTATCGGCAAGGCTAGTTGCCGAAATCGATCCAAGCTGACTTTTTGCTGAGCTACGCCTGCCGTGATTGCCTTAAATTGGGATTGAACGAGTTCAGATTTGATGCATAGATTTAAGTATTTAGCTCTGACGAGTTCAGGGTGTGGCGTGATTTTGATGCAGTCTGCGGTGATTACGGCAGGTTCTGCATTCACAGGGAACAGAGATGAATCCCCCGGAGGATCACCCATTTTCGTTATTAGAACGTCTCCTGGAGCAACCATATGCTGGTGAAGCTCTTTCGCTTTTTTCGGCTCAATATATTTTGCGCCTGCGGCACCAAATCTTTCGCGTCGAATATCGCGGACAAAGACCAGCCGAATACCGCTTTCTCGGTAATCTGATTGAAGAAGGTTACTGCCAAAGGGGCCGATCCCGATAGAGTATCTCACATCACTGGCGATTTCGTCGGGTGAAATCCAACTCCAAGATGCGGGAATTTCAAATTTTGGAATTTTGTTGGCTCGCTTCCGACGAGCCAGGCGCGTGTCATTCCTCCTTTCCTCACGAACTTTACTAATGTGAACCGCAAGCACGTTCGCTCGCGTGCTTCGCCAAGTAGATGTCAAAGCGCCGGAGAAGGCTTCGGAGAGAATTGCGCGGCGCATATTGGCCGCCAGCACCGGCACCCGCTCCAATTCCGCGCGGGCGCGGGTGATGCGGGCGGTTAGCGCGTCCAGTTTTTTGACGATGCGCCGTTGCTCGGCTAGGGGAGGGATGGGGACAGCAATCCTCGCCGCTTCGCTTGGACGAGCGCGCATAAGCGATCCGCCGACACCTGACACGGTTTGCATGAACTGATCGTGGAAGTCATCGGATAGCACGAACCGTCGCAAATATTCGGATTCAAGGCCATGGTTGCGAAAGATGATCCACTCACCAGAGGCGATTTGCCGCCGTCCTCTGGATTTGGGTACGGTCCATCCCCGCCGGATGTGAGGAACGATTTTGCAAAGCAAAACATCCCCCTCTTGTACCTGCTGTTTGGTGCTGCCGATGGCAGCTCCCTCTTGAACTTCTGGTTCATAGCCGGTGTAGGAAGGGACGCTGTAAAGATCGAAAGTCTCTTGTTTTGATTTCTGAGGGTCTACCGTTGAGGATTTACCCATGCAGTCACCTAAAAGAACTTTACTCCATCCTCTAGGCAGCGTCATTCCACGATCTCCGCCGCATTTTCTGTAACCTCATCCGCAGCAAACACCTCCATCAACGCCCGGATTTCCTCTAGCGCGGCAGACAAATGCCCTTCAATTGCGGCGCAAATATCCGCCGGATCGGACAAGCCTTCCTCGGCATCTCCGCTGGTATCCTTGAGCCAGGAGATGTCGAGGTTGTCGCCGCGCGTAAGAATCTCCTCGCGGGTAAAGCGGCGGAAGCGCCCGGCCTCGCCTTCATCCTTGCGCTTGGATTTGCCGTTCGGGTCTTTGCCGTAGGCGGCCACGAATTTATCAAAATCGTCCGCCCGCAGCGGGTTGGTCTTGCCATAAGCCGGGGCGTTGGCGCGCAGATCGTAAATCCACACCGCCTTGGTGGCATCCTTCACCGGCGCTTCATCGCTTGCGCGGGTGAAAAACAGCACATTGGTTTTCACGCCTTGCGCATAGAAAATACCCGTGGGCAGGCGCAGAATGGTATGCAGGTCGCACCGGTTCATCAGCATCTGGCGCAGTTGCTTACCCCGCCCATCATCGAACAGCACATTATCCGGCACCACAATGGCCGCCCGCCCGCCGGGGCGCAGCGCGCGGATGCAATGCTCCACAAAGGGAAGCTGATAGGAGGAAACGCGGTCCGTGATGGTGAAATCATCCCGCGTCGGCGGCCCGCCCGCCGGGCCAAAGGGCGGGTTGGTGAGGATAAGATGTGCGCCCTTGAATTTTGGCGCGGCCCCTGCGGGGGAGAGCGTATCCGCCAGCTCGAAATTCTCCGGCTCAATGGAATGCAGATGCAAATTCATCAGCAGCAGGCGGAACGTATCCGGCACATTTTCCACCCCGCGCAGCGCGGATTTATACTGGAAGTCCTGCTCCTTCTGCGAGAGGTCGAAATAATCATCGCTCTTCTCTCGCATGTAACGGTCAGCGGCGATGATAAAGCCGCCGGTCCCGGCGGCAGGGTCCTGGATGATCTCGCCCGGCTGCGGTTGGGTTAAGCGCACCATCACGTCAATCAGCACGCGCGGGGTAAAATACTGCCCGGCACCGCGCTTGGTCTCTTCCGCCATTTTCTGCAACAGGCCTTCATAGGTGTCGCCGAAGGCATCGCGCTCCTCAGTGAACCAATGCAGCGCGTCAATGGCGCTGATGAGCTTGCGGAGATTGGCAGGCTCGCGGACGATGGTGGAGGCGTTCTGGAAAATGGCGACAACCGCGCCATTCTTGGTCTCAGCCGGGTTGCCGAGTGCGGTGAGAAGCTGGCGGTAGGTTTGCAGCACTTCGGTTTCCGCCGCCGCCTTCAAGGCCCCCCAGCGGTATTGCTTGGGAATGCTCAGCTCAATCTTCTTACCCTGCGAATCCGTCTTCTCGGCGGCCATTTTCAGGAAGAGCAGATAGGTCAGCTCGGTCACATATTGCTGGTAGGTCACGCCGTCCTTGCGGAGCAGGGCGCAGAGGCGCCAGAGGCGGTTCACAAGTTCAGGCGACGGATTCATAGGCTCTCCCGTTTACGCGGCGTGGCTATCCCAGATGGCGGTGTTCAGGTCTTTCAGCACGCCGTCAAGCTCATGGTCGAAATCCTGGTCGATCACCGCAAACCCGCCATCGCGGGGGAAAATGCCCTCGTTGAACAGCTCTGGATCGCCCACAGGCTGGGATTTCAAGGCTTTGCCGATGCGGTTGAGCCATTGGCGCTGCTTCTGCGTCCAGTCTCGGCTGGCGAGGATACGCTGCACGCCGTTATCCACGCGGGTGGCATAGGGCACTAGGGGATCGCCAATGGCGGCCTGGCGCACGAAGCCGATAATATGCGCGGCAATGTCCGCATTGCGGGCGCGGCCATAGGCCTGGCGGAGGGCGGCCTCGGAAAAACCATGTTCATCCAGCATCCTGGCGAGGGATTTCAGTGCATCACGGGTGAGTTCACGCGGGCGCTGCGTGGCGGCGATCAGTGCGGGGGTTGTATTCATATTGTCGCGGATAAAATGCTCAAAAGCGTCGATATAATCCGCCGGGCTGGCCTTGCCACCGTAATCATCCTCCACGGAGATGAGCTCATCCGCGTGCTCGGAGATGAATACGCCATTGCCCTTGCCCACCGGGCGCACTTCATCCAGCGTCGCGGCCAAAGTGGGGTGCTTACCGAAGAGGGCGAGGGTTTCCGCCGGAGCAGAATCCTTCAGCCGGTCGGGTAGCTCATCCAGCTTACCCAGAACGGTTTCCAACGCCTCCCGCCGCGCGCCTTCCAAATGGCGGAGTTTCAGGCGAAGCTTCACCACGATCTGGTCACGCACAAAGGCGCGATCTTCCTCGCTGGGCGCGCGCTCCAAATCCGCCAGCAGGGTGGTGAAGGTAAGCGCCGGGTCCACCACCACGGGGCGCATATCCGTTACCTCCTGGAGGTTGGCGTAAATATCCACCGCGTCAAAAATGCGGAAATATTCCTTGCCGATCTCGTCACAGCGGCGGGTGGCTCGGCCAATCATTTGGTCATAGAGGATGCGGCTGTTCACCCGGCGCACAAAAACAAGGTTGGTGATGGCCGGAACGTCGATGCCTGTGGTGAGTAGGTCCACGGTGACGACGTATTTGGGACGTGGATCGTTCTTGAACGCCTTGATGTGGTCCAGGGGCTTGTCCACCGTGCCGGTGATTTTCTCCACAAGGTCGTGGGGTTGCGGGCCGTACTCCTGCTCCAGGGCGTATTCCAGCGCTTTCACCAGAGTATCCGCGTGGTCATTCCGGGCCGCAAAGATCAGGGTTTTTCCGCGCTCGGAGGGTGGGCATTCCAGGGCAATGGCCTCGGCCACGGCACGGTTAAAGGCCTCTGTGTAGACCTTCTTGTTAAACTCTGCGACCTCGAAGCCCACCTCATCAGGAAGGTTGAACAAATCGACCTGCCCAGTGCGCGGGTCGATGATACTCACCTCCTCGTCCTTATTAAAGGTGATGCCGGTTTGGCTGAGTGCGGTTGTGATGCGCCGGGGCGGACGGTGGTCAATTAGGTAGCCGTCAATAACCGCCTGGCCATAGCTGTAGAGATAGACTGGATATCCGAAAATCTCGCGTGTGTGCAGCGCGGGGGTGGCGGTTAGAGCGATGCGAGTCGCGTCAAAATATTCCAGCACACGCTTATAGGCGGAGAGGTAGTCTTCCAAGTTACGAAAGCCGAGGTCATCCTCCCGCAACTCGGCATCAAGCGTGTAGCCGCGATGCGCCTCATCCACGATGATAAGGTCGTACGTGCCGGGGGTAGGGCGCTGCGCCGTGGGATCATCGAACACGCGGCGGATCATGGCCTGCACGGTGGCCACCTGCACACGGTCGGTGGCTTCGGGAAATTTTTTCTCCAGATCCGCGATGGGAAATATCTGGTCGAATTTGAGGAAGCCTGACGCCTCGGTGGTGCTCATTGCATCCAGCGTCTGGCGGCCCAGCGCGTTGCGGTCCACCAGGAAGAGGATACGGCGGAATTGCTTGCGCCGGAGCAATTCATACATCAGCGCAATGGCGAGGCGCGTCTTGCCGGTGCCTGTGGCCATGGCCAGCAGAATGCTGGTCTGCCCGCGCGCCACGGCGGCCTCAACAGCGGCAATGGCCTCGTTCTGGTAGGGGCGCAGGCCCTGGATGCCCAGTTCACGGTTAGCCTCCGCGGCTGGGTTGGCCTGAGTCTGTTCCAGGCGCTCAGTGAGGTCACGGGGGGAGAACCATTCCACGAGGGCGCGGGATGAGCCGCTGCCGGGCCGGGCATCCCAGAACCAAATACCGGATTTGGTCTCCAACTGCTTCACATAGGGGCGGCCATTGGTGGCGAAGGTGAATGGAACACGGAATTGCTCGGTGTCATGGGTCCAAGGGCTGGCAGCCAGCGTCTCGTCTGGGGTGAGGATAATATCTCGCGCGTATCGTTTGGCTTGGCTAAGGCGGCCGGGGACATCCGTGATCCCTCGTTTGGCCTCGATGACGCCAACGCAGCGGCCTTCGATGAACAGGGCATAATCCACGGGGCCACTGACGGTAGGCCATTCCGCGATGGCGATGGCCTGCCCCGGTGCCGGGCGCGTGCCGTTCGCGTGGCGGAGTAACGCGGTATCTACTATCCACCCCGCCGCACGAAGCTGGTCATCAATGAGGATACGGGTGGCGGCCTCATCCAGCTCAATCTTGTCAGCCTGCTGTTGGCCAAGTTGGGTGAAAAATGCCAGTTGCGGCGCGGGAGCGGCCTGAGCCGCAACCTGAGCGGCTTTAAGCGCGGCTTCGGCCTGCTTCAGACCGGCTTCCGTCTCCGTGGCATATTGCTCCCAGAAGGCACGGTCCTCCTGCGCGGCATGGGTTTCCGCCATGGCGTTGAGGTGGGCTTCCCGTGCTTCCTCGGCCTCTAGCCTAGCCTTTGCCTCGCGATCGGTGCTTGCCTGGACCTCTTCGCGCAGCTTCTTCACCTCATCCCGGAGTGCTGCTGAGGCATCCACCGGCGGCGCGGGCGGGATGAACGGGCCGGGCTTGAAATTGGGAGAATTGTTGTAGGTCTGATGGAACCACACCGCCGCGACGCGGGCGATTTTTAATGCTTGCAGCGCTTGGCCCTGGGTTCCGGTATCCTCATGAGCCGCCGTATTGCCAAGTTGCTTCAAGTGGAAGAACAAATCCGCTACCTGCCGGGGCAGGACAGAGCGAGCGCGAAGGGCGCGCAGCGTGTCATCGAAACTGGCGCCAGTAGAGGGTAGCAATCCGTGACGTGCGGCGATGTCCTTGGCGATAAACTCTCCCATCTGCCGGAGCTTAATCAGCGCGCCAGGGGCATCATCAAAGAAATACCGTTCAGCCAATGTCCCAAGCCGGGCAAGGCGCTCATCCGCCGCTGCTAGAAAGCTGAAATTGCCCGAAACCTCCATGAGGAGGAGCCTAGCTTGTTTCGGTAGGAATTCAACCGGCAGGCTTGGTACTCGGAGTGAAGCGATGTTCCCAGCTTGTACAGAAATGGCGACGATTGTTACGCTGTTTTCTGGTTTCGGGTCATGGGGGAAACAAATGATCAAAATTCGGGCGGTTGCGAGCAAAGATCATCAATGATTTCGTGTTGTACTTAGGGTTCGCCTACTAGACCGCCCCTAGCGCGACCGTGATGTTGCGTTCCAATCTACACCCGAGATAAATGCCGCTAATGTAGGTTCTGCAGAGAATATGTAGCTGTGTCGGTAGTTTACGGCGCCGATTGCATTTTCGCAACGTGCTCTAAGTTAGCCATAGAATGGCCGGGAATGGATATCAATGAACTTTGTAAATGCGCTCACCCAGTTTACAGGGCCTGACCTGACTGCAACGCTCTCCCGAATTGAAGCGGCGGTGCAAGGGGTGACGGCTACCGATTGCAAGGGTTTTCTTGAAGGAACCGGCGCGAGTCGTGAGGCATTGGGTGCGGCGGCTGAGCTGAAACGCCAAGCCGGGCAGATCAACGTCACGATTCATGCGCTTGGTATATTATTGTGCCTGCCGCATCTGCTCGAGCCGGGTGAGAGGGTCGAGTATGTCTCGCTTGGCGCCGGCAATACCGGCCGGGCCTTCGATCTAGAAACCAATTTGCGGATTGCCGAGTTCAAATTCATCAATTGGCGTGGTGGCGCTGAGAGTATTCGTCAGAATGGCGTTTTCAAGGATTATCTGCTGCTGGCGCTGTATCCGACGGCGAAGCGTAAGCATCTCTATCTGCTCGGCACTGATCATGCCGTGAAATTCTTGCGTGGTGGTCGGGCGCTCAGCAGCGTACTCAGCCGTAACGACAAACTACAACGGATCTTCACTGAACAATTCGGTGATGCGTACCGGACGGTCGGCGACTATTACGCCGCCCACGCTTGCGACGTTCGGATCGAGGACGTCTCTCCTTGGCTTTCGGACCTAGCCGAAGGCCTGATCGTAGAGCTGGATCTGTGAGCTCGGAGCGGCGCGATGCAGTATGCTCTTGTAGACGGCGACTGGCGTGAGGCTTTCATGGGCGGCTGCGGCCTTTGCCCTACCTGAGGCGCAGCGATGATCGCGAGCGGTGTTGCGCCGGAGTAAGGCGCGTCAGATCATTATATAAAAAGCTGTTTTGGTTATTCGGCATTCTTCGGACCTCGCGTTAAGGCGATGAACGGCTCCTGTATCCGTACTGAATAAGGCGACGTTCTGCGAGTTCCACGGTCTCGGGCGGAAAGAGTGTTCTCCACCTGCCATTTTCAACTACAGCCGCCGCAACAGTAAGATCTAGTCGCGGTGGATTCATCATGCAGAGCTTTGTGTATCCCTCGCTCGGCTTGGAGGCATGAATTAACTGGATTGCTGTTGCTTCGCCTCCTTGTTGGTCGAGTAGCGCACGAAACCCGGTTGCCTTGTAACCCGTCTCGCGATCAGTGCGGTGGTAGAGCAAATACATTGCACGGGTGAAATCCGTGTTATCGTTGTTCATTTTTCTTCATCTCCTGACGAAACACACGTAACCGCAAAAGTAATGATTATTACCCCAGTAAAACTAAGCCAGTTTTGAATCCCCGGGTTTGGTTGTCAGTCATCTGATACCTCATTTTTAAGTTGAGGGCGATACACAAGGATTAGCGCGCCGGCTTCGCTTTGCTGGATGAATTGGACTTCTGACCACTTGGCTTTTCAAGAAGGATTGTTCGTGGAAGTTTTTTGCCGGCTCCCGTCGAATTAACAGAGTGGTGTTTGAGCGCCGTTCCTTGCACATTTACTAGATCATGACCATCCGACATAAAGTGACGGATCAATGCGCGCTCGATAATTCCAATGCACTTAGCGGCTTGCTGTCCCGAAGCGGCGATAAACTCACCTACCATAACAACGCGGGTTCCGTTTTGAGCATTTTCAAGTTTTTTCATCAGATAGACGTTGTTTATGAAATGTTGTTCGATACGCCTTTTAAGTTTTATGCCCTTACCTACATAGAAAGCCTCAAAACTCTCACCATGAACACGGCCAAATATATACACACCCGGTGTCTCGGGAATTTTTTCCAGATCACACCAATAGATTACTTCTTTATCCTTATATAGCGGTATCGGCGCCGACCACTGCACAGTCATATCCATCTTCCGTCCTTCCCCACTATCTTCGCGTTATTGGTTTCGGCGGCACGGGTTTTGTTGCTTCCGGTCGTTTGGTTGGCTATCATCGTGGAAGAGGAAGCTTATCGAATGACTCCATATTGAGTCCAAATTTCAAAATTGATCGATTAATAGCCAATGCCATCCATTCCCACTTTGAGCGAGCACTACCGGGAGGAAGAGCCTCTAACCTCTGTCTCGTCAACGAAAAAAATTGCTGGATACCTTGCTCAAAAAATTCTCTGGGATTGCTTTTGAGATAGTGGGGATTTAGAATATCCACAATTAATTCGCCATTGTTCTCAAGGCATAAGTTTTCATCAAACTTTTCTGCAATCACATTCCAATGTTCCCGGGCATTCTGGCAAAGAACAATTCTTGGGTATTGCTCTTTCTCTTCTCTTTGATACGCCGCGATATATGCGCTGCCAAAAATATTCGAATTTTCATGCCAGACAGAGCCGATCTCAATTGCCCCTCTTACCAAGTACCCGTCATTAAGAAGCATTTGAGCTACCTCCAGACTCTTCATGATGACGATTACTAGACCATCATAATTTGCATGCGCGAGGGGTGCAGATAAGATTATGCTATCCGAAACGAAAAGGTAGTTCGGTTTAGCGTCCGCTGGTACATTCGGCGATCTAGCATGATCAAACTGGATGTAACTATCCAGAAGGGATCTCAACCGACGGAGCTTCTGAGAATCAATATTCTCAGCTTCTTTAATAATGTCTTTGAAGCCAAGGATATCAATAAATGCCACAGCCCTCCTGGAAAATGGCGCGCGGCTTGCTGCGGTCGTTTGGTTGTCGTTGTTCATTGGCGTTACCCCATTTTTATCGGACGTCGATTTGGATAGGCCATATGGGCTGCGAGGGGTTCGCATCACGAAACTCTGACAGCAATTCACTTATTGCGTCGGTAACATCGCCAGGTTGCGGATTGTCCAAGATTTTCGAGACAATAGTTTTTCCGTCTTTCAATATTGAAACAGTCAATGTCATATCAAATTGCCTCCATGTTGGGTCGTTTGGTTGTTACTCATAATCCAAGCCCTGGAGAAATGCACTCGCCATCAGTTAATATTCTCGCTTGTTTGCTGCCGATCTTTTGGTTGTTGGTGGTGTGCATCTTAGTCATGGTGCTACCTCAGTAAGGAGGCCCACAGTCCATTGGTGTAAAACTACCCCATGTCTGTATGCAGTCCGTTTTAGATTTTATTTCTGATATGGCTTTACCCTGCGTCGATAACAGTAGACTTGTTTGTGAAGCTTCCGAAGCTAATTCGCCGTATTTTTTATCCAGCGCGCCCAAATCTACGTTCAGCGCATTCAGCCGGCTCTTGCTATTCCCTATTTCAGTTTGGACTGCCCTATCTGACGCAGCAATAGTATTTTCTGAAGCAATTTCGTTTTTGGTAAGTGCTTTCATTTTTCTATCTAGGATCCTGAGCTGCGCATTGGCTGAGAGAAGCGTATCGCCTAAGGCCGTTAAATTCGCCTTCAATTCGCCCGACTCATGATCGAGCAAATTAAAATTCCGATCGACTGATACTGCGCGTTGGTTTGATAAATTAGCCGCCTCAATTCCAGCCTGATAGTTCAAGTAACAGCTAAAAAGCGCAACAATCGTCAGTACAATTGCTGCCGCCAATTTCGACTTTTTTCAGTGAAGAAAGCCGTATAAAATCCGGCCGCGGTCAAGATAAGTGAAATACCTCCTGTTATTAATGGGTAGCTATACATAAGCAGAATTCCAATTGGTCGTTTGGTTGCTCACTGCTCTGCTCCATTTAATGCCGCGCGGCCACTTCGGTAATATTGAGGGTCCACTCATCAAGCCCGGAAGTTTTTCGGCCCAGGGGCCTCGGGGGCACCCAACTCACCAATTGATCCATGCTCATCTTCGAGGCCAAGCCGCGTTCGGGTACAGATAGAAGCCGGTCGGGCAGGCTACCGCCAGCCGCATCGAGGCGCGTCAATAATTCTCGCCGCGGCGTAGAGAGCCCCACTCGGATTTGGCAGCTGTCGTTCATGAGTGAAGATACCCACTCATCGCAATCTCTGCATCATCTGGAAGAGGCCCTGCGGTCTTTCGGAGCTTTATCGCGCAATGGCTTGTGCCATCCACTTTAACCCAATAATAATCAAAGGCTTCGAAGCGTTCCGCGAAGAGTTTAAGCACACCTTTCAAAAGGCATTCGTCGAATTCCTTAATGTGCCATTCTTCTGCCGGCTCTTTCCGGGTTTGGTTATCGGACATGTGGCTTCTCTGGCGCAGCAATATACCAACCAACTACCCACGCCGTCCGCTGCGGGCTTGGCTCATACGGACAAGCTTCAATAGGCTCATCGCGGCGGCGAGCATCCATGCCGTCAAAGCCGGGGGTGCTGGCGGCGGTGTTCTGGCTAACGCGGGTTTGGTTGTTAGTCATTAATCTACTTCTCCACATTCCGGGCATTCTCCAGAACCAAAGCACATAGTGCAATTGCCGTCCGGCCGGTGTGGGTCACATTCGGGGCATTCGTTCCTGTCACAGCACATCGTGCAAGTGATCGGGATGCGCTTGGTTTCGGTCATTTGGTTGTCCCTGGCAATTCCACCAGCTCCCAGTATGTGAATCGGCACCGACGTGGGCCTCTTCCCGATGCTAACGCAACCCATTGAAATACGTAAAAGAATTAGTGCCTAGCAGGGGTCCCGAGCGGCGCCGATCGGGACCCCTCTCAAATTTTGTTTATGTTTGGATTTCAGGCACTTGAAGCGATTTTCTGAGGGGTCTCACTTCGGTGGCGATTCACAATCATGCCGAACTCCGCAGCGTGTCCACGCAAGGCGTTGATGGCCTGGGTCCGCTGACCGATCAGCATCTCCCGGTGCTTCACAATGATCGTCGCCGCCTGCTCATCGGTGGTCTTCACCGATACCGTTCGCATGCTTGGTCTAGAGGCCGCTTCGCTGATCGCTTCCGCGTCATTGCGATCGTTCTTGCTGCGCTTGACGAAGGGTGGCCTGCCTGGGGATTTTTGTACCGGTTGAATTGAGACAAACTGGTATGGAAAGGAAGCATTAGGATGCCAACGAAGCGAATGAGCACGGAGCAGATTGTTGTTCTGTTACGGCAGATTGAGGTTCAGACGGGCCAAGGCA
>JAGXAE010000050.1 GCA_018971725.1 Pseudomonadota bacterium | reverse complement strand
CGCCTTCCGCCAGATGGTGGACGATATTTACGGCATCATGACCCGCCGCAAAGCGCCGGAGGTGCACGCCGCCGCCGCTGCCCCCAACCCATTCGCCCACCCTCTGCACCCGGTTGGCACCAACCTGATGGCGGGCCTGCTGGAAACGCTGCGCAGCCAGCCTTATAACGGCCGGGCGGATCTGCCCGCCCTCGCCGCGGCCTTGCAATTCGAGGTGGACGAGCTGCTGCCGCTGGGCGAAACGCTGAGCATGCTGGGCCTCGCCGTGCTGGAGGAAGGCGACATCCTCATCACCGAAACCGGCCGCCGCTTCGCTGAGGCGGAAACCGAGGACCGCAAGGAAATCTTCGCGGAAGCGCTGCGCGCGCATGTGCCGCTGATCACTGAAATACGCAATGTTATTGACCAGCGCTCCAACCACCGTGCCGCCGCCGTGCGCTTCCGCGACCAGTTGGAGGACCATATGTCCCCCGAATACGCGGAGGAAACGCTGCGCACCGTCATCGCCTGGGGCCGTTATGCCGAGTTCTTCGAATATGACGAGGAAGCGCAGCAATTTGGGCTTGAGGAAGAAGACGAGGAAGACCACGAGGAGTAGGACTCAGACCATTCCGCCAAGAGCCGAATGGTCTAGCGCCTGATCAAAGACCAGTAGAGCGGCGTACGCCCGGCGGCGATGGCCTTGGCCTCATAGCGCGTATGGGGCCAGAATTCCGGGTGAATGTCCGTGTGGCTGACAGTGAACAAATCTTGCGCGGCCAGAACCTCGTTCGTCCACTCCTGATAGGTCGGATCGTCCGAGGCGATGCGCCACTCCCCGCCGGGGCGCAGTGCCCGCGCCACCTCGGGCACGATCTCAGGATGCACAAACCGCCGCTTGGCGTGGCGCGCCTTCGGCCAGGGGTCTGGGAACATAAGAAACAGTTTTGATAATGCGCCATCAGCAAAGCCGCGCAGCAAAGGCCTGGCATCATCCGTGTAAAGCCTCAGATTGGGCAGGGGCACAGGTTCGCCCACGCCGTCCGGCGCGATACGCGAGAGCAGCGAGCAGATGCCGTTATCGAACACTTCCGCAGCGATATAACCAATATCGGGATTCTTCATGGCCAGCTCATAGGCGTGCTCGCCACCGCCGAAACCCACTTCCAGCCACAATTCGCGCGGCTGGATGGTGAAGGGTGTTCCAGGCCAGGCGGTTTTGGGCAGAAATTCCTCCAGCAGCCATTCCTGGCGGGGGCGCAGCTTCTTGCCGCGGGAGCGGCCATAAAGCCGGTCAGGGGGTGGTTTCAGAGTCGTCATGCCGTTTTCCTTTGCCCGCGCACCAGCGCCACGCCAAGCCCCGCCACCGCCATGCCCACCCAGGCCAGCGGCGGCATCGCCTCACCCAGCAGCCCCCAGGCCATCAGCCCAGAAATCGGCGGCACCAGATAGAACAGCGCCGAAACCTGCGAGGCGCGGCCAAAGCGCAGCATGGCGATGTAAAGCGAGATGGCCACCAGCGAATTGGCAACGACGAGATAACTCATCGCCACCACGAATTTCGGTGTTACGTTCACATGGAAATCCAGGAGCGCGATGGGCAGCGCCGTTGCCAGCCCCACCGCATATTGCACCATGTTGGACGCCACGGGATGCATGAAGCTGCCAAACCGCTTCTCGTAAAGCGTGGCGCTGGCCATGCCCAGCAGCGCACCAAAAGCACAGAGCACACCCAGCAGGGAGATATGCCCGGTCTCGCCATAGCCCAGAATCGTCACCACCGCGCCGCAAAAGCCAAGCCCCAGCCCTGCCCAGCCCTTGGCGCCGATTTTCTCCCGCACCAGCACCGGCGCCAGCACGCCCACCAGAATCGGCTGCAACGAGACCACCAGCGCCACCACGCCCGCCGAGGTGCCGAGCGCAAAGGCCGCGTAGCACATGCCGAAATAAACCGTCTGGATGCAGAAGCCCACCACCGCCACATGCAGCCAGGCGATGCGCCGCTTTGGCATGGGCGGGCGCAACCAGATGGCGATGGGAATGAGCACCAGAAGCGCCAGCGCATAGCGCAGCGCCAGAAAGGCGAAGGGTGTAGCGTATTGGATGCCGATTTTTGAAACCGGAAACCCCGCCGACCAGAATAGCAGAAACAGCACCGGCGCCGCGCGCAGCCAAAGCGGCGAAGAAGCGGGCGAAATATCCTCGGCGCGGGTTTGCATCATGCCACCAGAATAGAATGCGGCCTGGGGCGGACTGCCCCAGGCCTGCGCGATAGACGAATTGTTCTTGGGCCTTCCTGGAAAAAGCCCAAAAACCTTAGCGGTTGAAGGCGCTCTTCAGCGCGGGCACCAGATCGGTCTTCTCCCACGTAAAGGTGCCCAGCTCCTCGTCCGGCGTACGGCCAAAATGGCCGAAAGCGGAGGTGGGCACATAGATCGGCCGGTTGAGTTGCAGATGCTCGCGAATGCCGCGCGGGGTGAGGTTCACCAGCTCGCGCAGGGTGCGTTCCAGCTTCACATGGTCCACGTCTTTCTCGGTGCCGTGCAGGTCCACATACAGAGAGAGCGGCTGCGACACGCCGATGGCGTAGGAGAGCTGCAGCGTGCACTTCTCGGCCAGCCCGGCGGCCACCACGTTCTTGGCGAGATAGCGGCAGACATAAGCGGCGGAACGGTCCACCTTCGTGGGGTCCTTGCCGGAGAACGCACCGCCGCCATGCGGGGCGGCACCGCCATAGGTGTCCACGATGATCTTGCGCCCGGTCAGGCCGCAATCGCCATCCGGCCCGCCGATCTCGAAAATGCCGGTGGGGTTGACGTAGAATTCGTCGTCCTTGGGCATCCAGCCATCCGGCAGGGCGGCGGTCACAATCGGGCGGAGCATCTCCTTCACCCGGTCAGGCGTGAAGCCGGGCTCGTGCTGGATAGAAACCACCACGGAGGTGGCGCCAACCGGCTTGCCGTCCACATATTTCAGCGTCACCTGGCTCTTGGCGTCCGGCAGCAGGCCTTTCACCTGGCTGTCAGCGGCGCGGCGCAGCTCAGAAATGCGGCGCAGAATCAGGTGGGAGTAATGGATGGGGGCGGGCATCAGCGCCGGGGTTTCCGTGCTGGCATAGCCGAACATGATCCCCTGGTCGCCCGCACCTTCATCCTTGTTGCCGGCGGCGTCCACGCCCACCGCGATATGCGCCGACTGCGCATGCAGATGCACGGAAATCTCGGCGTTCTTCCAGGAGAAACCCTCCTGGTCGTAGCCGATATCATGCACCGCCAGGCGCGCCAGATGCGCCAGATACTCATTGGTGATGGTTTCCGGCCCGCGCACCTCGCCCGCCAGAACGATGCGGTTGGTGGTTACCAGCGTTTCACAGGCCACGCGCGCATAGGGGTCGGCCGCCAGATAGGCGTCGACGACGGTATCAGAAATCCGGTCGGCAACCTTGTCCGGATGACCCTCGGAGACGGACTCAGAGGTAAACAGAAACTCCCCGCGATCGCGCATGCAAAACCCCCCGCTTAACTTAAGGCCGGGTTCGGATGGCGTATTAGGGGGCTGGGGTCAATATCCGCAGCCTCACGGCTCCTATAACTTCAGAAAATCTCTCATGGCGTATAGCCCCGCCGGCTGAGCGTGCAGCCACAAGGCGGCGCGCACCGCGCCTGAGGCGAATACCCGCCGGTCAAACGCATGGTGGGTGAGGCTGATCTGCTCGTCACCAGCCGTGAACATCACGGTGTGGGAGCCGACGATCTGCCCGCCGCGCAGCGTGGCGAAGCCGATCTCGCCATCCTTGCGCGGGCCGGTATGGCCGTCGCGGCCGGAGACGATAACCTCACCAAGCTCCACGCCCCGCCCTGCCGCCACGGCGCGGCCAATGGCCAGCGCGGTGCCGGATGGCGCATCCACCTTCTGGCGGTGATGCATCTCCACAATCTCGGCATCGTACTGGCTGGCGGGCAGCGCATGGCCCAGCTTCTCAGCCAGCAGCAGCAGCAGATTCACGCCGGTGCAGAAATTCGGCGCGGCGATGACGGGAATGGTTTTCGCCGCCGCCTGAATCGCCGCCTCGTCCTCCGGGCCATAGCCGGTGGTACCCAGCACCCAGGGCGTTTCCGTCTCGGCCAGAGCCTTGGCATGGGCCTGCACGGTGCTGGCATGGGTGAAATCGATCACCACATCCGAGCCCCGCGCCAAGGCCGCGATATCCGGAAAATGCGGCGCCCCCGCCGGTCCCGCGCCGGAACGGCTTGTGCCGCCGGAGAGCGTGGCGGCGGCCGCGGCTTCCTGCGCCAGATAAATGCCCATGCGGCCCGAAATACCCGCAATGCCGATGCGAATGCTCATAATGTCTTACATTCCGCCTTCATAATTCGGGCCGCCCGCACCCTCCGGCACCACCCAGTTGATGTTCTGCGTGGGATCCTTGATGTCGCAGGTTTTGCAATGCACGCAGTTCTGCGCGTTGATCTGTAAACGCGGCGTATTCTCCTCCGCACCCACAATCTCATATACACCCGCCGGGCAATAGCGTGTCTCCGGGCTCGCATACTCGTTATAATTCACGGTGATCGCAACAGCGGGGTCCAGCAATTGCAAATGCGCGGGCTGGTTTTCCTCGTGATTGGTGTTGGAGAGAAACACGGAGGAAAGACGGTCGAAGGTGAGCTTGCCGTCGGGCTTCGGGTACTCGATCGGCGTCGCGTCCTTCGCCTTTTTCAGCGTCGTGTTGTCGGCATGGTTATGCAGGGTCCATGGCGCGTTGCCCTTGAACAGGTAGGTTTCCAGCGCCGCGTTCACGAGGCCACCATAAAAGCCAAACTTGGCGAAGCCTGGCCGAATGTTGCGCACCGCATGCAGCTCCGGCCACACCCAGCTTTCCTGCAGTCTTTGCGGATAGGCGGAAAGCGTGTCCGGCTTATCGCCCGCGAAAGCCTCTGCAATCGCCTCCGCCGCCACCATGCCGGATTTCATGGCGGTGTGCGTGCCTTTTATCTTCGGCACGTTCAGCGTACCCGCCGCACAGCCAATCAGTACGCCGCCGGGAAACGCCAATTTGGGCAGCGATTGAAACCCGCCCTCGTTGATGGCGCGCGCGCCATAGCCGATGCGCTTGGCGCCTTCAAAAACCGGCGCGATGGCGGGATGTGTTTTAAACCGCTGCATCTCCTGAAACGGCGAAAGGTAGGGGTTGGAATAATCCAGCCCCACAACGAAACCGACCGAGACGAGATTTTCGCCGAAGTGATAAAGGAACGAGCCGCCATAAGTATCTTTTGAAAGCGGCCAGCCGATGCTGTGCTGGGTGAGGCCCTTGCGGAACACTTCCGGCTTCACCTGCCACAGCTCTTTGATGCCGATGCCATAGGTCTGCGGGTCCACGCCTTCGCGCAGCCCAAATTCCTTCATCAACTGCTTGGAAAGCGAACCGCGGCAGCCTTCCGCGAAAATGGTATAGGTGGCGCGCAGCTCCATGCCGCGTGCATAATTGTCAGTGGGCTCGCCATCCTTGCCGATACCCATATCCCCGGTGGCAACGCCCACCACGCGGCCGTTCTCGATCAGCGTTTCGGCAGCAGCGAAACCGGGATAAATCTCAACACCCACCTCCTCCGCCTGCTGGCCCAGCCAGCGCACCACATTGCCGAGAGAAACGATGTAATTGCCCTCATTATGCATCTGCGGCGGGGTGGGCAGCTTGCGCGCCCCGGTGGGCGAAAGCATCAGAAACTCATCCGCCGTGACCGGCGTGGCCAGCGGGATCAGGCCAGGGTCGACATCGGGGATCAGCTCCTTCAGCGCACGCGGCTCCAGCACCGCGCCGGAGAGGATATGTGCGCCGACCTCCGAGCCTTTCTCGACCACGCAGACGGCGAGTTCCGGGTTCAACTGCTTCAGGCGGATGGCCGCCGAAAGGCCGCCCGGCCCGGCGCCCACAACCACCACATCGAATTCCATCGCCTCACGCGGCAGCGCCTCGTCCGACATTGTTGCGTTCCTCGTTATGATCGTGCTGCCGGTCTAATGACAAATCCACCTTCGCGCAAAGGGCTGGCGGGTCCGGCCGGGCCAAGATAATGATTCAACCATGGAGTTGCTGGACGCGCTGAAGCTGCAATGGGAATGGGGGGCGGATGAGGCGCTGCTGGATATGCCGCAGGACCGCCGCCATGCCCCGCCGCCCGCGCCGCTTGCCTTTAAGGCCCCGCAAAGCCCCGCTCCCGCTCGCCCCGCCAGTCGCGCCGCCGCGCCGGCAACGCTCGCCGGGCCAGAAGACGCCGCGCGGCTGGCCGCCGGCTGCATGAGCCTGGGGGAGCTGGAGGAGGCCATGCGGGGGTTTTCCGGCTGCGCCCTGCGCGATACCGCCACCCAGCTCGTGTTCGCCGATGGCGCGCCGGATGCGCGTTTGGTCATCGTGGGCGAAGCCCCCGGCGGCGAGGAAGACCGAATCGGCAAACCCTTTGTCGGCCCCGCCGGGCAGTTGCTGGACCGGATGCTGGGTTCCATCGGGCTGGACCGCACGAAAGTACGGATTATCAATGCCGTACCGTGGCGCCCGCCCGGCAACCGCGCGCCCACGGAAGCCGAAATCGCGCTTTGCCTGCCATTTTTGCACCGGCAGATCGCGCTAATCGCCCCCAAAGGCTTGCTCACCCTCGGCGCCGTGGCAACCAAGGGGCTGCTGGGGGCAGAGGGGCAAAGCGGCATCAGGCGGCTGCGCGGGCAATGGCGGCAAACCCGAATCGAGGGCCTGACCGCGCCCCTGCCCTGCTTGCCCAGCTACCATCCGGCTTATCTGCTACGTATCCCTTTGGCTAAGCGTGAATCATGGCAAGATTTGCTGCAACTGCGTGCTTGGATCGAAACGCAAAGCTGATTAACTAAATTTTCATAGATTTAATTTAGATTCTTCGCTGGAGTTCCGCGCCGAACTATGGCAAAAATGTGGTGGCTAGCCACGACCGTCTCGGGATCGGAGACGTGTGTCGAGTTTAAGGCTTGCTTCATGGTTGGGACATGTGTAGGTCAGCGTCATGCGAGGAGCCATCAAACCGCTCTCCCGCCTGAACGTGACGCGTGCGGCGCTTGCCGCCATGTCCGTTTTCGCTTTCAACTGCATGGTTCCCGTGCAGGCCAAGGCGAAGTCCCTCGATATGGGGCAAGGAACGGGAACGACGACGCCCCCCACACCGCCGGCAGACGGCACCAACGGGGAATCTGTAGCTTATGCCGTGCCGCGCAACGCCCCTTCGGGCGATGTGGAGGTGACGCTGCCGCAGCCGCTGCCGCCCAGCGATGTGGCTTTTTATCAGCGCGCCCTGCAATTGCAGCACGACGGCGAGTTCACCGCCTCCAACAAAATGCTGGCCCGGGTTTCAGACACCAGCCTGGTTGGAGTGGTTCTGGCGGAGCGGTACTTAAGCGCCAATTACATCACCAAACCAGCTGAACTGACCGCCTGGTGGGCCAAATACGCCGACGAACCGGAGGCCCCGGCCATTTACGGGTTGATGCAGCACAAGCTTGCCCATGCCGAAATGCCGGCCCCGCCGGATCTTTCCCTGCTGCCCGAAAAAACGCTCACCGCCAGCGGCGCGGCGCGGCCTTCCCTGGCGCCGGACAGCGCGGCCTGGCACCGGGAGTTTGTGGCTGGGCTGGATGAGTGGAAGCGAAACGATCTGCCTGCCGCGGCCGATGACTTCCGCAAGGGCGCCGAGATGCGCGGCATCTCGGAAGACGACCGCGCCGCCAGCGCCTTCTGGGCGGCGCGCGCGGCGCTGCGCCAGCAACAGCCGGACCAGTATCTGAACTGGCTGCACCAGGCATCCTGGCAGGCTGACACGTTTTACGGCATGCTGGCCGGCCGTTTGCTAGGGCAGGGCTTCGGCCCCACGGGCATAGCGGCGACATTGACGGAAGCGGACATCACCGCCGTCGATTCGGTGCCGGACGGACATCTTGCTTTTGAAATGCTTCAGGTTGGGTTGAGCGATCAGGCGGAAACGGCGCTGCGCGCCTTGTGGCCAGAGATGCAATCCACACCCGGCCTCGGGCGCGCTGTGATGGCCGTGGCGGCCCGCGCAGGCCTGGTGAACGTGACCATTGCGATCGCCAGCACCCTACCAAGCCCGGTGGATGAGATCGCCGGCGCGCGCCTGCCCTTGCCCGCCATGCACCCGCAAGGCGGCTTCAGCGTGGACCCAGCACTTCTCTATGCCCTGGCCCGGACCGAATCCGGCTTTGATGCGATGGCGGTTTCGCGCGTTGGCGCGCGCGGGCTGATGCAGCTGATGCCGGCAACCGCCGCCACCATGCGCCGGGCGGAAGATGTGACAGGCTCCATCGACAATCCCTCCGCCAATCTGGCTCTCGGCCAGGCTTATTTGAAATATCTTGGCCAGCAGCCGGGTATTCAGGAAAACCTGCTCGCCATCCTCGCCAGCTACAATGCCGGGCCGGGCGCTGCCTCCGCATGGTACGGCGGGATCAAGGACGATTCGGATCCGCTGCTGTTCATCGAGACGATCCCCAACGACGAGACCCGCCGGTTCGTGCATCAGGTTCTGGCCGATAGCTGGCTTTACGCGGAGGAAATCGGCCTGAGGCCCCGCAGCCTAGACACGCTGGCGCAGGGCGATTTTCCTACCCTGCACGGCTTCAACCCCGCACCCGTTGAAACGGCGGAGTTGCAATGAGCCGCATCGACGAAAGCCGGAAGTTCATCCCCGTGCGCATCGCCGTCGCCACAATTTCCGACACGCGAACGGAAGCGAACGACACCTCTGGCGATGCGCTGGCGGCACGCGTGACCGAGACCGGGCACGAGCTGGCGGCGCGCACCATCATCAAGGACGACGCGGATTGTATCGAGGCGCAGCTCCGCGCCTGGATCGCCGACCCAACGGTGGATGTGGTCATTACAACCGGCGGCACGGGCGTTACCGGCCGGGATGTAACCCCCGAGGCATTCAGCCGCGTGACCGAGAAAGTCATCGAGGGGTTTGGCGAGCTGTTCCGCATGCTCTCTTACGCCAAGATCGGCACCTCCACCATGCAGTCCCGCGCCTTGGGTGGAGTTGCCAACGGCACCTATCTGTTCGCCCTGCCAGGCTCCACCGGCGCCGTGAAGGATGGCTGGGACGATATTCTGCGCTTCCAGCTGGATGCGCGCCACCGGCCTTGCAATCTGGTGGAATTGATGCCGCGATTAAAAGAGCATTTTTAATGGGTTGCTAAGGAGGCCGCCTTGAGTGGCCTTATTCTTAACTAATTTGTTCTGTTTTTGTTCTTGACTTGCGGTTATGAAATGACCTTAATCAAGCAAGAACGGAGCGCGAACAAAAATGTCTGGCTTTCAGTCTGTTTCCTGCGTGCGAATCAAGAAGGATGCCGGCCCCGGCGCCATCAAGGGGCGCGGCACAGGCATGAACCCGGCCAACCGTTTCGAGGCGGAGCGGCTGGAGGCCTTCGACGATGGCTGGGACCATGAGGATGAGACAAGCCGCCCCCAAACCACGCTCATCCGCGACACCACACGCAGCATCATCGCCAGAAACGACAGCCCTGACCTCGCCTTCAACACAAGCGTGAACCCCTACCGGGGCTGCGAGCATGGCTGCATCTATTGCTTCGCCAGGCCGAGCCACGCTTATCTTGGCTTTTCCGCAGGTCTGGATTTCGAGACCAAGATCGTATTCAAGCCGGATGCCGCGAAACTGCTGGAAAAGGAGCTCTCACGCTCCGGTTATAAGCCTGGCGTGATCGTGCTTGGCTCCAACACAGACCCGTATCAGCCTGTGGAGCGCACGCTCAGTCTCACCCGATCGGTGCTGGAGGTGCTGGAGCGCTTCAATAATCCCGTCGGCATCGTCACCAAATCCGCCGGTGTGGCGCGGGATAAGGATATTCTCGCCCGCATGGCCGCGCACGGGCTGGCAAAGGTGCATATCTCCATCACCACACTCGACCCCGCCTTGGCCCGGGCGATGGAACCTCGCGCCGCCTCCCCCGCCCGGCGCCTCGCGGCAATCTCGGAACTGGCGGAAGCGGGGATTCCGGTGGGCGTTATGGCCTCGCCGATGATCCCCGGCCTGAACGACGCGGAGATGGAACAGATCCTTGAGGAAGCCGCGAAAGCGGGCGCCACCAGCGCCTACACCACCATGCTGCGCCTGCCGCACGAGCTGGGCGCGTTGTTCACCGATTGGCTGCAAAAATATCTGCCGGAACGCGCCACCCACGTGCTCAGTCTGATTCGCCAAAGCCGCGCCGGAGAGTTGAATGATTCACAATTTCACACGCGTTTTGCCGGCACCGGCCCCTACGCCGCGATGATGGCGCAACGCTTCACCCGCGCCGTGCGGCGGCTGGGCCTGGATAAAGAGCGCTACCGCCTGGATGCATCTAAATTCCTTATTCCCGGCCGCAATCCGGCCAGCATGCAAATGAGCCTGTTCTAACCACCCCCCCGTGTTTGAAAGGAATATAACCATGGCTTGGCTTTTCTGCGTAAGCCCGAACATTGCCATCGGCCTCGTCTCGGCACTGGGCTGTTTGTATTTCCTGTGTGTCTGTGCCGAGGAAACCAAAACCCTCTTGGCTTACCGCCGCGCTTCACACCTCACTGCCGAGCCTCTGTCCAGGCATAGGCGTGTGAAACTTCTGCGATTTCCACGCGATATAAATCATACCACAAATCCCGCCCGCTGTTTTGCGCATGCAGATGTTCAGCTTGCACCTTCCAGGCTTTGATCGAGGCAAGGTCAGGCCAATAGGAAAGCGCGATCTCCTCATCGCCTTCTGTCAGCGCGTGAAATTCCAGGCAGCCGAATGTCTCCAGCGCCAACGCCCGCAGCAGCGCCGCCATTTCAGCATATGCCGCATCCGGCTGCGCCATGCGGGCGCGAAAAATCACCACGAACATCTTCGCCATCTCACACAAATCAAAAAGTAACCGGCCAAGGCTTGGCATCTTAGTTTCCTTACATAAATGATGGCAATCGTTCATTTGCGCCGGCCGCCGCGCCGGGAAGGAAAAACGCGTGGGCCAGCAGCTTCATCTCGGCGCGTTCATGCGTCCGGTCGGCATCCATACCGCGTGGTGGCGCTACCCCGGCAGCTATCCGGATGCGAATTTCAACCTCTCGCACATGGTTCAATTCATCCAGAAGCTGGAACAGGGGCGCTTTGACGCCTTTTTCATGGCGGACCATCTCGGTGTGCTGAATATGGAAATGGCCGCCCTGCGCCGCAGCGCGACAGTCACTTCCTTCGAGCCCTTCACCCTGCTTTCCGCCTTGTCGATGGTAACGGAACGCATCGGCCTCGTCGCCACCGCCTCCACCACTTTCGACGCGCCTTTTCATGTCGCGCGGCGCTTCGCCTCGCTGGACCATATCAGCCAGGGCCGCGCCGGCTGGAACATCGTCACCACCTCTAACCCAGAATCCGCGCTGAATTTCGGGGCCGATGACCAGATGGAGCATGACGAGCGCTACCGCCGCGCCCGCGAGTTCTACGATGCCGTCACCGGATTATGGGACAGCTTCGCCGACGATGCCTGGATTCGAGATCAGGAGAGCGGGGTGTTCTTCGATCCTGAGAAAATGCACCCGCTGGGCCATGAGGGTAAATATTTCTCTGTGCGCGGTCCACTGAATATCGCAAGGCCGGTGCAGGGCTGGCCAGTTATCGTGCAGGCTGGCGCGTCGGAGGCCGGGCGGCAGTTGGCGGCGGAAACGGCGGAGGTGATCTTCGGCGCCGCGCGTTCGCTGAAGGATGGGCAGGAATTTTATGCCGACATCCACCGCCGCATGGCGGCCATCGGGCGTCCCGACGATTCGTTAAAAATACTGCCGGCGGCGATGGTCGTTGCCGGGCGCACGCATGAGGAAGCGCAGGAGAAGAAAAAGCGCCTCGATCGCCTCGTGCATCCCGACAGCGCCATGCCCAACCTCTCCATGCGCCTGGGCGTGGACGCGACCAAATTCGATCTGGATAGCCCGCTGCCGGAATTGCCGCCCACCAATGCCAGCCAGAGTGCCCAGGCCAGCCTGGTGAAGATGGCGCGCGAACAAAATCTCACCGTGCGCCAACTCGCGCAATTCGTCGGCGGCTATGGCGGACTGCAATTCATCGGCACGTCGGGCGAAATCGCGGATGGCATGCAGGAATGGCTGGAGAGCAAAGGCTCAGATGGGTTCAACATCATGTTCCACACCGTGCCGGAAGGGCTGAACGATTTCGTCGACCTCGTGGTGCCGGAACTCACCCGCCGTGGCATCTATCGCGAGGCGTATGAGGGAACCACGCTGCGCGAGCATCTGGGGCTGAAGCGCCCCTGCAACCAATTCTTTAAATAATTTCGCGAACCGTCTCAGACGGACGGCAGGCTTTGGCGCCCTTCTCCGTCACCACCACGGGGCGATTGAACAGAATTGGATGTTCAGCGATCGCATCCAGAATCGCGTCATCGCCGGCATCCTTCAGCCCTAGCTCGGCGGCCAAGGGCTCCTTAGTGCGCAAAACTTCCGTGGCGCCACCAAGCTTCTTTGCGAGATCCGCAAGTTCTTTGCGGGACAGCGGGGTTTTCAGATATTCCACAATCTCCGCCTCAACCCCGGCCTCGCGCAGAATTTGCAGCACATTGCGCGAGGTTCCGCATTTCGGGTTGTGATAAATCGTCGCGATCATTTGTGAATCATCGTGCCGATGCCGTGCTCGGTGAACAGCTCCAGCAGCAGCGCATGCGGCACGGTGCCGTCTAGGATGGTGGCGCCTTTCACGCCCAGCGTCACCGCCTCCATGCAGGTTTCCACTTTCGGGATCATCCCGCCGGAAATCGTGCCATCTGCAATCAGCCCCCGGATCTGCGTCAATGAAAGATCCGCCAGCAATTGCTTGCTTTTATCCAAAACGCCCGGCACGTCTGTCAGCATCAGCAAGCGCTGCGCGTTCAATGCACCCGCGATGGCGCCCGCCACCGTATCGGCGTTGATGTTATAGGTCTGGCCATCCTCACCCGCGCCCACGGGCGCGATCACGGGGATCAGCCCCGCTCCGGTTAGCGCGTGGATCACGCGGGTATCAATAAATGCCGGCTCGCCCACATAGCCCAGATCCAACACCTGCTCGATGGCCGAATCCGGGTCCTTATAGGTGCGGCGTAGCTTGCGAGCGCGGATCAGCCCGCCATCCTTGCCGGAAATGCCCACCGCCAGCGCGCCAGCAGTGTTTATAAGCCCGGCTACCTGCTTGTTCACCGTGCCCGCCAGCACCATTTCCACCACTTCCACCATGGCGGCGTCCGTCACCCGTAGCCCCTGCACAAAGCTGGACTGAATGTTAAGGCGCTTAAGCATGGCGTTGATCTGCGGGCCGCCGCCATGCACCACCACGGGGTTGATGCCCACCTGCTTCAGCAGCGCGATATCGCGGCCGAATTCGTTGGCCAGAGAACCATCCATCGCATGGCCGCCATATTTCACCACGATCGTCGCCCCGGCGTAACGGCGCAGATAGGGCAGCACCTTGGTGACGATATGCGCTTCCCGGGCGGCGTCTGTGATGTCTTGGCTGTTCATTTCGTCCTCATTCAACGAATTC
>JAGXAE010000049.1 GCA_018971725.1 Pseudomonadota bacterium | reverse complement strand
GACATGATCAACAACTTCACAGGCCAGCTGGTGCTTGCGGCTGGCCTCAGCGTCTCCAACGAAAACGTCATCGGCGGATCGCTGAACGTGCTCCTCAACGACGGTACACATCTGATCTTCGCTGGCCTTACCAGCGTAAATCAGGCCGGGAATGTTTTCAGCCATTAGAGCCCGCTGGTTTAGGCTGGCGCGGAACCCGCGCCAACTAATCCTAAGGTGACGATGACAGCCCGCGCGAGCGGTAGCATGGGCTCGGATCAGCCGCGCAAAGCGCCTCCCAATTCGCCAGGATCAACCCAATCTTGGCGAAAACCACACCTACATCTGTGAACTCCCGTTCCAGCCGCGCCCGTGGCCCCAATGCGCGGTGCGAAGGTTCCCCCGAGATCAACCGCGCCCCGGCGGAAACCCGGAGCGCTCCCATCTGCCCGTTTCCATCCGGCTGCGCTAGCGGCACAGGCTGGCCGATATGGCAAATGCGCGCCGCGATTTCCGGCTGCTCCGGCATCCAAGCAGACAGATCGGTATTCAGCCACATATAAACCTGCCTCGCCTCGACGGGCGCCAGGCAGCGGCCAGATGCGTGCGGTGCGCGCAGCGAAAAAGTGAAGATACTGGGCAGGCGTTCCCAGTTTTCTTCAGTTGACGTGCGCGAGAGCGGCGGCGCGGGCAGCAGCGTCAAACCGGGCGTGGCAGAAATCCCGCGTTCCACCGCCGCCGCGAAGCCTCGCAGAATCTCCGCCCGCCTCACAGGCGAAACACGTAGAAATGCGCGCATCTCCGCCAAGGCCGCATGCCAGCGCAAGGCAAGGCCGTAATTACCTCCCTCCGGCAAGTCCCGCGCCGCAGGTGCGTTCACCGGAAACTCCGCCCGGTTGAAATAGGCGGCAAGCCCGGCAGGCAACGCCCCCGTTTGCAGCCGTGCCGCCACAGGGGCCGGCAGCAGCGCCGCCCCGGCGAAAGGCGGGCCGGTGAAGAATTTCGAACCCGTCACCAGCACCGTGGCGCCAAGATCGAGATACGCCCGCACAGAGGCCGCCGAGAGCCGGACTTGGCAAGCATCCAGAACAATGTCGAACGCGTCGCCGTAAACCGCGCGCAGCTTGGCCAAAAACATGGGGGACGGCGCCAGCAATCCGGTTTTGGAAAGATCCAGCCCGTGCAGGATCACCCGTTTGCCCGCCGCCAGCGCACCGGCCAAGGCGGCTTCTATCTCCGCCTCGACCACCACCGCCATGCGCACCACGCCAGAAGCGTCACGCAAAGGAATATTGGCGAGCGCGGTGTCCCGGCGGAAACCCTCGATCGGCGCCTCGCAGGTCACATCATGGCCCAAAGCGGTGTCCACCGCGAAATGCAACCCACGCGCCGCCATCGGCACGCCACGCCCGGTTTCCTCGGGCGCGATGAGGATATTCAGGATGGGTTTGTCCGTCCCCGCCAGGTGGGTCAGCGCCAAAGCCAGCAATTCCGTGTCGGTGCCTGAAGCCGCGAGCACGATCTCCTCGCCCGCCCGCAAGCCAAAGCCTTTAGCGATGCCGCGGCGCGCGGCTTCTATACATGTGTCCACCGCCTTGGCGCGGAGCGCACCGCGCAGCAGCGCCGCTGTTACGGCCAGGCGCGCCTTGTCGGCCGCGATATAACCCCGCGCAGATGATGAAGACGCAGTGGAAGACGCGAAGGTGATGGCCCAAGGCCGCGGACGATGGCTGCAACCATAGCCGTTGAGGGCGGTTTTCGGGTCCCGGGTGAGGCGAATATCACCGCCTGTCTCCATCAACGCGTCGGCGGTGCCGAGCAGCCCCCACACCTCGTGCAGCCGCTCCGCCGCGTCGGCACCCAGCCCGAACAGTGCCGCAAGGCGCAACGGGCCAGGAGAAATATCCGCCGCCATCGGCGCCCTCCAGGGAGGGGATGCGGAACCATCAGCCGGGCCGTCCTCGTCCATGCCGAAAATAGCGGCGGCGCGGGCGGCGGCGGCGCGGGCCAGACCAGGTTCCACGCCATGCGCCACGAGCCAGCCAGCCTCGGCCTCGTAACGCAGCAGAATAGGGTGCCGCGGCGGCCCCTCCGGCAGGTGCTTGCGCAACGCTGCGAATTCCGGTGCAAAAACAGGGTTGGCGCCATGCGATTGGCCAGTTTCAGCCGTCAGCTGCGTCATGGGGAACATGTCTTCTCCAGCTTTGCCCGGAAAATCCTTAACTGAAAGCGTCTTTTCCGCCAAGCCAAGTCAACAAACCCCAAAAAGAGGAGATTTTTGCGTTTTGATGCCCTGCAATACCAAAATAGAGGTTAACATTTTACACGGGAGCGTTTAAGCACGCTCTGATTTTTTGCGGAGCACGTAACCTTGGCGACGATGTATACCGAGACGGTGAAAGCCGTCCGGCACTGGACTGACAGGCTGTTCAGCTTCACCACCACACGAAACCCCGGCCTGCGCTTCATAAACGGACAATTCGTGATGATCGGCTTACCAATAAATGGCCGGCCACTGCTGCGCGCCTATTCGCTGTGCAGCGCCAATTACGAGGACCAGCTGGAATTCTTTTCCATCAAGGTGCCCAACGGCCCACTGACGCAGCATCTGCAAAAATTGCAGCCAGGCGATGAGATCATCATTGGCGGTAAGCCCACCGGCACGCTGATCCAGGACAATCTTTCGCCCGGCAAATACCTGCTGCTGCTCTCCACCGGCACCGGGCTGGCGCCGTTCGTGAGCATCATCAAAGACCCCGACGCTTATGAGCGGTACGAGAAGATCATCCTGGTCCATGGCTGCCGCCACGTTGAAGAACTGGCCTATGGCGAGAAGATCGTGAACGAGCTGGCGCAGGACGAGATTTTTGCCGAACTGGCGCAGGAGAAGCTGCTTTACTATCCCACAGTCACGCGCGAGCCGTTCAAGCATAATGGCCGCATCTCGGTTTTGCTTGAGCATGGCAAGCTGGAAGCGGACCTTGGCCTGCCCGCCCTTAATAAAGAGGATTACCGCGTGATGCTCTGCGGCAGCCCGCATATGCTGGCGGATTTGCAGACCATGCTGGAAGCCCGGGGCTTTAACGAGGGCAACCACTCCGAGCCGGGGCAATACGTGATCGAGAAAGCGTTCGTCGACAAATAAGCGGCAACCTGAAACCAAAAACGCCGTCAGCCATATGGGCTGGCGGCGTTTTTTATGTCTAGCCGTGCCGGAACCCGGCTGGTTTAGCTGCAAATGCCGTCTTGAAGGCCGAGATCAGTGCAGCTCGCGAAACTCACCGAGGGGTCGTAGAGCACGATGGTGATCTGCGAGCCTGCCGCCTGCACCAAGCTCGGCATGCCCAACCCATGCACCTTACTGAAGAACTTCTTCGCCGTGGTGGTGCTCTGCCCGCCATGGCCATAAACCACCCAGACTCGCTTGCCCTCGGCAATCGCCTGTTCCGCATGCGCGAGATTACCGTTGGAATCCTCGAACACGCGCTGCTGCGCGCCAGGTGGCATATAGAGTTGCAAGACCGGCACCGCCCATGAGTCGGAGAAGTAAAGGACATCGCCCTTGTTGACCTCTCCCGCCAGCATCCGCGCCGCCAGGTCCCAGCGCGGCTTCGTTTCCGTATGGTAATACGGCGCCAGGTTGACGAGCAGCAGTGCCGCGGCGCCCGCCACCGCAAACCACGCGGCGCGTGCCGGCCGGTCTTTTAGCAGCACCGCCGCCCCCACCCCCACCAGAATGGCGAATGGCGCGGTGCTCCACAACAAATAACGCGGCAACAAAATCGGCTGGCGCAAGGAAATTAGCAGAAACAGGCAAGGCAGGAACAGAAACGCGATGCCCAGAACCACCAGCACCGGCGGGCGGGCGCGCAGCCCCCAGGCAGCAGCGCCCAACGCGAGCAGCAGCAGCACATCAATCGTCCGGGTTAAACCGGGCACCAAGCGGGTATTCAAGAGTTTGAATGAAACCCAGTCCGCCACGTGCATGAAGTAAACCGAGCCGAAATTATACCATATCCGCCCTGCATCCAGCGGTGGAATCCATTGCATAGCGGTGGTGACCGGCTGGTACTGGAAATGCAGCAGCAGTGCGTAGAACGGCGCCGTGACGACCACCACCACGAGATCCGCCAGCAACACATTGCGCATAAGGCCCCAGCGCGCCGGCGCGAACGGCAGCAATGCTGCAAAAATCAGGTTTGCGGCGAGCAGCCAGGGCAGCCCATCGCCCAGTACATCCAGCGCCGCGGCGGTTCCCAGCACAAAGCACAGCCATCCCGCCTTTGCCGCCTTAAATCCCCGCCCCGCCGCCGCCAGATCCTGCGCCAACAGGAGCACACCGTACAGCGCCACCAAGATCAACGTCATTACCAAGGTGTATGAGCGCGCTTCCTGGGAAAAAGCGACTGTGATGGGCGACAGCCCCAGGATCAACGCTGCCAGCACGCCCGCCAGCCTGCCGCCGATGCGCGCCGCGATCAAAAACACCAGCACAACGGCCACGCTGCCGAACACCGCCGAAGGCAGGCGCAGCCAGAATTCCGGATGCGCCAGATGGGTCAGCGGCGAGAGCATCAGGAAGAAGCTCGGCAAGTGATGGTTCTGGAAAGAATCCAGCACCAGCGCCGCCGGCTTAAGCGAGGCGCGTTGAAGGGTAAGCACCTCATCCAGCCAGAGGGGCTTGGCGGCGAGGTCAAACAGCCGCGGCAGCAAAGCCAGAACGAAAACCCCAAGCGGCCAAGCCCATGCGGCAATGCGGGAGGCATTTGCCGGAAGCCTGGTTGTATTGGCCACTGACGGAGAAAAAGTCGAACTGCTCACGCGCTAACCTGGGTTTGTATTTGCAGTTGCGATACCGGAACCGTCTCGGGCCGCCAATCCCGGAAAAACGCGCGGCCGATGGCTCCGGCAAGTTCCTGCAAATGGATTTGCACAACATCCAGATAATCATGCAGGCCCGTGGCAAGAATATGGCTTATCGGCTTTTCCAGCAGCAGCTCGCGCAGCACCTCCGCCAGCTCCATCGCCTCCTCCCCGGCCACAAGGCCGAAATGGCGGCGAAGATCATCCAGATGGGACTCAATCCGGCGCACGCATAACAGCGGCGCACGCGGGCTGGCGGGGTCACGCAACAGGAATTGCACCACGTCCTCGGGCGAGAACTGCGCGCGGGAAAGGCGCTTGAAAGCGTGATACCCCGCTGCGGCACGCAAAATGGCGTTCCATTGCGTGAGTTCGGCAACGCGCTTTTCCTCCCGCCCATGGGGAAGAATGGCTGTGTATTTTATATCCAGCATGCGCGTGGTCTGGTCAGCGCGCTCAATCAGCCGGCCTATCTCGTAGAAATACCAACCCTGGTCGCGGTAGAGCGTGCCCTCGGTAATGCCGGTATGGGCCTGCACACCCTCTTTTATCTTGGTGCACAGGCGTGAGAGCGCATCGCCTTCCAAATCCTCAGGCGTGATGCGGCTGACGAAGCGGTGAAACATATTGAGCTGGCGCCACATCTCGGTGCTCATCAGCGGCCGCAATGTGCGGGCATTGGTGCGCGCCCCTTCCAGGCTGCCCGGCACCGAGGTCGCATTGCCCTTGTCCAGCAGATAGAATCGTTTCACGTGAGTAGCGTCGAACGAGAACCCGCGTTCGCGGAAGGTCTTCTCATCCGCGTTAATCCGGATGAGCCCCTGCCAAGCCTCAGCCTCGAAGCCGGGACTCTCGAAACTCTGCGTCACATCGATGAGCCGCGCCAGGTTTTCCACCCGCTCAAGATAGCGGGCCATCCAGAACAGCCCCTCGGCGTCACGGGCCAGTAACCCCGGGTCGCGCATCATGCTGGCTCTCCTTCGCCAAAATCCCTGGCCAGCACCCAGGTATCCTTGGATCCCCCGCCCTGGCTCGAATTCACAATCAGCGAGCCCCGTTTCATCGCCACCCGCGAAAGCCCACCGGGAAGCACCCAGCTCTCCTTGCCGGTGATGATGAAGGGCCGCAGGTCCAGATGGCGCGGGCCGATGCCTTCCTCCGCCAAGGTCGGCCCGACGGAAAGCCCGATCATCGGCTGACTGATCCAGTTATCCGGGTTGGCCAAAATGGTCTCGCGCACGGTTTCCAGCTCCTCCTTCGAGGCACGGGGACCAATTGTGATGCCGTAACCGCCGCTCTCGCCCACCGGCTTGGTCACCAGCTTGTCGAGATTCTCCAGCGTGTATTTCAACCCCTCCGCCTCTCGGCAGATATGGGTATCAACGTTCTGGATCAGCGGCTCCTCATCGAGATAATATTTAATGATGCGCGGCATGTAGGCATAAACCGCCTTGTCGTCCGCCACCCCGGTCCCCACCGCGTTGGCAATGGCAACATTGCCCTTCTTCCAGGCACGGATAAGGCCAGGCACACCCAGCATGGAATCCGGCCGGAACACTTCCGGGTCCAAAAAATCGTCGTTCAGACGGCGATAGATAGTGTGCACCGGCTTCAACCCTGAGGTGGTACGCATGAAAACGCGATCCGCCTCCACTACGAGATCCGCCCCCACCACCAGCGGCACACCCATCTCCCGCGCCAGAAACACATGCTCGAAATAAGCAGAGTTGTAGATGCCCGGGGAAAGCAGCACGACTTGCGGGTCGGCGTGGTCGCCGGGCGCCACCTCCGCCATGGCGGCACGCAGGCGGCGGCCGTAATCATCCACCGGGCGCAACTTGATGCCGGCCATCAGGTCCGGAAAAGTGCGCAGCATCAAATGCCGGTTCTCGATAACGTAGGACACGCCGGAGGGGGTGCGGGCATTATCCTCCAGCACCCGGAAATCGCCTTTTTCGTCCCGGATGATGTCGATGCCGCAAACATGCACATAAGTGCCGTGGGGCACTGGAAAATCCCTCATCTCAGGACGGTAATTGGTGTTGCCGTACACTAGATCGGCGGGGATGACGCCATCCTTCACCACATGGCCCTTGCCATAAATGTCGCCCAGGAACAGGTTCAGCGCCTTCACCCGCTGGATGCAGGCGTTCTCCAGCAGGTCCCATTCACGGGCCGTTAAAATGCGAGGGATACAGTCAAAAGGCAGAATACGGTCTATGGCCGTGGCGTCGGAATAAACCGTGAAGGTCACGCCGAGATCGATGAGGTCATTTTCCGCGGCCGAGGCGCGAGCGCGCAGCGCCTCCAGCCCAATCCCCTGCAATCGCTCCACAAGCTGTTGCGGCACCGGGCCGGCGCCATGGCGCGGCGTGGTCAATTCGCAAAAAAACCGGCCAGGATCGTATTCGGAGCCAAATTGACGGAATATTTCGTTCAAACCACAGCCTCCCGCACACGCGCGCGAAAAATGAGAGTAGGGCACCCACGGCAAGTCGAAGCGTAAACCAGTGCCACCGCTTTTTGCGCCCGCGCCCAGGGCAACGGCCAAACTGGTTTCGTCCAGCACTTCAGCATTTGTAAACCAAGTTTTCCCGCCCATCCGTCGAGGTGCAAGATAAATCTGCCGTCAAAACATCCATATTCGCAAGATGCTCCCGTAAAGCCAACGACTCACGTCATTCACCATGCAAACGCCGGACCAAAACTCGCCTTAAGACAGGTTCGCCACGCCGCCGGGGCGGGAATATGTCCCTCTTGTCACACACCGGTAGGCACTTCCGCCACACTCTGATACGTTTCCGCGAATGCAACCCATGACCCCTTGTGATGAAACTCTGGACCGCCAGGGCCGAACGCGCCGCCCTTGGGCGCCGGTTCTGAGCGCCATCCGTGAGGTGGGAAGCAAGGAGCTCGCCCGCCGGGCAGCCGCCCTCAACCGGCAAATGGGGTTCGCCGCGCCGCTCAGCGCGCCAGGGGCCCGGCTCTACGACCCCATTCCCGCCTTGCTTACGGCCACGGAATTTGCCGCGCTGGAAGACGCCATAAGGCAGCGCGCAACCCTGCTTTCGCATGTGCTGGAAGATATTTATGGCGCGCAGAACCTGCTGCGCTCTGGCCAGCTGCCGCCCACCCTGGTGTTCTCAGACCCCTATTTTCTGCGCCCGATGCACACCGGCACCAGCCTCGTCACACCACGCCTCGGCCTCTACGCGGCGGATGTAATCCGTGCGCCGGACGGCCGGTTCCAACTGCTGCGTGACTACACCGGCGTGGTGCCAGGGCTGGGGGACGCCCTGTCTCTCCGGCGCCTGGCCACCGGCACACTGCCCGAATTGTTCCGCTCCGTGGCGCTGCGCTCCATCCGCACAGCGCGTGAAATGCTCGTGGACCATCTCCAGCGCGATGCGGAGGGCGGACTTGTCGCGGTGCTGTCAGGCGGGCTCGCGCAAAGCCGCAATAGCGAGGAGGGAATAGACGACGCGCTGCTGGCCCGTGCCCTCGGCGTGCTGCTGGTCGAGCCTGGGGACCTTGCCGCCCGCAATGGCGCCCTGCACATGAAAACCCTGAGCGGGCTACTGCATGTAGCAACGCTGATCCGCGGCGTTTCAGGATTGGACCTGGACCCGCTGGAGCAAGGCGGCCGGCCGGGAACCGGGATTCCAGGCTCCTTTGGTGCGATCCGCGCCGGGGTGCTCTCCATCGTCAACGCGCCTGGCAGCAAATTGCTCGAAGCGGCGGCGCTGCGCCCCTATATCCAGGCCCTGTTCACGCCGCTGCTGAATGAGCCAGAGAAGCTACCTCTGGTGGAAACCGACACCGCGCATCTCACTTCCCTGGCGCCATTCCTTGGCGCTGATGGGGAAATCACCAAGGCGCCGTTATGCTTAAGACTGTTTGCTTGGCAGGACGGCACCACTTGGCAGGTTCTGCCCGGCGGGGTCGGTCTGCCCGCCGCCCACGAGGACACGGCCCCGGGCCTCGGCACCAAGGATTTATGGGTGCTGGACAACGAGGAGCCGGTCATGATTTCGGGCGCTCCCCCCGCCGAGCCGCCCGAGCGCGTGAAATTCCTGGCCGCCGCGCATCTGCCTTCGCGCCTCGCGGATAATCTGTTCTGGCTCGGCCGCTCGGTGGAACGCTTGGAGGCCGCCGCCCGGCTGCTGATGCTGGCCTTGCCGCGGCTTGAATCCGGCACCTCCCTGCCGCGGGACATGGCAGAGCGCGCGCTCATCACACGCTGCCTCGGCCAGGCCGGATTGCTGCCGCCGGACGTGGCGGGCAGCAGCATTTCCGGGCGGCTGCTCCGGCAAACCCTGGCACAGCGCCGCCCTATTTTGGGGTTGCTGCGCGAAGTGGGGCGCCTTGTGGATGCCTCCTCCGAACGGCTTTCGCCTTCCATGCTCTCCACCGTGCGGTTCGCGCTGCACCAGGCCCACGAGGCGCTGCCCCACGAGGCGGCGGCATTGCCCGCCATGCTCAGTTTCGCCGCCACCTTCGCGGGCATCGCGGCGGAAAACATGTCCCGCGATGGCGGCTGGTTATTCCTGGAAATGGGGCGGCGGCTGGAACGCGGCGAAACTCTTGCGGAAAGCCTCGCCATTTTGCTCAACGGCCCGGTGGAGCGGCTAGAGCCAGGCATGGCGCTGGGAATCGAACTCGCCGATTCGGTGCTGAGTTATGAGCTGCGCCATTCCGGCATCCTCGCGCCTGGGCCGGTGCTGGCCATGCTGCTGGCTGACGCCTCCAATCCACGCGCGCTTGCCTTTCAATGCCACGCGCTCCGCGCCTGCCTGGAACGCCTGGGCGCGGATGACGATGCGGAAACCGCCCGGCTTTTGCAGCAGGAAGTGACAAACCTCGCCGGCAACCCCAGCGCCCTTAACGCAACGCTCAGCGACATCGCGGCGCGGCTTCGCCAGCTTTCAGACCGCGTGCATCGCCGCTTCTTCACCCTGCTGCCGGAAGCGCATACGCTGGAGGAAGACGAGATATTGGAACCGGCGCAATAATCGGCCAAGTTGCGTCGCAGCATGACCCTATACCGCCTCCACCACAGCACGACCTACGACTACGCCGAGCCGGTGGTGATCGGCACGCATTTCATGCACCTGCTGCCGCGCGAGCGGCCTGGGCAAATCGTACGGGAAGCGCAGCTTAACATCTCTCCCGCGCCGGATAGCCGCCGCGACGAGGTGGACCATTTCGGCAACGCCACCACCACGGTCTCGCTGACGGGCGCGCATAAGCAGTTCAGCGTCGACCTCAGCGCCACGATCGAAATATGCCTGCCCCCCCCGCCCCCCGCACAGGAAACCCCACGTTGGGAAGCGATCGCCGCCTGGGGGCAACAGGAGCTGGAGGTGGCGGAATTCTGCCTGCCCAGCAAACTGGCCATGCCGGCGGGCGAGATTGCCGATTATGCCGCCGTGAGCTTTTTACCGGGGCGGAAAATTCTAGAGGCGCTGCTTGAGCTTAACCAGCGCATCTTCACGGAAATGAATTACAGGCCCGGCGTGACCAACAACTTCACGCCGGCGCTGCAAATTTTGTACACGCGCACAGGTGTCTGCCAGGACTATGCGCATTTCATGCTCGCCTGTCTGCGCGCGCTTGGGCTGCCGGGGCGATACGTATCGGGCTATCTGCGCACCTCCCCGCCGCCTGGGCAGGAAAAGCGGCGCGGCGCGGACCAAAGCCATGCCTGGATCAGCGCCTGGCTCGGCCCGGAGATCGGCTGGGTGGATTTCGACCCCACAAATAATCTGCTGGTGAGCGACGAGCACGTCACCCTTGCCTGGGGCCGGGACTTCTCAGACGTCTCGCCCCTGCGCGGCATCATCCTGGGCGGAGGCCGCCACTCCCTGCATGTGGGCGTGGATTTAGAGCCGGTGCTGACCTAAAAGCGCCAGGTTCCGCGCTGGCTGCGCGCGAACAAATACCCCGCAAAGCCCAGTATGAGCAGGATCGAGACCATGATGAATGCGGTCCACACCAGCGCCGCGCCAACGCATAGGGCGATACCGAAGAAGGCGAGACGCAAAAGGATTTGCGCGATCGAAGGTTTAGGCGGCTCGATGAAGCGTCCGTCAGGCGTCATATCGAGTACAGGGCCGGTTTGTTTTGCCATATGGGGAATCTAGGGCAGCCAAGCCTCCGCTTCAATCATAATCGGTAGGCGAGAGATGGCGGGCAGCCACGCATGCGCTTAAATACCCGGCATGCAGGAAGATGATCTGTTCGGCCCGGCCACTGCCGCAACGCCGCCCGCCCCTCATGCCGGGCCAAGGCCTCTGGCCGAAACGCTACGCCCGAAAGCGTTGAACGAAGTAGTGGGCCAGGACCATCTACTGGGGCCGGAGGGGAGCCTGACCGGCATGCTCAGGCGGGGCTCTTTGGCCTCGCTGATTTTATGGGGGCCGCCAGGCGTGGGCAAAACCACCATCGCCCGGCTGCTGGCGGATGCGGCTGGGCTGCAGTTTAAGCAGATTTCGGCGGTGTTTTCCGGCGTGGCAGACCTGAAAAAGGTGTTCGAGGACGCCACCCGCCTGCACCGCGCGGGCAAGGCGACGCTTCTGTTTGTGGACGAAATCCACCGCTTCAACCGTGCCCAGCAGGATGCGTTTCTGCCGGTGGTGGAGGCGGGGACGATCACGCTGATCGGCGCAACCACGGAAAACCCCAGCTTCGCGCTGAACGGGGCGCTGCTCTCCCGCGCCCAGGTATTCGTGCTGCGGCGTCTGGACGATGCGGCGATGGAACTGCTGCTCAGCCGGGCGGAGGCTGAAACCGGTGAAACACTGCCGCTCACCCCCACCGCCAGGGCCAGCCTGCGCGCCATGGCGGATGGCGATGGCCGGGCTTTGCTGAACATGGCGGAGCAGCTTTTCGCCCTGCCGCCAGAGCCGGTGCTGGACGAAACCGCGCTGGGGCAACTGCTCTCCCGCCGCGCGGCGTTATACGACCGGGACCGCGAAGAGCACTATAATCTCATCTCCGCCCTGCATAAATCCATGCGCGGCTCAGACCCGGATGCGGCTTTATACTGGCTGGCGCGGATGCTCGCGGGCGGGGAAGACCCGCGCTATATCGCCCGCCGCGTCACGCGCTTTGCCTCGGAAGATATCGGCCTCGCAGACCCGCAGGCTCTGCCCCAGGCGCTGGCGGCGTGGGAGGCTTACGAGCGCCTTGGCTCACCGGAAGGGGAAGTCTGCATCGCGCAAGCGGTGGTGTATCTGGCCACCGCGCCGAAATCCAACGCGGTTTACAAGGCCATAGGGGCCGCCAACCGCGCCGCGAAGGAAACCGGCAGCCTGATGCCGCCCATGAACATTCTGAACGCGCCGACCAAGCTGATGAAAAATCTCGGCTACGGGGAAAACTACCAATACGACCACGACACCGAGGACGGGTTCTCCGGCGATAATTACTTCCCCGAAGGCATGGGGCGGCCGGATTTCTACCGCCCTGTGGAACGAGGCTTTGAGCGCGAGATTTCAAAGCGCCTCGCTTATTGGGCGAAATTGCGCGATGAGAAATCATGACCGAGATACAAGTACCCGAAGCCGGCGCGGAAATGCGGCTGGACCGTTACCTGCGCCGCGAAGTACCCGGCTTAACGCAAGGTATTTTGCAGAAGCTGCTGCGCACCGGCAAAATCCGCCTGAACGGCAGCCGCGCTGAAGCGAATGCGCGGCTCACTTTGGGCGATGTGCTGAGCGTACCTGAGATCGCGCCGCCCGCCGCTGCGCCAAAACAGCGCCATGTGGTGAAGATGGACGAAGCGCGCACCAAGGAATTGGAGCGCATGGTGCTGTACAGCGACAGCTCCGTAATTGTGCTCAACAAACCCGCCGGGCTGCCGGTGCAGGGCGGCTCTGGCATTACGGTACATGTGGATGGCATGCTGGACGCGCTGCAAGACGGCGCGGAGGAACGCCCGAAACTGGTCCACCGGCTGGACCGCGACACCTCCGGGCTTCTGGTCATCGCCCGCTCAAGCCGGGTGGCGCGCACCCTCGCCGCCGCCTTCCGCGGGCGCGATGTGGAAAAAACCTACTGGGCGCTGTTGGCCGGTCTGCCCGAACAGCTCGAAGGGCGCATCGACCTGCCGTTGAAGCGGCTTGATCTCGGCCAGACCTCACGCGCCGAACCCGCCAGCCGGAAAGATAAGGAGGCGCAAAGCGCCGTGACCGATTACCGCGTGCTGGACAAAGCCGGGCGCAGATTCTGTTTGGCCCAACTAAACCCGCATACCGGGCGCATGCACCAACTTCGCGCTCATTGCCTCGCACTCGGCACACCCATTCTGGGCGATGAAGTTTATGGCGGCATCTTCTCCGAACATTTCGCGCCGCAGTTGCATTTGCATGCACGGCGCCTCAGCTTCCCGCACCCGGAAGGCGGCCGCCTGACGGTGGAAGCGCCCTTGCCCAAACACATGCTGGACGGGCTGCATTATCTCGGCTTCCCGGCGCCCGAGGCGGCGAATCCGAAACGGCAGGGCCGGTAAATTTATTCCGATTTCATAATATTCAATCATTCAAACCATACATTACAATGGGTTAAATCTTTACCGGGTGGAAACTTGGTAAAAATCCTGCCAAACCTGACCCATGCACCGGCGGATCAAGTTTCTTCTGTGCCTTTGTCTCGTTCTAAGCGGCACAGCCGCCCAGGGCGCGGACCCGGTGAAATATGATGTGAATTTTGTCCCGTCAGGCAGCAAACAGCTGGACAACCTGATGAAGCAA
>JAGXAE010000221.1 GCA_018971725.1 Pseudomonadota bacterium | reverse complement strand
GTTGATGAGCACATCCGCCACGCGGTTGTTCATCAGCAATGCCGAGAGCGGCAGATAGCCGGAGGTGAGGCCCTTGGCGGTGGTCATCATATCCGGCTTGATGCCGAAATAATCCGTGCCGAACCATTTGCCCGTGCGGCCATAGCCGCAGATCACCTCATCGGCGATCAGCAGAATGTCGTATTGCTTGCAGATGCGGTTGATCTCCGGCCAGTAGGTGGGGGACGGAATCAGCACACCGCCAGCGCCCTGGATCGGCTCGCCAATGAAGGCGGCGATATTTTCCGCGCCGAGTTCGAGGATTTTCTTTTCCACTTCCTTGGCGGCGTAGAGGCCGAATTCATCCGGGCTCATCTGCCCGCCCTTGCCATACCAGTAGGGCGGCAGCACCTGCGCGAAATTCGGCAAGTCGCCAGCCTGGCGGTGCATGTCTTTCATGCCGCCGGCAGAGGCGCCCAAAGTGGTGGAGCCATGATAGCCATATTCCCGGCCGATCACGATTTTCTTCTCAGGCTTGCCGATGGTCTGCCAGTACACCCGCGCACTGCGGATGGCGGAATCCACCGCCTCGGACCCGGAGCAGGCGAAGAACACATGCTGGAAGCCCTCTGGGGCGATTTCCGCCAGCTTTGTGGCCAGCCTTACGGTAGGTTCGGTGGTGGTTTTGAAGAAGGCATTGTAATAGGGCAGCTTCGTCATCTGCTTGGCGGCGGCTTCCACCAATTCCTGCCGGCCATAACCGGCAGCCACGCACCATAGCCCGGCCATGCCGTCCATGATCTTATTGCCGTTGGAATCGTGCAGATAAACGCCCTCGGCCGAGGTAATCAGCCGTACACCCTGCTCGTGCAGTTCCTTATGGTCGGTAAAGGGGTGGAAGTGATGCGCGGCGTCCAGCGCCTGCCAGTCAATGCCGCGATTGAGATCGTCCAACATGTCATGCTCCGATAATTTTCTGAATGGGGGTGCCTACGCGGTAAGGCGAGGCGAAGGCGTGTTCAGAAACGGGGCGGGCTGAAGCCGATACGTGCGCAGAGAATAAGCATCTCTGCGTGCAAATTGAGCGCAGGTGGTGGGACTGCCGAAGCCATGGCCAAGACTGCCACGGCCCCAAAAACCTATCAAGAATTTTTGTGAGACGGTCGTCCGCCTTCATCCTGCGATGAAGGCGGGGCAAAGTGTCAGAAGACCAGCCAGATGCCGCCGAAGATCAGGTTATTTGCCGAGGCGGAGCGGCCAGCGCCATCGTAATTATGGGACAACCCATTGAAATACGGATAGATTGTGCCTTCAAGGAAGAATTTCGCATTCACCCAGGGGAAGATTTTTGGCCCGCCATTGTTGAACGGATAATAATCTAACTCGGTGGTGAAGCTGGAGGAATTGGGTTTGCCATTGGCGTTGCCGCTGATGGGGCTGGGGCCGTACAGGCCGGAATCCGCGTTGCCGGAGATGTCGCTGAAGGATTCCGTGGCGCCGAGAAGCTCGTGCCAGAGATAGGAGACCGTGATTGTCTCCTGGTTCAGCGTGTCGTTCAGATTGGCGGTGTTGCCCAGCGGGAAACTTGCCCCCCAATGCTGGCTCTCATGATACCAGGAAGCCTGGAGAGAGATCGCCTGACTCATGGTAATATACTGGATTTGCGTGTCCAGCCCGATATCGGTGATGTCGTCCTTCGGCCCGTGGGTGAAGCCGGAGGGGTAAGGGTGGTCCACTAGGCCTGAAGTGCCGAATTCAACGGAGTACTCCCCCACGCTGTGCTGCACGCCAAAGCGCCAATAAGGAATGGTGCCGCCCACGCCGTTGGCCGGGCCCACGCCCAGCGCAAAAGCTGTGTGGTTGGGAAGGGATTTATAGGCATCTACCTCGCCATAGAGCATGTTCGCGGGGGTAGGGTTATAGGCTACATAGCCGCCTACCCCGACCACGGATTGCGCGAGGCCGCTGATCTGCAGCCCGGCGGTGGGGGAAACGCCCAGCGCGTCTGGGATGTACGGATATCCCCAGGCGGGCAGCGTGTTCCAGACATCTGTGATGCCCGGCGCGTTATTGAAGGTGAACCCATAGATAATCTGCCGCCCGCCCAGCCTGGCAAGATGCGCGTCGCGAATATCAAGATTATCCCAATGAAATTGATGAGCCACGCCGTCGAACGTGCCTTGAACAAAGGCGCCGAGGCCCAATTGCTTGTCCAGCACGCCGCCGTAAAACAGGCTGGTTTGCTGGATGGACCAGGCATGGTTGCTAGGATAATCCGGCGAGAGCCCGCCCGGCACCTTCTCCTTCAGATAGGTAAAGCCGGCTTGCAGCATGGCGGAGAGATTGTGGATTTGGGGATATTTCTGATCGCCCAACGTGTAGCCTTCTAGTTTGAAAAGTCGCCCGAACGGGGTGAGTTGCGGAAAGCCGATATGGCAGGCATCGCAGGCCAAGCCGGTTTGCGCCGCAAAGGCCGGAATGGCCTGGGCGGGGCGGTTGACCGCCAATGCCCCAGCCAGCCCGGCCAAGGTGAGCGCAATGGGTGAGAGATGACGGCCACGCATTCTCTAATCTCCTGTAGGGAAGCCATGTTTTTGTTAAAACTGGCATT
>JAGXAE010000220.1 GCA_018971725.1 Pseudomonadota bacterium | reverse complement strand
CACCACACGCGGCGGCACATGGATGGCGCGCATGCGGCCCGGCACCAGGCTCTTGGTGGCCTTGCGGATTTCCGCCGCCAGCTTGATGCGCCCGGTGAGGGTTTGTTCGATGACGGTGGAAAGCCGCGCCAGCCGGTGGGGGGACTCGAACGGTCCGCCATTGGCGTCCTGAATCCAAAACGTATCCAGCGCCATGCCGTCCGTGAGGGTGTGGATGCGCGCATCCACGATGGACGCGCCGGCAATGGCGAGCGCACCTGCGATGTGGCTGAACAGCCCGGCATGGTCGGCGGTGTAAACCACCACCTCGGTTACCGCCCGGGCTGGAAGCGGCTCGGTTTGGATGGTGAGTGGCGCGTTCCGGGCTTTGGCGTCGCGGATCATGCGGCCGTGGCGCTCGATGCTTTCCGGGTCGAAGCCCAGCCAATAGCTGGGATAGCCAAGGGAGAGGAAATCGTCGCGTTCCTCGCTGGACCAATCGGCCAGCATGGAGCAGACAAGCTCTTTCACCTTGGAGATTCGGGTGTCTCGTTCAGTGGTGGAAAGCCCGCCCTCCAGCACTTCCGCCACGCGGGCGTAAAGCTCGCGCAGCAAGGTCGCCTTCCAACCGTTCCAAACCTTGGGCGAGACGGCGCGGATGTCTGACACGGTGAGGATGTGCAGCAGGCGCAGACGTTCAGGCGACTGGATGGAATCCGCCAGGTCCAGAATGGTCTTCGGGTCGTCGATATCGCGGGAGAAGGCGGTCTGGCTGAGCAGGAGATGGTGCAGCACCAGCCAGGAGACCATTTCCGTCTCCTCCTGGTCCAGCCCCAAAGCCGGGCAGATGGTCAGTGCCAGTTCGGCGCCCAGCACTGAATGGTCGCCGCCGCGCCCCTTGGCGATGTCGTGCAACAGCACCGCGACATAAAGCGCGCGGCGGGACTGGATCTGCTCCATGAGCTCGGTCGAGATTGGCGCGATTTCCTTGAGCTTGCCGGCTTCAAGGAAGTTGAGATTGCGGATGGCCTGCACGGTGTGAACATCCACCGTGTAAACATGGTAGGTGTCGAACTGCATTTGCCCGACGATGCGCCGCCAGTCCGGCAGGAATCGGCCCAGGATGCCGCATTCGTTCAGCACCGTCAGCCATTCGGCGGAGTCGCAGTCCGGGTTCGGCAACTGCCCGGTATTGCCGCAAAGCAGGTTGAGGAACAGCGCCGAGCCCTGCTTGTTGCCGCGCAGCGCCGCGCCAAGTTGCGCGCTGCGGATGAGGGTGCGCTTGGCCAGCGGATGCAACTCCAGCCCGCGATCCCGCGCCTCGATGAGAATACGGAAAATGGAGGTGGGATCGGTGGCGGGGTCGTGCCCCGGCGCGAACAGGATCTGCCCGTCCGCCAGCACGAAACCGGCGGCGATAAGCGAGGCATCGGTGGTGGGGGCGATAGCCGGCGGGCCGAGGGCGGCGCGGATGAGGGCGGGTTCCAGCACGCCGGTGACGCGCGCCACTTCCCGCACCACCAGGAAGTAATGGCGCATGAAGCGCTCCACCCCGTCCTGGCGGCCATGGCGGGTATAGCCCATGCGCGCACCCACCACCGGCTGCAAATCGAAGGTCAGGCGTTCCTCAGCCCGGCCGGCGACGTAATGCAGGTGGAACCGCACCGTCCAGAGATATTCCCAGGCGCGCTTGCAGGCGCGGGCCTCGGTTTCGGTGAGGATGCCGCCCCCGGGGCTGTCCTTGCCCACCAGTTCGGTCATGGCGAAGGTGTTGAACACGTAGCGGGAAAGCCAATAGAGCGTTTGCAAATCCCGCAGGCCGCCTTTGCCTTCCTTCACATTCGGCTCGACCATGAAGGGCGTTTCGCCGAAGCGTTTGTGGCGGGCGGCGCGCTCGGCCTGTTTCTCGTGGATATATTCGCCCGGCCCCTCGGCGGCGCAATCGGCGCGGAAAGCGGTTTGGAAATTGGCGAAAAGGGCGCGGTCCCCGGCAAGGCAGCGCGCATCCAGCATCGAGGTGCGGATGGTCACATCCTCTTTGGCCTCGCGCAGACATTCCTCGACCGTGCGGACGGCATGGCCGACCTTCAGCCCGAGATCCCACAGGAAATACAGAATGAACTCGACCGCCTGGTTCAACGCCGCCGACGCCTTGGTGCCGGTGAGGAAAAGCAGGTCGATATCCGAAAACGGCGCCAGCGTGGCGCGGCCATAGCCACCGGTGGCCGCCATGGCCAGTTTGTCCTGCGCGGAAAGCGGGATGAGCCGGAGCGTGTAGGTGAACAGCGCGCCCACCAGCTCATCAACCAGCCTGGCGTTAAGCCGGGCGGCTTGCAGTCCGTTCAACCCATCGTCTTCAAAGCAGGTTTGCACATGCGCCTGCACCCGCCCCAGCTGGCGGCGGAAGGCGATGAGCGCATCATCACGTGGGGGTGGGCTCGCCGCTTCGAGGAATTCGGCAAGGGCGACGGAAATATCGGGCAGCTTCCTGGGTTCAGGCATGTCGGACAAGCTAATTCAAACCGGGGTATGTTGAAAATGAAGACAAATGTATCAGCCGGCATTTTCCTCGGGGCCGCTGCGGATTTGCCGCACCTCGTCCCGCAGCCGGTAAAGCTGG
>JAGXAE010000048.1 GCA_018971725.1 Pseudomonadota bacterium | reverse complement strand
GCATTTCAACAAAAAGGCGCTGTTTCTGTATGGCGGGCATGACCAACTGATCCCAAAGGAAGCGATGCGCGCCTGCTGGCGGGCGATACCGGCACAAGCGCCGGTGACACTGGCCTTCTACCCGCCGGATTACCACCTCATCCCACGTGATTTGGAGCGGGCGGTGCCCAGCGCGGATATATTGGCGTTTCTGGAAGGGCGCGGCCTGCCTTCGGACGCGCCGAGCCAGGCCACGGTGTTTCTGGCAGGCGGGGATTAACTCTTGCCGGGCAACGGCCGGGAGCGGCCGCTGGAATCGATGGCGACGAATTTGAACACCGCCTTGGTCACCCGCTCGTCGTTCTGCTCGGCCCGTTCCCGCCGCCAGGCTTCGACCGAGATGTTCATCGAGGTACGGCCGGTGGAGATCAGCTCGCAATAAACCGAGACTTCATCGCCCACCTTCACCGGGCGGATGAAGCTCATTGCCTCCACCGCCACGGTGACCGTGCGGCCATGCGCCGTGCGCTGCGCTAGATTGCCAGCCGCGAGATCCATCTGGCTCATCAGCCAACCGCCGAAGATGTCGCCATTGGCATTGGCATCAGCCGGCATGGCGATGGTCCGGATCATCGGCATGATGTCCGGCGGCGCCTCGCGCCCGGCCATTACAGGCTCTTTTCGATCCAGGCCTTCAGCACGGATTTCGGTGCGGCACCCACCTGCTGGGCAGCCACCTTGCCATCCTTGAAGATCAGCAGGGTCGGGATGCCGCGCACGCCATACTGGGTGGGAGCCATCGGGTTCTCGTCGATATTCACCTTCACCACGTCCAGCTTGCCTTCATATTCCTCGGCAAGGGCCTCCAGAGAGGGGGCGATGGAACGGCATGGGCCGCACCATTCGGCCCAGAAATCCACCAACACCGGCTTGCTGGAATTCAGCACATCGGCGGAAAAGGTTGCGTCGGTTACAGCTTTGCTCATGTGACACCTATGCAAATAAAATTTTGAGTAACATGGCGGCGAATGGCCAGGGGATCAAGCCAGCGCCGCCTTGTCCAGCATGGCATCGGGCACCGCCATGGCCTCGGCCCACGCGGTCCAGACCAGCACGCAACGCACGGGCCGGCCGGGATAAATCTGCCGCAGCACCGCGCGATAGGCAGCAAGCTGCACGGCATATTTTTCTGGAATTCCTGATGGGCTGAGGGGCGGGTTCCTGTCCGTCTTGTAGTCCGCGACAATAATTTCTTCCGCGCCGACGAACACACGGTCCGCAGCACCCCCCACCTCGCGCCCGGCCACCACCCCAGCCAGCGGCACCTCGGCGCTTGAGCCCTGGCCGAATAGCGCTTCAAGGGCTGGATCATGCAGAATTTTCAGCACCGAGGCGCAAATTTCCTTGGCCTCCGGCGCCAGCGCCGGCTGGGCACGGAGATAGGCCAACGCCGTGTCCGCCTGCAACGACTCGGGCAGGTTGGGCAGATGCTGCAACAACGCATGCACGGCCGTACCGCGCGCCATGGCGGCTTCGCGTTTCGCGGCAGGAGTTTGCGGCCCGGCCAGCGGGCTGATGGCAAGCGCCGCACGGGAGGTTTCCTCCATAATCCGGCTCGGCACGATCCGCTCCGGCACCGTCTGTTCTTTTGCCGGGGGAGTGGCACGCCAATCCGGCGCGGCACCAGCCCATGGCGGCAATGATACCACTGGTTTCTCGCGCGCCTCTGATGCGCCATCGGGCGGCGCTTCCTGCGGGCAATCGTAAACTTGCGCGCCGTCCTCCGTCTGGCGGGCGGGCAAGCGGGCAAATCCAGCCTTCACCGCCTCATACCAGCAATCGCCGGGAATGGCCTTGCGCCCCGCCGCGCCGCAGATGAGAATTTCATCCTCGGCTCGGGTCAGCGCCACATAGAGCAGCCGGTTATATTCCTCGATCTGCGTGTCGCGCAAAGCGGCCTGGGCTTGCGCGAGGCTGCTGGCGCGCAGCTCCGCACGAGGGCAGAACACCGGCAGCTTCCCTGCCTCCGTCTCCAGCCAGAGCAACCCCGTCTCTGCTTTCGGCAGACCCACCGTGTCCGGCAGAATCACGATGGGCGCCTGCAAGCCTTTCGCGCCATGCACGGTCATAATCCGCACCTCATCACCGCCCGCTTCGCTCTCGCGCTTAATGGCCTGCCCAGAAAGCCGCAGGCGCTGGACGAAGCTCTGCAAACTGCCCGGTTCGGTGGCGGAAAATTGCAGCGCCTCGGCCAGCAGCTCATCCAACGGTTCGGCCGCCTCCGGCCCAAACCTTGAGAGCAGCCGCGCCCTGCCGCCCAGCACGCCCAACGCATCCGCAAGCAGCACAAACGGCGTGTCGAAATCCGCCCGCGCCCGCAATGCCTCATAGAACGCTTTCGGCGCCTGCCACTCGGCGCGTTCATCCGCCCGGGCGTAAAGCGCGCCCACAAGCGAGCCGGGGCGATTCATCGCCAGTTCCATCAGGCTTTCATCGCTCAAGCCCCCTAACGGGGAGACAAGAAATTGCGCGAAGGCAAGGTCATCCTCTGGCAGCAGCAGCGCGTCGCAAAGTGCGAGCATGTCCGCCACCGCCGGCTGTTCCGGCAGCACCATGCGGTCCAGCCCCGCCACGTCGATCTTGCGGGATTTCAGTTCCGAGGTGATGGCACCGACGATCGCACCGCGAGAGCGCACCAGGATCAAAAAATCCCCTGGCCGTGCTAGGCGGTTTTTCGCGGGCAGCATTCGCGTCAGGCGCTGCTCGATATAATCGCCCAGCTTGCGGGCCAAAATGGCGATGGAGGACTCGGCACTCTGATAATCTTCCGGCAAATCCCAGTCGGGAATCTCCTCGGCCTCAGCGGCTTCCGTCAGCGGCCAAAGCGTCGCCACCCCAGCCTGACCAACACGGCTGACGCCATGGCTCAACGTATCTCCGGGTGCGACCACGCCATTGCGAGCGAACCCTTCCGCAAACACGGCATCGGTAAGTTTCAGCACCGGAGCGGTGGAGCGAAAGGAGACAGAGAGCGCGCCATCCAGCCAGCTACGCCCCGCGCCGGTGGCCGAGGCTTTAAACTTCTCCTTGTAGAGATCGAAGCTTTTTAAATCCGCGCCTTGGAAGGAGAAAATGGATTGCTTCGGGTCGCCCACCGCGAAGATGCTGCGTGGCGCCTCCTTTGCCCCTTCGCCCGCAAAAAACTCCGCCGCGATGGCATTGGCAATCTCCCATTGCCGGGGGGCGGTGTCCTGCACCTCGTCCAGCAAAAGGTGTTCTATGCCGCCATCCAGTTTGTAAAGCACCCAGGCCGCGCCAGGGTCAATAAGAAGCTCACTGGTCTGGCCGATCAAATCTCCATAGGAAAGCTCCGCCGCCAGCGTTTTGGCATTACGCTCGGCACCGGCAACAGGCAATAAAATCTCAAGCAATGCATTGTTGATTTTCAGAAGACGAATGAGTTTCAACTTATCTTGAATTAGTAAGATGCGCTGCGCCTCGGCAGTGAATTCCGCTTTGATGGCAGGCTCAAGATTCGCCAGCGCCTTGCCGCAATAGCCGCGCAGGGTACGAATTTCACCCGCCGTGGTCAGGCAGACAGATTCCCAAACATGCAGAGATAAAACACGCTCTTCCAATCCGCCTGCCAACCAGTCCAACGCCGCAAACGCCCATTTCTGCCCGCTCGGGTTGCCCCGTTCAGACACAGCCCGCAGATACTCCCGCAGCTCCGCCTCACGCGGCGAAGACACGAAGGCCTCCAGCAATACTGCCTCGCCCTCATTCTCAACCGCCAGGCTTGCACGCAGAGTCTCCGCCATCGCCTCCGGGGGCTGGTTCAGAAGTTTTAGCTCTAAACCTTCAACGAATTTTCCGCTCAGCTCCGCGAATCGCAGTTCGTCGATCTCCGCCGCCAGAATGCCCACCGCCGCGCGCGCCGCCGGGCTGGCCAGCACATCCTCCCGTGCCTCGCGCAATCGCTGCGCCGCCGCCTCGTCATCCGCCACGGTAAAATGTGGGGAAAGCCGCGCCTCAAGCGGAAAGCGCCGCAGGAGCGACTGGCAGAAGGCATGAATTGTCTCAATCCGCATGCCCCCTGGCAAGTCCAGCACTTCCGCGAACAGCTTACGCGCCCGCGCCAGCGTTTCCGGCTCTGGCCGCACATTCAGCGCGCGCAATTTCGCTGCCAGCGCCACCTCAGGCATCGCCACCCATTCGCCTAAGCGCCGGTTTAGCCGAATCCGCATCTCCGCCGCTGCCGCCTTGGTGTAGGTAAGGCAGAGAATCTTCTCCGGCGCTGTTCCTGCCAGCATCAAACGCAATAGACGGTCTGTCAGAAGCTTGGTCTTGCCGCTGCCCGCCGAGGCCGCGACAAAGGACGATACCGCCGGATCGGACGCCGCCAATTGATGCCGGTTGGCGTCTTCAATCGCTGACATCTTCACCCTCCTCGCCCCATTCGGCGCGGCGCGAAATGCCGGCATAGTCATCAAAACGGTTTACCCGTCCGGGATGAGGTGCCGCGAGAAATGGCTGCGACGCATCGGCGAATTTCTCAAGCAAGCTGCCAACGCCCGCCGCCTGTTCGATCACATCGCGCAATTCTTCGGGTTTTTCCAATATCTTTCTCTCAGCGCCCGGCTCAGCCCGGCCGGAAAGAGCAACGTAGATCAGTTCCTTTACCGGGGAGGCAAACGCCTCGCCAAAGGCGCCCAGTTCCGCCATCACAGCTTCCAGCGGTAATTGCGGCGCGGTGCCCGCCTTCACTTTTTTCTCCTCGGGCGGCTTGCCGGTCTTGTAGTCGATAATCCGCACGCCCCCATCCGCGTCACGCTCAATGCGGTCCGCCCGGCCTTTCAGCAGGAAATCACCTGGAAGTTTCCATTCGCCCGCCTGTTCCAAAGCCCGCGCTTCCGGCCTGCCGCTTGCCGCCACCCGCTCGCACTCGGCTTCCACCACCCAGTCCGCGATGCGCTCCAGCCGTGCCATCCACCATTGCGCCAGTGCCGCGCGCGGGCGGAACTCCCGCATCGCCACCTCCAACGCATGGCGTAGCCGCGTCGCCGCATCCGGCGCCATCACATCGTGCTTCGCGAAGAACTTCGCCAGCCCCGCATGCACCACATCGCCGAATTGACTCGCGTCGCTCTCATCGTCCAACGGGTCAAGCGGGAAAAGCCGCAGCACTTTCCTGGCATAAATCGCATAGGGGTCAGACATCAGCGTCGCGACCTCCGAAATCGAATACACGCGGGGGCGGTTTTCAGCTGGCGGGGTGGGGCGCGGGCGCAAGCGCGGCACGCGGCGTGCTGGCACATCAAGCTGCCCCGCCCACAGCCCTGCCTCATGCGCGGGCAGATCCAGCCCCTGCCCCGCCAGCATGGCGGCAAGGCGCGTGAGCCAGCGGGCGGGTACGGCGGGAGCGCGCTCACGCCGCTTGGGTGCCGCCAGAATCACCTGCGGGCAGGCGCTGGCGAGTGAGAAAAATCCATGCGCCGCCTGGCCGATTTTCAATTCCGCGCTGGGTAGCCCGGCTTGTTTACGCATCGGGCGGGAAAGCCACGGGCCGGGCTCCTCCGGCGATGGCCACACACCCTCCACCAACCCGCCCAGCACCGCCACATCCACGCTTTGCAGCGCCGCCTCCTGAATGCCCCAGATGGCGATGCGCGGGTGCCCATCTTTGGCGCGCGGGCGGCGCACCACCTGGCCGCTCATCAGCGCATCCAGCAGCTCCGGCAACTCATCTGGCGCCATGTCCGGCATATCCGCCAGCGCCGTGAGGCTTTCAACCAACAAGGTGGAGAGCGCATTGCCCGCTTCACCCAGCCATAGCCGCGCCGGGCCGGGCTCCTCCGGCGTGGCGGCCAGCGCTTCTCCGGCCTCTATCAGCGCCGTCAGCGCCGCCACGGGCGTTACCGCCTCGGCCAAAGCCAAGGGGGCAAGACTACGCTCCAGCCGTGCAAGAAAATCCTTCTCCGCCTGATGTTCGTCTTTCAGCCGGAACCGCAAACCTTCCAGCCCTGGTGGCGGGCGCGGGCCACGCAAGGCGTGCTTCTCCAGCCGCCGCGCCATGTCACGAAAATCCTGCGGGTTCATATCCCCGGTGGCCAGCGGATGTTTCAGCAGCGCCAGCAGCGGCAGGGGCGCGTAATCCTCCCGCGCCGCACGGGCCAGCAGGCGCAGAAACACGGCGGGCGGGGTGGCGGCCAACGGCTCGCCGGCACTGTCATCCGCCGTAATGCCGAAGCGCTTCAACGCCGCCCCCACGCGGGCCGCCAAGGCGCGGTCCGGGGTGATAAGCGCCGCACTCTGCCCCGGCGTTTGCATCGCCTGGCGCAGAATCATCGCGATGGCCAAGGCGTTCTGCGCCTCGTCCCCGGTTTCCAGCCGCGATACGCCATCCAGATTCAACAGCGCCGGTTTCTGCCATTCCGATAGCACCTTGGCGGGCAGCAAGGCGCGGGAGAATAAGCGACTACGCCCCTCGGGCACCGCGCCGGGCGGGGCCGCCAGCAACCCCACCTCCTCCACCCGCGCGCCGATATCCGACAACAGCCGGGCGATGCCGCCCTGGGCATGAGAGTCCTCAACGCCCGCCCAAGCATCCACGGGTAAATGCGGGTCGAAGCCGGGCAGAATCAGCCGGCCTTGCGGCAGCCCCGCCACCATGGCCGCCATGCGGGCAATGGCAGGCGTGCCCTCGGCCGCCACCATCCATACCGGCCCCGAAGGCGGGTTTTCACTCCAGGCTTTCACCTGCGCCTCGATCAGCGCGGCCAGGCGCTTAGCCGGGTTCATCACGCCTTCGGATTCAAGAATGCTCGGCCAGGCATGGGTAACGATGGTGAGAAATTCCAGCGTGCGCTGCCAATGCGCGGCGAAATCCTCCGGCACCAGGCCGGGCAGTGCAGCGGCCAGATCCACCCCGGCATGGTCCGCCTCGTCCAGCAGCGTAGCAAACTCAGCGGCCAGCGCCCAGGCAGCGGCGAGCTTGCGCGGCGCCCCGCTTTCCTGCGGCATCTGCAAAATCAACCGCGCCAGCAACGCCTGCCGCCGCGCAGGCGCCATGGCCGGCGGCAACCTAAACCCGGCGGAGAGCAGCAGCCCCGCCTCGTCGATATTGCCCAGCGCCACGATGCGCGGCAGCAGCAGCGCTTGGCCGCCATTGGCCTCCAGAAACGCCCCGGCCAGCGCCTGCGCGGCGCGGCGGCTGGGCAGAATGATCAGCCCCTCATGCCCGCCACCTTCGGCCAGCCACAGCCGGGCGAGTGCAGGCAAAAACGCGGATTCCGGCGGAAAGGCGCCGATGCGCGGGCGGCGTGGCGTCACGTGGAATTGCCCACTTCCCGCGCCGCCAGAAGTTCCTCGGCGCGGTCGATATCGTCCGGCGTGGTGAGGTGAAACCATACGCCGTCATGAATGATCGCATTCAGCCGGCCACGCCCCAGCGCTTCGTCCCACAAACGGTTCAAAGAAAACCGCTCCACCGCCGCGCCGTGCAAAAGTGCGGAAGTCGTAATCTGAATGCCAGAATAAAGGTAGGGTGCGACCTCACGCTCCAGCCTGCGGCGAAGTTCCCCCTCACGCGGCCAAATGAAATCGCCGTAGCGCGTTTCAGCGATGGTTCCAGCCGAACGGGCGAGCAGCAGCATCGCGTCCTCGCGCGCGGGGTCGAACGCGGCGGCAAGGCGAGGCAGCGCCGCTGAAGGCCCATCCACCCAAAAAGAATCGCCGTTGATAATGTAAAATGGCGCGTCCGGCAGCACGCCCTTGGCTGCCATCGCCGCCAGACCGCCGCCGGTTTCCAACAGCGCTTCCTCGCGCAAAACCGTTACATTATCGTAGTCAGCGAAGAAGCTCTCCACCTGTTCCGCCAGATAGGACGCATTGGCAATCACCTTGGTCACGCCCGCGTCGCGCAAACGCGCCATGATGTGCGCCAGAATCGGCTGCCCCGCCAGCTTCAGCAACGGCTTGGGCGTGGTGAGGCTTAGGGGCCGCATCCGTTCGCCAAGCCCCGCACAAAGAATCACCGCCGTGTCAGGCTGCATCAAACCCCCTCAACTCACCGTCAATTTCAACATCCCGCCCCACACCGGCAAGGCTGAGCCGCAACCGCCACGCGTGTTTCGGCGCCAGATCGCCCAGCCGGTCCGGCCATTCCACCAGCACGATACCGGAGAGCGCCTCATCCCAGCCCAGCTCCGCAAGTGCAGCAGGGCCGTCCAGCCGCCAGAGGTCGTAATGAGAAATTTCTATGCCACCCGGTGTTTCATAGCTCTGCACCAGCGTGAAAGTGGGGCTGGGCACGGCCAGGCGGGGGGCATTCATCGCGGCGCGGATAAAGGCGCGCGCCAGGCTGGACTTGCCCGCGCCCAACTGTCCCTCCAGCAGCAGCACATCGCCCGGCCGGGCCACTTCCGCCAGCCTCTCGCCCAGGCGCTGGGTTTCCGACTCGTCCTTAAGGTGCAAATGCATGCGCCGATTGTGGCCGCGCAAACTTGATTGGAAAAGAGGGCCGGGGCAAAGCATTCACCATGGAACAGATTTCAGCCGATGTGGCGATCATAGGCGCCGGCCCTGCCGGCATGTTCGCGGTGTTTGAATGCGGGATGCTGAAAATGTCCTGCGTGTTGATCGATGCGCTGGACGAGCTGGGCGGCCAATGCGTCGCCCTCTACCCGGAAAAGCCGATTTACGACATTCCGGCCCACCCGGCCATCGAAGCAGGCGCGCTCATCGCGCAGCTGGAGGCGCAGATCGCCCCGTTCGATTGCGCGAAACTGCTAGGGCGGCAGGTGACGGGGCTTTCCGGCGAGGCGGGGAATTTCACGCTCACCACCAGTGCCGGAGATGAAGTTAAGGCCAAAGCCGTTATCCTCGCGGCGGGTGCGGGCGCGTTCGGCCCCAACCGGCCGCCGCTGGAAGGGCTCACCGCTTACGAAGCCACGGGCGCGGTGCGCTATTATGTGAAGAAGCGCGAGGACCTGCGGGGCAAGCGCGTGGTTATCGCCGGTGGCGGCGACTCGGCGGTGGATTGGGCGCTGGCGTTGCAGGGCATCGCCGCCAGCATCGCCGTGGTGCATCGCCGCCCGAAATTCCGTGCCGCACCTGAAAGCACCGCGCAGCTCGACGCGCTGGCCGAGGCGGGCAAGGTGGAGATGGTGATCCCCTACCAGCTTCATGGGCTGCATGGCACGAGCGGCGCGCTGGAGGCGATTGAGGTCGCGGACCTGGACGGCGGCACGAAGCGTCTGCCCGCCGATGTGCTGCTGCCTTTCTTCGGCCTGGCCATGGAGCTGGGGCCGATCGCCGATTGGGGGCTGGGGCTGGATAAAAGCCATATCGCCGTCACGCCCTCCGACATGCAGACCTCTCTGCCGGGCGTGTTCGCGGTGGGCGATATATGCACCCATCCCGGCAAGCTGAAGCTCATCTTGCAAGGCTTCGCCGAAGGGGCCGTGGCGGCACACGCCATCTATGCCATCGTGAACCCGGACAAGGCGCTGCATTTTGAATATTCAACAACCAAGGGCGTTCCAGGCTGACCTCCAGCGCGCCGGGCCTATCCGGCGGCTTGTAGAAACGCACCCGCTGGCGGTGTGCCTGGCGCTGGCGCTGGCCTTCCGCCTGCCCGTGGCGCTGTTCGACAATAATTTCGCCGCGCCCGATGAAATCTTGCAGTATCTCGGCCAGGCGCACCGGCTGGTTTACCATAGCGGCCCGGTACCATGGGAATTTCAGGTCGGCCTGCGTTCCTGGCTGATCCCCGGGTTTCTGGCGGGGCCGGTCTGGCTGGCAAAGGCTCTGGGCGGCTCACCCCATGCGGGGATTGTGCTAGCCAAGGCGCTGCTTTGCTTCTGCTCACTCTCCATCGTCTGGTCTGGCTTTCAGTGGGGGCGAATGCATCACGGCCTCCGCGGCGCTTGCATCGCCGGCGGGCTGGCGGCTGTCTGGCCGGATCTGTGGCTAATGGCGCCGCACGCGCTGGAAGAAGCGTTGAGCGCCTACACCCTCGTCCCTGCCGCTTACTTCGCGTCGCAAGCCCGGGAAAGCGGTGCCACCCGCCATATTCTCGCGGCCGGGTTTCTGCTTGGTCTCACCTTCGTATTGCGGGAGCAGCTTGCGCCCGCCATCGCCATCATCGGCATCCATCTGTGCTGGCGGAACGCGAGATCGTGGCTCCTGGGCGTCGGCATCGCTTGCGTGCCTGTGCTTCTGGCAGGCGGGCTGGACTGGCTGACCTGGGGCCAGCCATTCCGCAGCTTCTGGCTCAATGTTTATCTGAACGCCGTCGTCGGCGTTTCCGCAGGCGCCTTCGGCGCGGTGCCTGTGGGATTCTACCCGCTTATGCTGCTGGTGGACTGGCTGTGGAGCATGGCCGAGGTTTTTCTGTTCACCTTGCGCAGCACACGGGCGCTGCGCTTCGTCATTCTCGCCGCCCTTGTTACCATCGCCGAGCATAGCCTGATTCCGCATAAGGAATTCCGCTTCATCTTCCCCGCCATCGCGCTCACCATACCTCTGGTCGGGCTGGGAGTGGCGGCAAGCTTGCCGCGTCTTGCCAAATTTGAGCGCATTTTGGCCGGGTTGTTCCTGCTGTCCGGCCCGTTCCTCAGCCCGATGTTGCGAACAAACCTGCTGATGCAAACAACCGCCTACCAGCTTTCCAACGAGCTGGCGCAACAACACCCTTGCGCCGTTACGATAGCTATCCTGGATGGTCTTTTCATGCCGATCACGCCGATCTTCGTCGGGACTCACTTCACCAACGCACCCTACGCGGCGCAAACAGACGCCATCATCGCGCCCAAAGATGCTGTCGGCATCCCGCCCGGCTTCGTCCGGCAATCCTGCGTGGCAAGAAATCGCGGCCCGTTCAGCGGGAACGCCCCGCAAATCTGTTATTGGATCAAACGCGCCGGATGGTGCGAGGAATCAAAACCCCCGCCGCCATTCGAGCTGATCTTCCCGCCCGCCGCGCGGCGCTTCATCATTCGCGGAGATTAGAGCGCGATGACTTTAGGTTCGCTCGCTTTGCGAGCGGAACTGAAGTCTGAATCGCCCTCTAATTCATTGATTCAGAGACGGATTCAGACATGAGAGCGATCGCCGGGGCGATTCGATCTCATGTCATCCGGCTCTAGCGCAGATGCTCCGCGAAGAAGGCCATCGAACGCAGCTCCGCCAGCTCCCAGTCCTTCTGGCTATAGCTGGCGCGGGCCTCGCACCCAAAGCCGTGCTGCGCGCCCGCATACACGAACACCTCCACGCCCGGCTGGGCAGCCTTTATGGCCTCCACGTCGCTTGTCGGGATGCCGTGATCCTCGGCGCCGAAATGCATCTGCACCGGGCAATTGGGCTTGGCGTCCTTTTTCGCGGCAATTCCCCCGCCATACCAGCAATTCGCGGCTTTAAAGAGCTTGGTGCCGATGGCGGCATCCCATGCCAGGGAGCCGCCCCAGCAATAGCCGATGATCCCCACGGGCTTGCCAGCAAAGGCGGCGGCGGTGGCTTCCAGGTCCAGCAGCGCCTTGTCCTCGGGAATCTTGGCGCGGGTATTTCTTCCGGCCTCCACCCCTTCGGCGGAATAATCCAACTCCATGCCGGGGCTCACCCGGTCGAACATCGCCGGAGCCATCACCCGGTAGCCGAAACCGGCCAGGCGTTCCGCCACATTGCGGATATGCGCGTTGACGCCGAAAATCTCCTGCACGACCACAAGGCCGCGCGGCGCGTTCACATTGCCGGCCTCGAAGGCTTGAAACTTATGCCCATCTGCGGCGGTTAGCGTCATCATGGTGCGAGTGGTCCTTTCCTTGCGGGTCGCTCATCATTAAGTGCGCGCGTAGGGTGCGAAATCCCGCGCCAGCCTTTCATAGATGTCCCGTTTGAAGGTCACCGCAAGGTGCGGCAGCTCATCCAGGCGCGCCCATTTCCAATCCTCGAATTCCGGGTGCTCGTCGGCATGCAGATCAATGTCTGAATCCTCGCCGGTGAAGCGCAGCGCGAACCATCTCTGGCGCTGCCCGCGATATTTGCCGTTCCAGGCCACGCCAACCAGATGTGCCGGCAGATCATAAAGCAGCCATTCCGGGTGCTCCGCCAGAATTTCGGCCTTGTCGGTGCCGATTTCCTCCTTCAATTCGCGCAACACGGCCAGGCGGATGTTCTCGCCTTCGTCCACGCCGCCCTGCGGCAATTGCCACGCATCGGGAAAACCCTTGCGCCGGCCAACGAAAACCAGCCCGTCCCTGGAGAACAGAACGGCTCCGACATTCAGCCGGTAGGGCAGGGATTCATGATCGGTCATGGAGGTCTCCTCGCTTCATCCGGCAGGCAGAATGCCGCCGTGCCGGTGTTACCGCAAGGCGAGGGTGGCCTGAGCCTGATCGCTTCAGCTTGGATCGCGCGGCGATCAAACTGAAGCATGAATCAGCTTCTAGAGCCGGATGACATGAGATCGAATCGCCCCGGCGATCGCTCTCATGTCTGAATCCGTCTCTGAATCAATAAATTAGAGGGCGATTCAGACTTCAGTTCCACTCGCAAAGCGCGCGAAACCAAAGTCATCGCGCTCTAAAACAATGCGGTCTAGTTGGAAGCCGTCGTTGTCGCGGCGGGTTTCATGTCCGCGATCAGTTTCAGCGCCATTTGCAGCTGGAAATCCGTCGAAGGTTTGGTGGGGTCGAAAGCCGGCCAGTTGGCTGGCGGCTTGTCGGGGATGTTGGCGGCGACAGGCGGCAACGGCAGCATGGGCGGCAAGGGCGGTGCGGCCTGCTTCGTCGGGTTCGTGAAGGCGTTGAGCAGGTCCGTCTCGCGCAGCTGCGAGAACGCATCCTGTGGCGTCGCCGTGTCGGATACCTTGATGTTCGGGGTCACGCCGTAATCCTGGATCGACTTGCCGGAGGGCGTGAAATACAGCGCCGTGGTCAGGCGCAGCGCGCCCTCGTTGTCGATGGGAATGATGGTCTGTACCGAGCCCTTGCCGAAGGTCTTGGTGCCCAGCACCAAGGCGCGGCGGTTCTGCTGCAGGGCGGCGGTGACGATTTCCGCCGCCGAGGCTGTGCCGGCATTGGTCAGCACCACCATCGGGGTACCGTTCAGGATGTCGCTGTCCTGCGCGTACCACACCTGATCATCCTCTGGATGACGGCCGTGGGTGGAGACGATCTCGCCGCTGGTGAGGAAATCATCAGCCACCGCCACGGCCTGGTCTAGCAGCCCGCCCGGGTTGTCCCGCAGATCCAGAATATAGCCATGGATCGGCCCGTGCGCCTCCCTTGAGAGTTTCCGAACCGCGGCGCGGATATGATCGGAGGCGTTCTCGTCGAAGCTGTCCAGCCGGATATAGCCGACCGGCCCGGCGGTGCTGGTAAGCAGCTTGCTCTTCACGTCGTCGATCTTGATGATCTCGCGGGTCAGCGTCACCTTTACCGGCGTGTTGATGCCGTTGCGCTTCAGCGTCAGCGTTATCTTGGTGCCTACTGGGCCGCGCATTTTGGAAACCGCGTCGTCCAGCGACAGGCCGTCTGTGGAGAGCCCGTTGATCTCGACAATAATATCGCCCGGCTTCAGCCCGGCCTTCGCGGCCGGCGTGCCGTCGATGGGTGTGATTACCTTCAAAAGCCCGCTCGCTTCGGTCACTTCCAGCCCCAGCCCGCCGAATTCGCCGGAGGTCTGCACCTGCATGTCGGCATATTGCTGGGCGTTCATGTAGCTGGAATGCGGGTCCAGCCC
>JAGXAE010000047.1 GCA_018971725.1 Pseudomonadota bacterium | reverse complement strand
ACTCGAAGGTGATCACATCCACCGCCTCCGCGAAGGCGCGCAGGGCTTCAAGATCGTCATAAGCCGCCACGGTGTTGCGCGCCGCCACCTGGGCGGCGGGGCCGTCCTGCTCCGGCGAGAACACATGCACCAGATAGCCCAGCCGCGCGGCGGCCTGGGCGGACATGCGCCCCAACTGCCCGCCACCGACCATGCCGATCACGGCACCGGGGGGCAGCATCATACCGGCTCCTCCGGCACGTTTTGCGTCTGCTCAGCCCGCAGCGCGGCCACGCGGTCTCGCAGCGCGGGGTCGGACAATGCGAGGATGGACGCCGCCAATAGCCCGGCATTAGTTGCCCCCGGCTTGCCAATGGCCAGGGTTCCCACCGGCACCCCGCCCGGCATCTGCACGATGGAAAGCAGCGCATCCTGCCCTTGCAGCGCCGTTACCGCCACCGGCACGCCCAGCACGGGCAAATTAGTCATGGACGCCGCCATGCCCGGCAGATGCGCCGCCCCGCCGGCCCCGGCTATGATGATTTTAAGGCCCCGCCACTCGGCGGATTTGGCGTATTGGAACAGCCGCTCCGGCGTCCGGTGCGCGGAGACCACTTTCGCCTCATAGGGCACGCCCAGCTTTTCCAGCATCTGCGCCGCATGCTCCATCACGGGCCAGTCCGACCGGCTGCCCATGATAATCCCCACCAGAGGCGCGCTCATGCCGTGCGGTCCGGGATCAAGCGGCTTTCCAGCCGGGAAATCTCATCCTTCAGCCCCAGCTTGCGCTTTTTCAGCCTTTGCAGATGCAGCTGGTCCACCGGACCATGTTCGCTGATGCGGCTGATAACCGTATCCAGGTCCCTGTGCTCGCTGCGCAGGGCGTGCAAGCGGCGCAGCAAATTGTCTTTGTCGGTGAGCATGCGGGGAGCAATAGAGAAAATCTTGCCCTTCTGAAACCGGAATTTTACAAGCGTGGCCTGTTTTCGCGGCATTGTGGCAAAGCCCGCCGGCCATGCGCCACCACCCGCGCGTGGTATTATTTCAATAAATTCCGCAAAACCTGGTCGCGGCAGTTCTCCAGCGGCGATGACGAGCGCAGCACCTTGGAAATCAGGATCGCCCCTTGCAGGGCGGAATAGATGAATCCCGCCACCCGCCTGCAATCGAGGTCGGCGCTCAGCTCACCGGATGCAACACCTTCCTGCAGCACCGAGGCGTATTCATCCCGTATCGCCTCGAAAATCTTGGCCAGGCGCTGGCGCAGAACTTCCGACTGGTCGGCAACCTCGGCGCAGAAATTCCCCACAAGGCAACCGCCGCGCATCTCGTTGCAGCTCAGCCCGGCGATCTCCTTGTCGAAATACACTTTGAAGCGCTCGCGCACCGGTCTCGAGGAATCATGCAGGATTTCCTCATTGAACCCCCGAATTCGCGCGAAATAGCGTTCCAGGATTTCAAGCCCAAACGCCTCTTTCGAGGGGAAATGATTGGTGAAAGAGCCGAGCGGCACATTGGCCGCCTGGGCGATGTCGCGAACGGATGCACCCATGAAGCCCTTCTCGTGAACGACACGGAGGCCTTCATCCAGGATTTTTTCACGATTCGATGGCCTCGGCATGATGGTAATTCACCTCTAAAAACTGCTCCTTCGTAAAATACGGTCGTACACATTAAAATGCAAGAGGATTCGGCCCCGGACCAATGGGAGCCGTGCGACTCCGCATGGATCCAAAGAACGCATGCGGCAGACGCATAACTGCGTTTACGTACGTACGTTCTTTTTCAGTTGCCAACGTACGTACGTCCATGTACATATGCTGCATGAGTTGGCGCTTCCGCCCGCTTCGAAAGCCAAAGGAACCAAGGATATGACATACTTCACGAAATTCGCTTCCGTTGCCGCTCTGGCGGTGTCTCTGGCGCCCTTCGCCGCGCAGGCCCGTTCCGGTGAAATCGGCACCGCCTCCCCGGCCCAGCACCTTGTCCGTATTTCCAACGCGCCTGCTCTTCATGGCCGTGTCGCCACGAACACGCAGGTCCCGGCGGACTTTACCACCGCTTCGGCCGCCGAGTTCGCAAATACCGGCCACGGCAACAACTCTGCCGGCTAACCCAAGGCGCTTGCCCGGCTTTGCGGTGCCGTAAACCGCATGGTCCAGCCCTTTCCTCGCGGCTTTCGCGAGGAGGGGCCTGGCTCTCCCGAGGAGTTCTGCAAATGTCGAGCAATTTTCTTGTCGCGGCCCTGGCCCGGCCAAGCGTCCTCGCCGCCTTCCTGCTCTGCCTTCGCGTCGCCGCGTTACTGGGCTACGCGGGTGCGTCCGCCCCTTAACACCGGGCAGACAGCCTCCCCTCAAACCCGTATGGCGCTTTATTTAAGCGCCACGCTGAAATCCGCCTCGGTCTTCTCCTTTATCTCGTCCAGGCTCACGCCTGGTGCGCACTCAACCAGCGCAAGCCCTGGCGTCTCGCCCTTTCTCACCTCGAAAACCGCGAGATCGGTGATGATCTTGCTCACCACTTCCTTGCCAGTGAGCGGCAAATTGCATTGCTTCAAAATCTTCGCCTCGCCCTTGGCGGTATGCTCCATCAGCACCACCAAGCGCGGTACGCCAGCCACCAGGTCCATGGCGCCGCCCATGCCCTTCACCATCTTTCCGGGCACCATCCAATTGGCCAGGTCACCGTTCTCCGCCACCTGCAACGCGCCGAGAATGGAAATATCGATATGCCCGCCCCGGATCATGCCGAAGCTCTGGGCGGAATCGAAATAGCTGGTGGTCGGCAGCTCCGTCACCGTCTGCTTCCCGGCATTGATCAAGTCGGCATCCTCCTCGCCCTCAAACGGAAACGGCCCCGTGCCCATCATTCCGTTCTCGGATTGCAGCTGGATGGTCATGCCCTCGGGAATATGGTTGGCGACCAGCGTGGGAATCCCGATCCCGAGATTCACGTAGAACCCGTCTTCCAGTTCGGCGGCGGCCTTCGCGGCCATTTCATCGCGGCTCCAGGGCATCGCTCAACCCCCCTTCTTGCGTAATGTGCGCTGTTCGATGCGTTTCTCGATGCGCTCCGGCTTCACGATCTTCTTCACGAAAATCCCCGGGGTGACGATATGGTCGGGGTCGATCTCGCCCGGCTCGACGATCTCCTCCACCTCGGCCACGGTGAATTTTGAAGCTGTCGCCATGATCGGGTTAAAATTCCGCGCCGTCTTGCGATAGACGAGATTGCCCTCAGTATCAGCCTTCCACGCATGCACGATGGCCAGATCGGCAAACAGGCCCCGTTCCATGATGTAATGGCGGCCATTAAACTCCCGCACATCCTTGCCCTCGGCCACCTGCGTGCCATAGCCGGTGGCGGTGTAGAAGGCTGGAATCCCCGCCCCGCCGGCGCGAATGCGCTCCGCCAGCGTGCCTTGCGGGTTGAACTCGATCTCCAGCTCCCCCGCTAGATATTGTTTCGCGAAGGTCGCGTTCTCACCCACATAGGATGAGATCATCTTTTTGATCTGCCGGGTCTCCAGCAACACTCCCAGCCCGGCGCCATCAATCCCGGCATTGTTCGAGACCACGGTCAGGTCCTTCACGCCCGAATCCCGGATCGCCTCGATCAGGCTCTGCGCGATGCCGCACAGCCCGAACCCGCCGGACATGATGGTCATGCCGTCGAACAGCTTGCCCTTCAGAGCCTCAGCAGCAGTGGGGGAGATTTTGCTTACAGCCATGGGTCCTCACTTGGTCTTCAGGCCATGCGGGGGCTGTCAGCCTTCCCGCCACAAACAGCCCCAGGCCAGCGGCCCGGGGCCTTATCAATCGTGCGTCAGTGTTCCAGGCACATGGCTACACCCATGCCGCCGCCAATGCACAGCGTCACCAACCCCTTCTTGGCATCGCGCCGCTGCATCTCATGCAGCAAGGTGGTTAGCACCCGCGCGCCGGAAGCGCCGATCGGGTGGCCGATGGCGATGGCCCCGCCATTCACATTCACCTTCGCCGGGTCCAGCCCCAACTCCTTGTTCACCGCGCAAGCCTGGGCGGCAAACGCCTCATTCGCCTCGACCAGATCGAGATCGGAAGCAGCCCATCCTGCCCGTTCCAGCGCCTTGCGTGAGGCCGGGATCGGCCCAGCCCCCATCAGCGCAGGGTCCACCCCGGCGGTGGCGAAGCTCGCGATGCGGGCCAGCGGCGTCAACCCGCGCCTTGCGGCTTCCTTGGCGCTCATCACCACCAGCGCCGCCGCACCGTCATTAATGCCGGAGGCATTGCCGGCGGTCACCGTGCCCTCTTTGGTGAAAGCAGGGCGCAGTTTCGCCATCGTTTCGGCGGAAGCATCGTGACGGATATATTCATCGACCTCCACCACCACCTCGCCCTTGCGGCTGGAAAGTGTCACGGGCGCGATCTCATCCTTGAACTTGCCAGCCTTCTGCGCGGCGGAAGCCTTCTGCTGCGAGGCCAGCGCCAACGCATCCTGCTCGTCGCGGGTCACCTGCCACTGCTTGGCCACGTTCTCGGCGGTAATGCCCATGTGGTAGCCGTGGAAGGCATCCCACAATCCATCTTTCAGCATCGTATCGACGAAACTCAGGTCGCCCATCTTCTGCCCGCTGCGCAGATGCTGCGCATGCGGCGAGAGGCTCATGCTCTCCTGCCCGCCCGCGACAACGATATTGCTCTGGCCAGACATAACCTGCTGCGCGGCCAGCGCCACGGCCCGCAGGCCCGAGCCGCAAACCTGATTAATGCCAAAAGCGGTCTTGCTGTCCGGTATCCCAGCGGCTCTTGCGGCCTGGCGGGCCGGATTCATGCCCTGCGCGGCGGTGAGAACCTGACCCAATATGGCTTCGTCAATATCCTCAGGTGAGAGCCCGGCGCGTTCTATGGCCGCCTTGATAGCAACCTCGCCAAGCCTGAACGCCGGGGTGGCGCTAAAAGAGCCGTTAAAACTACCGACGGGGGTACGCGCCGCCGAGACAATGACGATATCATCCATAGTCCTGGTTCCTTTTGGCAGTCTCATAGTCCTGGAACCTACGTTATGCTGGAAGCCCATTCCTTGAAAGGCCGCCAAAGTGACGTTTCCGCATAGGTGCCCGCCACCATGCCAATATGCCCGGCCCGGGGCTCAACCACGGTGACATGCCGCAGCCGTGCCGCCAGAGCCCGGGCCGAGGCGGCGGGCACCAGCCGGTCTTTCCCCGGAATCGCGCAAAAGGCGGGTATCTCAAGCAACCCAGGGTCCACCGCCAGTCCCGCCACGCGCCATTCCCCCCGCGCGGTGGCATTGGCGCCATACCACTGGGTCAGCGCCTCCCGCGCCACCGGCACGGCCAGCGGCACGCCATCGGCCAGCCAATCTTCCATCGCCACAAACCGCCGCGCCCGGGCGCTGGCTTTGTCCTGGCCCGCAAAATCCCGGTATTTATCGCCCACGCCATAGGGGTCCACCATGGTGAACATCGCATTCAACGCGTCGATGGGCAGGGTGCCGGAAAACTGCATCGCCCCTTCCATGAAGGGCACTACCTCCGCCACCCGCCGCGCCGCCTCCGGGTCATCGGCGTGGAAGTCCCATGGCGTGGCCAGCAAAGCCAACGCCTTCACCCGCTCCGGTACGCGCAGGGCCGCCGCCAGCGCCAGCAGCCCGCCCATGCAATACCCCGCCAGAATCACCGGGCCAGGCAAGGCCGCCAGCGCCCGCTCCAACCGCCCGGCAATGTAATCGGTCAGCGAAAACCGCCGCTCCACCGCGCCCGGCCAGCCCCAATCCAGCAGATAAGGGCGCAACCCCTGCGCGCTCAACCAGCGCAGCATCGAGGCGTTTTCCATCAAATCCAGGATATAGGCGCGGTTGATCAGGCTGGGCACGAACAGCACGGCCGGGCCACTTCCGCCGTAATCCAACACCCGGCTTTCACCTTCCTCCCAGATGGCGGGCGGGTCGCGCATCGCGCGCGCATAGCCATCCTGGCGGTAAGCCGCAATCCCGGCGATCAGCGCCCGGTCTTGAAGCTGAATCTCCTCAAACAGTTTCCCCATCGCGGCCAGGTCCGGTTCCGTCCCGCCGTTCAATAAGTTCGGCCAGGCGCTGCTCAAGTTCAGCGACCCGGCGACTGAGCCGCTCGACCTCATCCACGCCAGGGCCAGATGCAGCAGCAGCGGGCGCGGCCCGCGGCGGCTCAACGGTGCCGGGGCTTCGGGGCGGGGCGTCATGCGGCAGCAACGCCGCGGCGGCGGCCGCCGCCTGGGCCCACAGGCTCAGCATCGCAGCCCAGTTTTCGCGCAACTCGCGGTCCGCCGCCATCGCGGTCAGCTCGCTCTGCCACACGGCCACGAAATCCTTGGCCCAATTCTCGTCCATGCGCCATGCAATCCCTGCCGCCCTGCACGCTCTTCCTAACCCGACACAGCCAAAACTGCCACAACCTATGCGCGCACTGTGCAGCGCACAAATTTCGTGGTTCTATACTAGCACAAGCGTGCCGCCTGCACTTTCGCCATCGATCCGGGGATGAAAGAAAAATCCATGAGTGAAACGGTCAAGCCCAAATCGCAACCCGTCATCGTCAAGAAATACGCCAACCGCCGGCTCTATAACACCGAGACATCGAGCTACATCACGCTCGACAATCTGGCGGAGATGGTCCGCAACAACCGCGACTTTGTGGTTTATGACGCCAAGAACGGAGACGACATCACGCGTGGCGTGCTCACGCAGATCATCGTCGAGGAGGAGGGCAAGGGCCACGCCTTGCTGCCGATTACTTTTCTGCGCCAGCTCATCGGCGTTTACGGAACCGACATGCCGGGCATGATGCCGAAATATCTAGAACAGGCGATGGCGAATTTTCTACGCCAGCAGGAGAGCATGCGCGAGACGGTGAGCAAAACCCTTGGCCCCTTCATGCCGCCGGGCATGGAGGATATGGGCCGCAAGAACCTGGAAATGATGGAACGCGCGATGCACCTGTTTACACCCTTCTACCGCGAGGGCGCCGAGGCCAGGACGGGACAGGACAGCGCGCACGATTATCAAGAGGAAATTCTCAGCCTGCGCGCGGAAGTTGAGCGGCTCCAGGCCGAGCTGGCGGCAATACGCGCCAAGGGCAAGTAATCAGCCAAATGGGCCAACACGCATAGACGGCCCCCCGCGCTTGCGGTAGAGAGCGGGACCATGAAATTCGCTTTCCCCCTGGCGCTGGGCTTGGCCCTGGGCGCCGTTGCGGCGCCGGTTCACGCACAACTTTCCGGTGAGCCTGGCTCCGGTATGAGCATGGGCGGCATTGCCGGTTCACCGGCACCCCAGCCAAAAGCTACCACACCAGACATCGCCCCCGCCGGCCTGCCCGGCGTTGGCAATGTCGCGCCCCTCGCCACCGGGCCGAAAATACAGAAACCCGCTGGCGGAGACCCGACGCAAGAACTGTTCACCGCGATCAACGGGAACGACTACACCTCCGCCCAGGACGCGGTAAGCCGTGGTGCGGACCTGACCGCCAAGGATCAGTTTGGCGAAACCCCGCTTGACCTCTCCATCGCGCTCAACCGCAATAATATCACCTTCCTGCTGCTCGGCTCGCGCAACGAGCTTTCGGCGCAAGGGCTCAGCGGCTCCATGGGCGCGCCCTGGACACTGCCCGCTGCCGGCAAGGCAGACCAGGGTAACGCCAATCCGGCCACACACCAAACCACCCAGCCGGTCATTCCCGCTGCGGCACCGGCCCATCCCGCGCCGCAGGTGGCCGTTCCCGGCGGCGCAAGCGGCACGCCCAACCCGCAAGCAGGCTTCCTGGGCTTCGGCCCAAAGAGCTAACACGCCCGCATAGCCCGAGCAGGGCGCCAACGCGCCCTCTCAAATTCTGAAGGAAACCCCTATTTCTGCGGGTCCAGGAAGCGCTGGATATTGCTTAGCTGCTTCTGGAAATCATGTGTAAACACCGAGCGATGGCTGCCATCACTGGTCGCCACGAAATAGAGCGCGTTGCTCTGCGCCGGATGCAGCACCGCCTCCAGCGCGGCGGCGCCGGGTGAGCAAATCGGCCCCGGCGGCAACCCATCGGTCACATAGGTGTTGTAGGGCGAGTCGAGCTGCAAATCCGCACGGGTGATGCTCATACCGCCAGATTGCCGCCCCCCGCTCGCGGCGAAAATCACCGTCGGGTCCGCCTGCAACCGCATCCCCGCCTTCAGCCGGTTCTCATAAACAGCGGCAATGAACGGCATATCGCCGTTCAGCGGCGTCTCCTGCTGCACGATGGAAGCCAGAATCAGCGCCTGCCGGGGCGTGCTGAGGGGTAAGCCTGCTTCACGTCCGGCCCAATCCTTCGCCAGCAGCGCCTGCATTGCCGCCTGCCCACGCGCCAGAATCGTGGCCCGGTTGGTGTCCCATACGTAATCATAGGTCTGCGGCAGCACGCTGCCATCCGCCGGCGGCGTCACATGGCCCGTGGCAACGGGCAACGCATCGATAATCGCGGCAATCTGCTGGCCGGTCAGCCCTTCTGGGATCGTGGCCTGGTGCTGCACCTCCGCGCCATGGCGCAGTATGTTCAGAACCTGATGCAGGCTGGCATGGGCGGGAAACAGATATTCTCCGGCCCGGACAGGCCCGGCATCGCGCGTGAACCAGGCGGCGGCGCGGAACATCAGCGGATAATCAATCACACCGGCCTTGGCCAGCGTACCGGCTACCCCGGCAATGCCCCCGGGCGGGATGACAACCGTGGCGTCAACCTTGCCCGCGCCCGGCCCGTCACAGGTTTCATGAACTGCCAGCCGCACGGCATGGATCACCGCCAACAAAACGAGCAGTGTGAAAAATATCCGGCCGCGCCAACGCAAAACGGATCAGGCGGCCCGCTTGAACAGGATGGAGGCGTTGGTGCCGCCAAACCCGAAGGAGTTGGACAGCGCCACGTTGATCTTGCGCTCCTGCGCCGTGAGCGGCACCCGGTTCACCACCGATTCCCGGCTCGGCTCATGCAGGTTCAGCGTCGGCGGGGCAACATTGTCGCGGATCGCGAGGATGGAGAAAATCGTCTCCACCGCGCCCGCCGCACCCAGCAAATGCCCGATCGCGGATTTGGTGGAGGACATCGCGACCTTCTTCGCGTGGTCCCCGAACATGTTCTCGACCGCTTCCAGCTCCAGATCATCGCCCAGCGGCGTAGAGGTGCCGTGCGCGTTGATGTAATCCACGTCGGCAGGTGAAAGCCCACCATTCTTGAATGCGGCCTTCATGGCGCGGAACGCGCCGTCATGGTGCTCGGCGGGCGCGGTGATGTGGTGTGCATCGCCGGAGAGGCCGTAACCACCAACCTCGGCATAAATCTTCGCGCCGCGCTTCTTGGCGTGCTCATATTCCTCAAGCACCACCACGCCGGCACCCTCGCCCATCACGAAACCGTCCCGGTCCTTGTCCCACGGGCGGGAGCCCTCGGTCGGCCGGTCGTTAAAGGCGGTGGAAAGCGCGCGCGACGCGCAGAACCCTGCGATGCCGAGCGGGTTCACCGCCGCTTCGGCGCCGCCCGCCACCATCACATCCGCATCGCCATAAGCGATCAGCCGCGCCGCATCGCCAATGGCGTGCACACCGGTGGCGCAGGCCGTCACGGCGGAGTGGTTGGGGCCCTTGAGGCCGTATTTGATGGAAACCTGGCCGGAGATCAGATTGATCAGCGCGGCGGGGATGAAGAAGGGCGAAACGCGCTTGGCCCGGCCCTCATGCACCATCACCGAGGTCTCGTAGATGGTTTGCAAGCCGCCAATGCCGGAGCCGATCATCACCCCAGCGGCGCATTTTTCTTCCTCCGTCTCCGGCACGAAGCCGGAATCGGCCATCGCCTGGCCGGCCGCCACCATGCCGAGATGGATGAAGCGGTCCATCTTCTTCAGTTCCTTAACCGGAATCCACTCCGCGAGGTCCAGCCCGCCTTCCGCGGCGGTCCCCGCCGGAACCTGCCCAGCGATTTTCGCGGAAAGCTCCGTGGTGTCGAAGGATTGTATGGCTGTGATCCCGGATTCTCCGTTGATCAGCCTTTTCCAGACATGTTCGACCCCCACCCCTAGCGGGCAGGCAATTCCCATACCTGTAACGACAACACGGCGCATGCGGACTCCTTGGACGGCTCTCAGATCTTAGGCAAACGGACCTTATTCGGCCTTCTGCTTCTCGATATAGTCGATCGCATCCTTCACGGTGGTGATCTTCTCGGCCGCGTCCTCAGGGATTTCCACGCCGAAGGCTTCCTCGAAGGCCATCACCAGTTCAACGGTGTCCAGCGAGTCAGCGCCCAGATCGTCGATGAAGGAGGCTTCCGGGGTCACCTTGGCTTCGTCCACGCCAAGATGCTCGACAACAATCTTCTTAACCTTGTCGGCGATTTCGCTCATCGAATGTCACTTTCCTGCTGGTTTGGCTCATCCCCGGCACCGCATTTCACGTCAGAACCGGGTTCAATTTGGTTAATACGTCAGACTTGGCGGCGCTTAGCATGGTTTTTCCTGTGCCGCCAAGCGGGGGGATCAGACCATCGCCATGCCGCCATTCACATGCAGGGTCGCACCGGTCACCCAGCCCGCCTCATCGGAGGCCAGATAGACCACCGAAGCCGCTATATCCTTAGGTGCACCCAGGCGGCCGAGCGGGATTTGCCCCGCCAGTTCGGCCCGCTGCGCCTCTGGCAGCGCGTCGGTCATCGGCGTCTCGATAAAGCCCGGCGCCACCAGATTCACGGTAATGCCGCGCGAGGCGACTTCCTGCGCCAAAGACTTGGTGAGGCCGATCAGCCCCGCCTTGGCCGAGCAGTAATTCGCCTGGCCCGGATTGCCGGTGGTGCCGACGATGGAGCCGATATTGATGACGCGCCCAGCCCGGCGGCGGAGCATGAATTTCAGCGCGGCGCGGGAGAGGCGGAAGGGGGCGGCGAGATCTACATTGATCACCTTCTCCCAATCCGCGTCGCTCATGCGCAGCACCAGCCCGTCCTTGGTCAGCCCAGCATTGTTCACCAGTATATCCACCTTGCCCAGCGCGGCCTCGGCATCGGCGATCAGCCGCGCGGCTTCGTCGGGTTGGGATAGATCGGCGGGGAGCACATGCACGCGTTCGCCCAGTTCCGCGGCCAGGGCATCCAGCGCCGCGCGCCTGGTGCCGGAGAGCGCCACAACAGCGCCCTGGGCGTGCAGCGCCCGGGCGATCTCCGCGCCAATACCGCCGGAGGCGCCGGTCACGAGTGCGGTTTTACTGGTCAGATCAAACATTTACAGAACCTTCAACACGGCTTCGATATCGGCGGGGCTGCCCACCGGGGTGGCGGCGGCGTCCGGCGCGATGCGCTTCACCAAGCCAGAGAGAACCTTGCCGGAGCCGATTTCATAGAAATTGGTCACACCCAGCTTCACCATCTCCTCCACGCTTTCGCGCCAGCGCACGGTGGCGGTCACCTGTTGCACGAGCAGATCGCGGATTTCAGCCGGTTCCGTTACCTTGGCGGCGGTCACATTGGCGATGATCGGCACGATAGGCCCATGCGGGGGCGTATTGGCGAAGGCTTCGGCCATCGCATCCGCCGCCGGGGCCATCAGGGCGCAATGGAAGGGGGCGGAAACCGGCAACAGCATGGCGCGCTTCACGCCCTTGCCCTTGGCAATTTCAATCGCGCGCTCCACCGCCGCCTTATGGCCGGAAATCACCACCTGGCCGCCGCCATTATCATTCGCGCAGGAAACCGTCTCGCGCCCGTTCGGCCCTTCCTCGGCCTCGGCGCAAATCTCGCGGGCCATATCCAGCTCCACGCCCAAAAGCGCTGCCATCGCGCCCAGCCCAGGGGCCACGGCCTTTTGCATGGCCTGGCCGCGCAGCTTCAGCAGCCGCGCCGTGTCGGCGATGGAAAATGCATCCACCGCCGCCAGCGCGCTGTACTCGCCCAGGCTATGCCCAGCCGCCAGCGCGATTTTTTCCTTAAGGCTCACACCGCCCTCAACCTGCAACACCCGCAGCACGGCGAGGGAAACAGCCATCAACGCCGGCTGGGCGTTTTCGGTCAGGGTCAGTTCGTCCGCCGGGCCCTCGAACATCAGTTTCGAGAGTTTTTGCTTCAGAACCTCATCCACTTCCTCGAACACCTCCCGCGCGGGAGCGAAGGAAGCGGCGAAATCCCGCCCCATGCCAACAACCTGGCTACCCTGGCCGGGGAAGATGAAGGCGTTTACCGCCATGAATCGTATCTCCTATGTTGGGGGCGCAACTAGCATGAGCGCGGCGCTACGCAAAATTCTCAGAGCAGACCCAACGCCGCCAGCTCCCGGCGCATGCTCTCCGGCATCTCCACGGCGCCGCCCGCCTGATTATCCAAATCAGCCGGCGCATCCTTGGGGTCCAGATAGCGCCAGCCCTGAAAGGCGCGCATCGCCCGTCCTTCCACCCGCACCAGGGTGGGGTCCAGAACCAGAGCGGTGCAGGGCGTGCCGTCCGGCTCCTGGTCCTGCCGCACATCCAGAATGCGCTGGCGCACTAAAATTACCCCGCCAACCACCCAATAGAGCGAACCGCCATCGGCCAGCTCCGCCGCGCACTTGGGAAAATTGCGGGTAAAATGACGCAAGGGCGGCATCTCTGCCGCCCTTTTCTTCTGCCAGGCCGCGAGATGCGAAACATCTTTCGCGCCCACCGCCAGTTTGATCAGATGAACCGTAATTAGTTCTTCGCCTTGTCGACCAGCGCGCCCTTGGAAATCCAAGGCATCATGCCGCGCAGCTTGGCACCCACTTCCTCGATCGGGTGGGCGGCATTGCGGGCACGCACGGCCTTGAAGCTGGCCTGATGCACGCGGTTTTCCAGCATCCAGTCGCGAGTGAAGCGGCCGGTCTGGATGTCTTCCAGCACCTTCTTCATCTCGGCCTTGGTCTCCGGTGTGATGATGCGCGGGCCGGTGACATACTCGCCATACTCGGCGGTGTTGGAGATGGAGTAGTTCATGTTGGCGATGCCGCCCTCATAAATCAGGTCGACGATCAGCTTCACCTCATGCAGGCACTCGAAATATGCCATCTCCGGCGCATAACCACCCTCCACCAGCGTCTCGAACCCGGCCTTGATCAGCTCGACCAGACCGCCGCACAGCACGGCCTGCTCGCCGAACAAATCGGTCTCGCATTCTTCCTTAAACGTGGTCTCGATGATCCCGGCCTTGCCACCGCCATTGGCGGACGCATAGGACAGCGCGATCTCAAACGCATTGCCGGTGGCGTTCTGTGCCACGGCCACCAGCGTCGGCACGCCGCCGCCCTTCAGATACTCGCCGCGCACGGTATGGCCAGGGCCCTTCGGGGCGACCATGAACACGTCGATATCGGCGCGCGGCTCGATCAGGTTGAAATGCACGTTCAGGCCATGGGCGAAGGCCAGGGCCGCGCCCTCGCGCAGATTGGCGGCAAGATCCTTGTAGTACAAATCGGCCTGGCCCTCATCCGGGGTCAGCACCATCACCACATCGGCCCATTTGGCGGCCTCGGCGGGGGTCATCACCTTCAAGCCCGCGCCTTCGGCCTTGGCCGCGGCGGTGGAGCCCGGGCGCAGGCCGATCGCCAGCTCCTTCACGCCGGAATCCTTCAGGTTCAGCGCATGCGCGTGGCCCTGGCTGCCATAACCGATAATGGCGACCTTCTTGCTCTTGATGAGGTTAACGTCGGCATCCCGGTCGTAGTAAACGCGCATTGGCTGTGGTCCCTGATTGATCTTTGAAAAAATACTGGCGGCTCCCCTACTGCGTTTTCCCGCCGCTGTCACCCGCCCCACAGCCGGATTTGGACATGCCAGACCC
>JAGXAE010000219.1 GCA_018971725.1 Pseudomonadota bacterium | reverse complement strand
CCGCCGCTCACGCCGACATCGACATAATGCAGCCCCTTTGCCTTCAGCTCGCGGGCGCGGCGGATATCGTCGTGGTAATAGGAATTGCCGCCATCCACCACGATGTCACCGGCCTCCAGCAAGGGCACCAGTGTCTCCAGCACCGCATCCACAGCCCCGGCGGGCACCATCAACCAGACCAGCCGGGGCTTGCTCAGTTGCTTCACGAATTCCTTCAGATCGGTGGTGCCTTTGACACCGTTCTTGGCCTGCGCGTCCACTGCTTCCTGGTGCGTGTCATAAACTAGGCACTCATGGCCCGCCCTGCTCAGCCGCGTCACCATATTGCCGCCCATCCGGCCCAGCCCGATCATTCCCAGTTGCATACGTCTCGCTCCTTGCTCTTTCATCCCGCGCCAAACCGGCGCTGCTTATACGGCCGCCATGGCCTGCTTTGCCGCCTCGGCCACGCGTTCGGCGGTGAAACCGAAATGCGCCGCCGTCACCGCAATCGGCGCGGAAAGGCCGAAGCTGTGCATGCCCAGCACAATGCCGCGCCGGCCCGCGTAACGGTCCCAGCCCAGCGGCGAGGCCGCCTCCACCGCCACCCTGGCGGTGATTTCGGGCGGCAGTACACTGTCTTGATAAGCTTGATCCTGCGCCTCGAACAATTCCCAGGACGGCATGGAAACCACCCGCGCCGCGATGCCCTCGCCCACCAGCCGCTCGCGCGCGGCCATGCATAAATGCACCTCGCTGCCCGTGCCGATCAAAATCACGGACGGCTTGCCATCAGCCGGGTCCGCCAGAACATAGGCCCCCCTGGCCAGCAGCGAAGCCGCCGCGAATTGATCGCGGTCGATGGTCGGTAGCGGCTGGCGGGAGCACACGATCGCCGCCGGGCGGTTTTTCAGGTTCATCACCACCCGCCAGGCTTCGCTCACCTCATTCGCGTCCGCCGGGCGCAACACCACCATGCCAGGAATGGCGCGCAGCGAGAGCAATTGCTCAATAGGCTGGTGGGTGGGGCCATCCTCGCCCACGCCGATCGAATCATGAGTCCACACATGCACAACCGGCAACTCCATCAAGGCCGAAAGGCGGATGGCGCCGCGCGCGTAATCGGTGAAGATCAGAAAGCCAGCGGCATAGGCCCGCAGCCCGCTCAGCGCCATGCCGTTCACGGCGGCCACCATGGCGTGCTCACGAATACCGAAATGGAAGTTGCGGCCAAGATAATTGCCCGCCAAGCCCGGCGCCTCAAAACTGCCCGCCCCCTCGAAAGTGAGGTTGGTCTTGGTGCTGGGGGAAAGATCCGCCGCGCCGCCAAGCAGCCAGGGAATGCGCTGCGCCAGCGCGTTCAGCACCTTGCCCGAGGCATCGCGCGTGGCCATGCCTTTTGCGTCGGCCGGAAAACTGAGCAGGCTATCTTCCCAGCCCTCCGGCAGCGTGCCCGCGTGAATCGCCTCCACCTGCCAGGCCAGATCCGGATACGCCTCGCGGTAACCGGCAAGCAGCCTGTCCCAGGCCGCATGCGCCTCCACCCCGCGCGCGCCCAGCCCGGCGGCGAAATGCGCCGGCACTTCCGGCGGCACCACAAAGCTCTCATCCGGGGCGAAGCCGAAAAACTCCTTCGCGCCCCGCAACTCCGCCTCGCCCAGCGGCTCGCCATGCGCCTTCGGGCTGCCTTGCAAATTGGGCGCGCCATAGCCGATCTGGCTATGCACCAAAATCAGCGTCGGCTTGTCCGTGGTTTTCAGAAAATTCCGGTAGGCGCGGTCCAGCAGCGTCAGATCGTTGGCGTCCGCCACGGTGGTGACGTTCCAGCCATAGGCCAGAAACCGTGCGGCCACATCCTCGGAATAGGCGATATCGGTATGGCCCTCGATGGTGACGCGGTTGCTGTCATAAATCCAGCACAGATTGGACAGCTCGAGATGCCCGGCCAGCGAGGCCGCCTCGCTGGCGATGCCCTCCATCATGTCGCCATCGCCGCACAGCGCGTAAACATTATAGTCGAACAGCGTGAAATCCGGCCGGTTATAGGTGGCGGCCAGCCATTTTCCCGCAATCGCCATGCCCACGCTGTCGCCCACCCCCTGGCCCAGCGGTCCGGTGGTGGCTTCCACGCCGGAGGTATGGCGGTATTCAGGGTGGCCAGGGCAGCGGCTGCCCTCCTGGCGGAACTGCTTGATGTCATCCAGCGTCACCGCCGGGCGGTCAGCCCCGCCATACACCTCCGGGCTGCCTTTCACGCCGGTAAGGTGCAGCAGCGCGTAAAGCAGCATCGAGGCATGCCCGACAGAGAGCACGAACCGGTCCCGGTTCATCCATTCCGGCGCCGCCGGGTCGTAGCGCAGATAACGCTGCCACAGCGCATAGGCAGTCGGGGCCGCACCCATCGGCGTGCCGGGATGGCCGGAATGTGCCTTCTGCACGGCATCGGCCGCGAGCATGCGAATGGTGTTGATGGCCAGCTGGTCGAGGTCTGGGGCTTGGGACATCTTGGCTCCTGTTTTCCATGGGGCGGGGCCCTTGGCAGGGTTCCGCATTAAGGGCGGTATTCAGGCTTCAAACGCCAAGATCGCGGCGAGTTCGACGCACGGGATATTGGACTATTCGGGCCGATCATCAAGGCGGCATGG
>JAGXAE010000046.1 GCA_018971725.1 Pseudomonadota bacterium | reverse complement strand
CACCACTCTCCTCCTGCCGGGGGCGCCATTGCTTTTACGCCCAGCCCTTGACGCCTCGCCCGCCATCCGCGACGGGTTCGCCATGACACCCGCCGGACAACTCGCCGCCGCCATCGACCTCCTTGGCCTGATCGAAGCCGATCCACGCCCCGCGGATGCGGTGGCCAACCATTTCCTCCGCACTCGCCGTTTTATCGGCGGTGGAGACAGGCGGGCTATCTCCAGCCTGGTCTGGGGCGTATTGCGCACCCGGCGCCACCTTGGCTGGTGGCTGGATTATCACCGCGCGCCACAAACCCCGCGTTTGCTGCTGGCCGCGCAGGCGTTGTTTACCGGCCAGACGCCCAACAAAATCGCCGCCGCCTTTCTGTCTGGCCGGTACGGCCCACCACCACTGGCGCCCGAGGAATTTGCGCTGCTGGAAAAGCTTTCTACCCGCACGCTGCAACATCCGGACATGCCAGAAGCGGTAAAATTCGAAATCCCAGACTGGATTCTGCCCAAGCTGCGCGCCCAGTTCGGCGCCACGCTCGCCGCCGAGATGAAGGCCATGAACGAGCCGGCGCCTTTGGACCTGCGAGTGAACCTGCTGAAAGGCACCCGGGAGGACGCCCTGCGCGCCTTGGCCGCCGAACGCCTCACGGCCGAGCCAACAGCTTATTCGCCCTGGGGGCTGCGGCTGAAAAACCGCCAATCCATCACCACCGGCAAGGCCTTTCAGGAGGGGCTGGTGGAGATCCAGGATGAAGGAAGCCAGCTTATTGCGCTGGCGCTGGACGCCCAGCCCGGTATGCGCGTGGCGGATTTCTGTGCCGGAGCGGGTGGCAAGACGCTCGCCATCGCCATGGGCATGGGCAACAAAGGCCATATCGTCGCCTGCGATGTGTCCGAGCCGCGCCTTGAAGGTGCCATCAAGCGCCTGCGCCGCGCCGGGGTGCACAATGCCGAGCGCCATCTGCTGGAACCAGGCGATAAATGGGTGAAGCGCCAGGAAAAGAAATTCGATCGCGTGCTGGTGGATGCACCTTGCACCGGCACCGGCACCTGGCGCCGCAACCCGGATGCTCGCCTGCGCCTGACCGAACAGGACCTTGCCGAGCTGACCATCAAGCAGGCTGAGATTCTCGACCGCGCACAAAAATTGGTGAAGCCGGGGGGAAAGCTGGTTTACGCCACCTGCTCCGTGCTGCAAGATGAAAACGAGGCTCAGACGGAGGCGTTCATGGCTCGTCACCCTGAATTCACCCCCCTGCCCCTGGAAGCGCCAGAGGCGCTGCGCGGGAGCCCGAATCTGCGTCTTTCCCCCGCCCAACATGGCACGGACGGCTTCTTCGCCGCCGTGATGGTGCGCGCTCGTTGATCTCCATCCGCCGTGCCAGATTGTCAGACGCGAGCGGCATCGCCGCCGTTCACGTCGCAACCTGGCGCAGCGCCTATGCCAATGTGCTGCCGGACGATTACCTGGCCGACCTCTCAATTTCCCGCCTCGCCAATTATTATGAGCATGGCATCCGGCTTGGTTTGGCTCTGCATGTGGCCGCTAGCTATGGCGAGCACGGCGCCCCGCCCATTATTGGCTTTTCCTCCGCCGTGCGCTGCCATGAGGGGCGGTTGGGCGAAGGCGAAGTGGAAACACTCTATGTACTGGACGATTACCGGGACCGGGGGCTGGGCGGCCAGTTGCTGCGCGCCTCGGCCAAGCATCTCACCCAGCTCGGCTGCCGCTCTGCCTTTGCCTGGGTGCTCAGCGAAAACCCCTCACGCTATTTCTATCAGCATCTGGGCGGCAAACAGATCGCCAGCGGCAGCACCCGGGTCGGCGGTGAGGATATTCCGCAGATCGCCTTCGCCTGGGACCCGATCGAGACCCTGCTCGACGTAAATGCCTGAACTGCCTCCCGCCTATGTTGCCAAAACGGCCCCTCCGCTCTAGTTGGGCGCATGAACCAGCAAAAAATTCTGATCCTGGATTTCGGCAGCCAGGTGACCCAGCTGATCGCCCGCCGCGTGCGCGAAAGCGGGGTTTATTGCGAAATTCTTCCCTTTAACGCGGATGTGCAGCGGATGCGCGACTTTGGCGCTGCTGGCATCATCCTCTCCGGCGGCCCAGCCAGTGTTGCCGATGAAGGCAGCCCGCGCGCGCCGGACTGGGTGTTCGAATCAGGCCTGCCGGTGCTGGGCATCTGCTACGGCCAGATGTGCATGTGCGTGCAATTGGGCGGTGAGGCCAAGGGCGCTGAGATCCGCGAATTCGGCCGCGCCCATGTGGATGTGGTGGCCGATTGCGAGTTGTTCGAAGGTACTTGGAGCGTTGGCGCGCGCGAGCAAGTCTGGATGTCTCATGGCGACCACATCTCCGCCCCGCCCCCAGGCTTCAAGACCGTCGCGGTGTCTGAGGGCGCGCCCTACGCCCTCATCGCCAATGATGAGCGCAAATATTACGGCATGATGTTCCATCCGGAGGTGGTTCACACCCCGCATGGCGCCCAGCTGCTCAAAAACTTCACCCACAAGGTCTGCGGGCTGACCGGCGATTGGACGATGGCGAGTTTCCGCCACGCTGAGATCGAGAAAATCCGCGCCCAGGTGGGTTCGGGCCGCGTCATCTGCGGGCTCTCCGGTGGTGTTGATTCCTCCGTGGCCGCAGCCCTCATCCACGAGGCCATCGGCGACCAGCTTACCTGCATCTTCGTGGATCACGGGCTGCTCCGCGCCGGCGAGGCGGATGAGGTGGTGAAGGTATTCCGCGACCGTTTTAACATTAAGCTGGTCCACCGCGACGCCTCGGACCTCTTTCTTGGCGAACTGAAGGGCGTCACCGACCCAGAGCGCAAGCGCAAGATTATCGGCAAGCTGTTCATTGATGTGTTCGATGAAGAAGCCACCAGACTCGGCGGCGCCGAATTCCTGGCCCAGGGTACGCTGTACCCCGACGTGATCGAATCAGTCTCCGCGCTTGGCGGGCCGTCCGTCACTATCAAATCCCATCACAATGTCGGCGGCCTGCCGGATTACATGAAGCTCAAACTGGTCGAGCCCTTACGGGAATTGTTCAAAGATGAGGTGCGGGAACTGGGCCGGGAGCTGGGCCTGCCTGAAACCATCGTCGGCCGCCACCCCTTTCCCGGCCCCGGCCTTGCTATCCGCGTGCTGGGCGAGGTCACGCGCGAAGCCGTGGCGGTGTTACAGAAGGCCGATGCGATTTATCTGGAAGAAATCCGCGCCGCCGGGCTTTATGACGCCATCTGGCAGGCTTTCGCCGTGCTGCTGCCGGTGAAATCCGTGGGGGTGATGGGCGATGGCCGCACCTACGACCAGGTGTGCGCCCTGCGCGCCGTGACCAGCACGGACGGCATGACCGCCGATGTCTATCCATACGATATCGCCTTCCTTACCCGCGTTGCAGGCCGAATTGTGAACGAAGTGCGTGGCATCAACCGCGTGACCTACGACATCACGAGCAAACCCCCCGGCACCATCGAGTGGGAATGATCCCACGTCTGGCATAGGCTGGTACTAACCGGCAAAAAACTAAGGATAAGCCCCTGTAAAAAGGGGCTTTTTTGTGTCTAACCCTGGCATCGTCTAGCAACCGCTGGCAGCGCCAAGCACTGTTTTTTTATGGCATAATCGGTGGTATCAACGGCTTTGGATACCATGAATGCCTTCAATACCATGAGAGCTGCCGCAGGTATTCATGGTATCGGAAGCAGTTAATATTATGATTTAATTGAGTTTTATCGACGAAAAGGCGGGTGATCAGATCATGGTATTTAGGCCAAAAGAGGGGGATAAGCCGTGCTGACCGATACCAAGCTGCGTAATCTCAAACCGCAGGGTAAGCTGTATAAGGAGAACGACCGGGACGGGCTCTACGTAGCCGTCACGCCGTCGGGGGCCATCTCGTTCCGCTACAACTATGCGATCCATGGCAGGCAGGAGACGATCACGTTCGGCCGCTACGGCGTTGGCGGCATAACCCTCGCAGAAGCCCGTGAGCGGTTGGGGGAGGCCAAGAAGATGATTACCGCCGGAAAATCTCCGGCCAAAGAGAAGGCGCGGGACAAGACGCGCCTGAAGGACGCGGAGACATTCGGTGCCTGGGCGGAAAAATGGCTGCGCGGCTACCAGATGGCCGACTCGACCCGCGACATGCGCCGCTTAGTGTTCGAGCGCGAATTGAAGCCGAAATTCAGGAATCAGAAGCTGGCGGAGATTACCCACGAGGATTTGCGTGCCGTAACCGATGCCATCGTGGCGCGTGGTGCCCCTGCAACCGCAGTACATGCCCGCGAGGTGATGTTTCAGGTTTACCGCTGGGCCATTGAGCGCGGCCAGAAGGTCGAAAACCCGGCGGAACTGGTACGTCCGACAAGCATCGCCAAATTCGAGCCACGCGACCGGGCACTGACCCCGGATGAAATCGGCCTGATGTACCAATATATCGAGCGTATCGGCACGACACCCTCCATTCGGGCAGCGGCTAAGCTGCTGTTGCTGACCTTGGTGCGTAAGAGTGAACTGACCAACGCGACGTGGAGCGAGATCAATTTCAGCGCGGCGCTTTGGACGATTCCGAAGGAGCGGATGAAGCGGCGCAATCCTCATTTGGTGTTCTTGCCTCGGCAGGCGTTGGATATTTTTATTGCCCTCAAAACCTTCGCGGGTGGTTCTGCCTATGTGCTGCCGTCGCGCTACGACTCAGACCTGCCCATGAGCAACGCCACGCTCAACCAAGTGCTGACGTTGACATACCGGCTGGCTCAGAAAGAGGGAAAGCCCCTTGCCAAATTCGGGCCGCATGATCTGCGGCGCACAGCCAGCACGCTGCTACATGAAGCGGGCTATAACACCGACTGGATCGAGAAATGCCTTGCGCACGAACAGCAGGGCGTGAGGGCTGTCTATAACAAGGCCGAGTACCGCGAGCAGCGGACGGCGATGCTGCAAGACTGGGCAGACATGATTGATGAATGGACGCGCAAACGGTAAGCCGCTAGCATTTAATGAGCTTCTGCGCTCGCCGCTTGAAGGCAGCGGAAACTGCTTGTCGTGATACGCCAAGTTGGCGCGCTATTTCAGCTTGGTTCATGGTTGCGTTGGCGAGCATGTCATCTATCATTTTAGTTGGAGATTTGAACTTTTGGAGCTGGTCATAGGCTTCTTTCCTAACATAAGCGTGGGCTTTAATGTCCCATGTAGGAAGAGTGGCGGTGTTAATACCTCGCCTCCAGACTTGTTTAATTAGCGCCTCATACTCTGCTGCAAATCTTCTATCCCGCTGATATGCTCGGCGAGCTTCTTCGCTGCGTCTAGGATTATGTTTTTCGCAATATAGCTTACTTGGCTTTGCGGCCCCGTCGGGTTGGCGCGGCAGTCTAGTGGGCCTGACCAATTCACCACGCCTAGCCCATTCCGTAACAAGCATCCTCTCCTGGACATGATCTCGGAAGCTATCTACTGAAAAATCACCGCGCATTTCAATGATTTCGCAGTGTCTATTCAGCATGCGGCCGGCCTCATACGGACCAAACTCGCCTTTACATGCTTGTTCATAGCGCGCCACTAACGCATCGACCAGTTTCTGAGCGGCGGCGCTCAAGGCATCTGGGGGAGGCACGGATTTCGCGTTTCCTCTTTGTAGGCGCTTTACGACCATTAGCATGTCCAAAGTTCTCGAATACTCGGTGGGGCGCCAGCAGAGTTCGCAAAAATTACAAGTATAAGCGTTATCGAGCTTGGCTCGGATGCGATCCGAGTTCGGATCGAAGTCCACAACCAACCGTTCGAGATATGGATCAAATGCGGTTTGCGCTATCCGAGGCTTTTTCATGGCCCGACTATAACTTGGACGACAACTAAATTCTAACTATTTTCAAAGTTTCTATTGGCACTCGACGGTATCATCAGGCACTTGATTGATATCAAAGGAAACCCAGTATGGAGACTAGGTCAACGAATAAGGCCCTCATCAACCGTAAGAAGCTCAAGGCGATGATCCCGCTGGCCGAGCGCACGATTTTTAACATGGAACAACGAGGCCAATTTCCTCGCCGCATCGTACTCACCTGCCGAAACGTTGCCTGGGATCTAGCCGAGGTAGAAGAATGGATTGAGGCCCGTAGGGCCTCGGGTGTTCAAGCCTTCCGCCCCGGCACGAAAGGCTAATCTGCGGTGTCCGATACCCCCTAGCATCGGGGGCGTCGGACCTCCCCCCCCCAACAAATCGATCTCCACGCATTCGCGCGCTTGCGCGCGGAAAGGATATTTTTGTGTCCATCTTACACAATATCGCCGTCAGCTTGCGCCCCCGACTCTTCGCCAGGGAGGTTACAATCCTCACCGTGCAGACGACGCCCCGCATTGCCGAGTGCGTCAAGCCAGTCATTGAGATGCTGATCCGGCCAGATAGGGCTGGCGAAACCTATCGCTGCGCCGTGGCGTTGTGGCATCGCTGGGACGCGCCGACCCTCAATGTTTATCTGGGAACGGCCTCACTCTGCCGCGTCGACGGCCCTTCAACCTCAGATGAAAGAGGCTACCGCCCGGCGGGTGGCTTGGTCGAGACGCCAGGCCTGACCGCACACCTCTCGCCTGACGAAGCCCACGACCTCGATAACCGCATCAAGGTAGCCATCGAAACGACCATCCGGCAATGGGCTGATGAGACCATGTGCGGCCGTTGGAAGATTACGCCTCAACATCAGTATCGGGGGGCGGCAGATGCATAAGCCCCGGCACTTTTGCCTCGATGAGAGCCCCGATGCTGCGCATCGAGGCAAGGAAAGAGGAACACACCCCACGCACTGGCCTGCGGCTGAGCTGTGCGGTTTTTCGCGGGTGCGATTCGGGTGCGCGTGTGGCGCGTGTTTCATACCTCGCTCCATGCATGGGCTGGCTGAGGATGCGCGCCGGATGCGCGGGGAGGACGGGCTGTGAAGTTTGTTCAGCACTCCGTGCGCCTTCCCTTGGCGCTGGATAAAGCTCTGAGACATGAGTCTCAGCGCCTCCAAGTTTCTCCGTACGCCCTTTTACAAAAATGTGTACGGTCGGGGCTGAGTGAGCTCTCCGACGAACAGACGGCACCTCGATTCGCCGCCGAGATCGCTCAAGAGATCGGGGTATTGGCCGCACGGCTTGCCCATGTTGAGCGTTTGGTAGAGCGAAGCCTGTATGTCTCCACGGCCGCATACGCTTATGCCCGTATCGTGGCAGGTCCCCGTGCTGATGAAACGACTATCACCAGCGACATAAACGCGGCGTTCAATCGGCAGTTAAAACTCGCGGGAGACTCGTGATGTCCAAAGACAGCAGCAACAGGGCGCATGTCGCCGCCCTGCGGGCGCGTGACCGCGCCGATGGTCAAGTTCAGTTCCGTTTTAATGCCCGCGTACTGGTGGGCAGCGCGCTGATCGGCGCATTGGCCTTTGGAGCGGTGATGACTAGTCCGCCGAAAATACAGGTTGATGCTGAATATGGCATAGCCGCCTTCAGTAGTTTTCTCCTGTCAGATTTAGCGTCTGACCCGGAGATGACGATAACCTGGCACGGCCAAACCGCCCGCACTGGGGTCAAACAATGGGCAAGGTTCCAGCCATTGCGCCAGGAAGCGGTAAGTTTTGCCCGAACCCTCGCGCTGGGCGGCGGATTGGGCTTTGCCTGGGGAATGGTTGGCCTCTGGCTGACGTCTGACCAGCGGCGGCGCAAGCAAGAGGAGCGCCTGGCGGATCGGGTTATGCGAGGCACGCGCGTTGTCAGTGAGGCAACCCTGGCCGACATGACTGCCGAAGAAAACGATGAACCCCGTCTGCAATTTGGCGACGTCACCCTGCCAAGTGGATTGGAAACCCGGCACGTCGCTTTGATCGGCACAACCGGCGGCGGCAAAACAACGCTGCTCCGACTTCAGCTCGATGTCATAGAGGCACGGGGCGAGGCAGCTTTGGTCTACGATACCAGCGGCGAATTCGTTGCAAATTACTATGATCCGGCGCGTGGTGACATCATTTTGAACCCGTTCGATCAGCGTGGGGCATTTTGGAGTCCCTTCGCCGAGATCATCCACCCGGCCGACGCTGACCGCGTGGCACATTATCTCATTAATGAGACAGGAGATGAGGAACGGGATATTTGGCTCGAAGCCAGCCGCACCCTTGTTGCGAACTCGATACGAACCCTCTGGAGCGAAGGGCAAGGTACCCTGCAAGCCTTGTTAAATGCACTGCAATCGATGCCGCGCCAGGAGCTGAAACGCGTGTTGGCCAACACGTCATCTGCTCGCACCTTCGAGAAGGATGCCGACCGCGCCACCGCCAGCGTGCTGTTTATGTTGGTCAAGGCGGTCAATCTGCTCATGTTTCTGCGCAAGGCACCTCGCGACGGTGAAACAGCCTTTTCGATTTCCCAGTTCTTCAAGGGTATCGACCACCACAAAGGCTGCAAGCCTTGGATATTCGTGCCCAGGAAGGAAGATTATTTCGAGGCCATGAAGCCCTTGATGGCGCTGTGGCTGGAATGCGCGGCCAGTGCCATGCTGGGCTTGTCCGCCAGTCCAACCCGCAGGGTATGGTTCCTGCTCGACGAACTGGCAGACCTCCCAAAAGTTTCGAACATGGAGCGACTGTTGCCGCAGGGCCGCAAATTCGGCGCTTGTGCCATCTTGTCCTTCCAGACCATCGGCCAGATGCGCGGACATTACGGCTCCGATGGAGCCGAGGCTCTATTGGGCTGCTGTAACACCAAACTGTTTTTGCAAATGAGCGACCATGCCAGCCGGGAGTGGGCAGCCGCAACCATTGGCAGCGTCGAGGTGGAAATCCCCACCCTGGCCGAGATGTTCGACCCCAAAACGGACAAACCGCAGCGAACCTTGAGCACGATGCGCGAATTACGCGCCGCTGTTCTGGAAAGCGATCTGCGCCTGCCGAAATATACCGGCTATCTGTTGTTGCCCGATGGCTTGCCGGTGGCGCGGATCAAGCTGACGAATGACCATATTATCGCGCGCGGCCCTGCCCGGCAGCCTGACTTCATCCCCGCCGATGTTGCGGAAACGCTTTGGGGCGGATTGCAGGAGGCCCAAGAGGCTCAGAACGCCAAAACTGCCGATGCCCCCATCCAGGGTACAATTCTTGGGCCTGGGCCAGTGTGATGGTAGCGACAATCTCCGCCCTGACCAGTGCCGGGCAGGCCGCCAGCTATTACGAGGCCGATGATTATTATGCCGAAGGCGGTATCGCCCCCTCGGAATGGCTGGGCCAAGGCGCGCAGGCGCTGAACCTGGCCGGGGCCGTTGACCGCGAGCAGTTCGCCCGGCTGCTGGAGGGGCATGTCTCCGGGCAAAGCTTGGGCACGATGCGCGACGGCGAATGGGAGCACCGGCCCGGCTGGGATGTTACTTTCAGCGCGCCCAAATCCGTGTCGATCATGGCCGAGGTGGCAGGGGACCGCCGCCTCATCGCCGCGCATGAGCGGGCGGTGAAAACCGCGCTGGGGCTGGCGGAGCAGCATTTTACCGCTACCCGCATCCGGGAGAATGGCAGCATCCGGCGGGAAGCAACGGGCAATCTGGTCATCGCTTCTTTCCGGCATGGCACCAGCCGCGCACTCGATCCGCAGCTTCATACCCATAATGTCATTCTCAACATGACCCGGGACGAGGCCGGGCAATGGCGCAGCTTGGAGCCGCGCGCCTTCTATCAGATGCAAAAGCAGATGGGCGCCGTTTTTCGCCAGGAGCTGGCCGCCGAGGTGCAGCGCCTTGGCTATGAGATTGAGCGCGGCAAGGATTCGACCTTCGAGATTGCCGGTATTGACGAAGAAACCCTGGAGGCGTTCAGCCAGCGCAGTGCGGCGATTGAGGCCCGGCTGGCCGAGCGGGGCAAAAGCCGGGCCGAGGCCAGCGCCGCCGAGAAGCAGATCGCTGCGCTGGATACACGGCTGGCCAAAGAGGCCGTGCCCCATGCCGAGCTGATTGGAGCATGGCATGAGGCCGCCGATGCCGCCGGATGGGATGAACAGGCGCGGCGCGGGTTGATTGCCCAGGCCGAGGCGCTGGCGGAAGCCGCTGCAAATGGAGCAGATCAAGAATTCGCCCGTGAGTTGGCGGCTGACCGTTTCGTGGCGCAGGGCGCCGCCATGCTGGGGGAGCGGCAATCCGTGTTTACCACCACGGCGCTTCATGAGGCGGCGGGGCGGTTTGGCATGGGGCGTGTTGGTCATAGTGACATTGCCGCCGCCATTGCCCGCGCGGAAAAAGCCGGGGATTTGGAAACGCGCGCGTGCCTTGACCGGCGCGGCGTGGCCTTCGAGGGCTTCACCACCGCCGCCAATATCTCCAACGAAACCACGATGCTGCGGTTGGAGGAGCGAGCCCGCCAGCAAGTGGCGCCGATCTTGTCCCCCATCGCCGCCGCCCGTGCTGTTGCCGAAGCGGAGCGGCTCAGCGCCCAGCAAGGGCATGGCTGGACCGATGAGCAGCGCGCGGCCACGACGCAAATTCTCGGTAGCCGTAATCGCGTCATCGGCTTGCAGGGCACAGCGGGCACCGCCAAGACCTCCACCGTGCTGGCGACCATCGCACGCGAGGCCGAGGCGTGGGGCATTAAAGTGACGGCCCTCGCCCCCACGGCATCAGCGGCGCAGGTTTTGGGTGAGGCGCTTGATACCCGCGCCGATACGCTGGCCCGGCATTTATTGGCACCGGGCCGCCCGACGCCAAAGGAACGGCTCTGGATTGTGGATGAAGCCTCGCTGATCTCGGCGGCAGATGCTGCCAAGCTACTGGGTTTGGCCGAGTCGCATCGGGCGCGGGTGCTGCTGGTGGGCGACACCGCGCAGCTTGATTCCGTGGCGGCGGGTGCGGCTTTTGGCCAGCTTCAGGGGGAGGGCATGGAAACCGCCCGCCTGACCAAAATTCTCCGCCAGACCAACGAGCACGCCAAAACAGCGGTGGAAGCCAGCCTGGCTGGTGATGCCAGGAAGGCCCTGGCCGCCCTGGATACAGGCGGCGGGCGCGTCATTGAGTGCGACACCCGCGAGGCCCGCTTTGCCCAGATCGCCCAGGATTACGCCAAGTTGGATGCCAAAGAGAGGCGCAAAGCCCTGGTGATCGAGCCATCCCGCGAAGGGCGTGATACGCTGACCCAGGAAATCCGCCATGCCCTTGCCGAACGTGGCCAGCTTCACGGCCCGGCGATCACCGCGCCCAGGCTTGTCTCCAAAGATATGACCCGTGCCGAGGCCAAAGACCCGCACAGCTATGCCATTGGGGACACGATCCGCTTTGCCAAGGATTATGCCGACAAGGGCGTATCAAAGGCGCAGGCCTATCGCGTGGTGGGCATCGACATCAAAAAGAGTGCGGTGACGCTGGCCGATGAGAACGGCCGGGCCATTGACTGGCGGTTGCGGCAATGGGGCGCTTCGCACGTCCAGGCATTCACCACCGAGGCAATAGAACTACGGGCGGGGGACCAGGTGCAGTTTACCCGCAATGACCGCGCCATGGGCCGGATCAACGGGCAACAGGGGGAGATCATCGCTATTGATACAACCACGCGGGAAGCTAAAATCCGGGTTGCCAAGGGTAAGATAGAGACGCTGTCGTTGGATAACCCCCATGACCAACATATCGCCCATTCTTATGTCACCACAGCCTTTGCCGCCCAGGGGCGCACCGCCGAGCGCACATTCATCCACGCTGACAGCGCCGCCACGCATCTGATTGACCAGAAAAGCTTCTACGTTGCGCTTTCCCGCGCCAGGGAATGCAGCGCCATTTACACCAATGACCGGGGCAAGCTAACGGGCGCGCTGCTGGAGCGCGCGGGGTTGAAGCAAACCGCGCTCACTCCGGCGGCTGGTGCTGCTTTGGAAAGCCACATGGCGCAGCCACCACAGGTCGGCATGTCCCTTTGATGTCGAACCCGATAGCGGTACGCTATTATTTGAAGGGGAGCTTTTGTTCATGTGGCCGACACGAATCGCCAGAGTTCGATTGGCTTAGTTCAGGATACGGTCGTTTTCTGGACACGGCAAAAACAGGCATTGTGGGCTAGCCGAATAGCACCTGTAAGGTTAAGATTGCCGTCAAGTTTTCAATGTCTCGGTTTCGTCAATGAATCAGCGTGTTGGATATGCGCGGATCTCCACGGAGGACCAGCATCTGGACCTGCAGCGCGATGCGCTTCAGCAGGCCGGGTGCGGTGTTATCTATGAGGAAGCGGCAAGCGGGAAGAGTGCCGTGCGGCCAGAGCTGGAGCATTGCCGCAAGGCTCTGCGCAGCGGCGATACGCTAGTAGTATGGCGCCTGGACAGGCTCGGCCGCAGCCTGCCCGACCTGGTGCAAATTGTGGCCGACCTCGAACGCAGCGGCATCAGCTTTGAAAGCCTGACCGAAAAAATCGAAACTTGCAGCGCCGCAGGAAAGCTGGTCTTCCACGTTTTCGCTGCCCTAGCGGAATTTGAGCGTAGCTTGATCCGCGAACGCACCCGTGCCGGGCTTGCCGCAGCGCGCGCCAGAGGCCGCTCAGGTGGCCGCAAACCCAAACTGGGGGAGAAGCAGGTGAGAGAGATCAAGGCCCTCCTGCGCGATCCGGACATCCAGGTGGCGGACGTGGCACGGCGCTACGGAGTGTCCCGCACAACGCTCTACAAGCACGTCGGCGTCATTGCGCCACGGCAAGAAGGATAGGACTCTTCATGGGACTGCACTCTGATTTTCCGTTATCGCCCTATGAGGTATTGCCCCCTGAGACCCGCTGGTTTCCCGCCGCCGAGGAATTGCGGAGCACGGCCTATGAAAAGCTGCTCCCGCCCCTCGTTGCGAATATCCGTAAGGAAGTCGCCTCATGGCGCGAGACGGGATACGCCGGAGCCAGCGCCACATCCCGCGCCTTGCTTACTTGGTGGTTCCAGACCGACCACCTGATTGAACAGGCAGACGGCTCCCACACCCAATTCCGCTATTACTTCGCCCAGCGCGAGGCGGTCGAGACCATCATCTGGCTCTATGATGTCCGCCGCGTCCGAGACAAGTTCGACCTGTTGCGGTTCGACGCCTCCGGCGCCGTATCCTCCAACATGTTCGATGAGGCATGGCCCCGCTTCGTTGTGAAGATGGCCACCGGGGCGGGCAAAACCAAAGTCCTCTCCCTGCTCATTGCCTGGAGCTATTTTCATAAGCTCTACGAGCCGGACTCCGAGCTTGCCCGCAATTTCCTGCTCATCGCCCCCAACATCATCGTGCTGGACCGCCTCCGCACGGATTTTGACGGCCTGAAAATCTTTTTCAACGACCCCGTGCTGCCCGATAACGGCCATGCAGGCCAGAATTGGCGCGATGATTTCCAAATCGCCCTGCACATCCAGGATGACGTGCGGATCGTCCGCCCCACCGGCAACCTGTTCCTCACCAACATCCACCGCGTCTATCTTGGCGAGGTGAAGGAACCGTCGCTGGAAGACGATGACCTCCGCGACTACTTCCTCTCCCCCTTTGGGGACAAGCCCGTGGGCAAGACCACGGACAGCGACACAGACCTTGGCGAGATCGTCCGCGAGATTGACGAGCTGGCCGTGTTCAACGACGAGGCCCACCATATCCACGACCCCAAGATGGCCTGGTTCAAATCCATCCAGGACATTCACCACCAGATGCTGCAAAAAGACCGCCGCCTCTCCTTGCAGTTGGACGTTACCGCCACTCCGCGCCACAATAACAGTGCGATCTTCGTACAGACCGTGAGCGACTACCCGCTGGTAGAAGCCATCGCCCAGAACGTGGTGAAGCACCCGGTTCTTCCCGATGCCGTGAGCCGCGCCAAGCTCACCGAGGCCAAAAGCCCCATCATCACCGAGAAATATGCCGACTATCTGCAATTAGGCATAGAGGAATGGCGCAAGAGCTACGCGGAGCATGAAAAGACCGGCAAGAAGGCCGTGCTTTTCGTCATGGTGGATGACACCAAGAATTGCGATGAAGTCGGCTCCTACCTCGAAAAAACCTGC
>JAGXAE010000218.1 GCA_018971725.1 Pseudomonadota bacterium | reverse complement strand
ACGGCGCTGGTGGTAACAAATTCACGGCGAGTTAGCTGCATAACGGCTCCTGATAATACCGGCGCCCTGTAGCAAGGGTTACGAGGCGTTGTGTGACAATTCGGTGAATTGCTCCAGCTTCAGAACCTCGCCCGCGAGGTAGAGGCTGCCGCAGATCAGCACGCGGGCGGGGGCGGCGACTTGCGCCAGGGCGGCGCGGATGTCCGGCCCCGGCAGGGCGCGGTTGCCCGAAGCCTCGATGATTTTTTCCACTGGCAGGGCGAGGTGCTGTTCCGGCTCCGCCACCGCGTAAAGTGTGGCCGCATGCGGTGCGATGATGCGGATGAACTCCGCCACGTCCTTGGACTGCTTCATGCCCAAAATCACGGTGGTGGGCGTGGCCCAATCTTGCAGCTGCTGGGCCAGGATTTCGGCGCCGCCGGGATTGTGGGCGCCGTCCAGCCATAATTCCGAACCCTGAGGCAGGGACGCGGCAAGCGGGCCGTGCAGCCTTTGCAGCCGGGCGGGCCATTCAGCCGCGCGCAACCCCGCCGCCATGGCGTCCGGCGGGATGTTGAACCCGGCGGCGCGCAGGGCAGAGAGCGCGATGCCCGCATTTTCCACCTGATGCAGCCCGGCCAGGGCCGGGCGGGGAAGGTCCAGGCCGTTAAACACCATGCCGGTTGGGGTGGGCTCCACCGCCCATTCCAGCCCCCGGCGCAAATGCGGGGTGTTCTGCTGCGCGGCCTCGGCGGCGATGCGGGCCAGGACCTCCGCTGGCTGGTAGCCTGTCACGACCGGGATGCCGGGTTTGATGATTCCAGCCTTCTCACCCGCGATCAGCTCCAGCGTGTTGCCGAGAAAATCCTGGTGGTCCAGCGAGATGGAGGTGATGGCGCAGGCGGCCGGCTGCACGACATTGGTGGCGTCCATCCGCCCGCCCAGGCCCACCTCGACGATGCAAAGATCGGCGGGCACGCGCGCAAACAGCCAGAAGGCGGCGGCGGTGATCGCCTCGAACACGGTGATCTGGTTGGCCTGGTTGGCGGCCTCGATCGCGTCCAGCGCTTCGGCGAGTTGTTCGTCCGTGGCAAGCTGGCCCGCGAGACGGATGCGTTCGTTAAACCGCACCAGATGCGGGGAGGTGAACACATGCACGCGCAGGCCCGCCGCTTCGGCCACGGCGCGGGCAATGGCGCAGACCGAGCCCTTGCCGTTGGTGCCCGCCACGTGAACCACCGGCGGCAGGTGCTTTTCCGGCGCGCCGAGGGCGACAAGCAGCCGTTGCAGCCGGTCGATCTTCAGGTCGATCATGCGCGGGTAGAGGCTGTGCAGCCGCTCCAGCGCCGCACTCACCTTCAGCCGGGAACCGGTGGCCCCGGCCTCGCGGTGCAGCTCGTTCGTCAAGCGGCCTTCTTGTTGGCGGTGGCGAGCGAGATGATCCGCGCCAGCGTGGCGGTGAGCTCGCCGCGTTTCACCACCATGTCGATAATGCCGTGCTGGTGCAGATATTCGGCGCGCTGGAAGCCCTCGGGCAGTTTTTCGCGCACCGTCTGCTCAATCACGCGCGCGCCGGCGAAGCCGATGAGGGTGCCGGGCTCGGCGATCTGGATATCGCCCAGCATGGCGAAGGAGGCGGTGACGCCGCCGGTGGTGGGGTCTGTCAGCACCACGATGTAGGGCAGCCCGGCTTCCTTCACCATCTGGCTGGCGATGATGGAGCGGGGCATCTGCATGAGGCTGATGGCGCCTTCCTGCATGCGCGCGCCGCCGGAGGAAGTGTAAACGATGAGCGGGGCGTTTTGCAGCACGGCGAGGCGGGCGGCGGCCACCAGCCCTTCGCCCACGGCGGAGCCCATGGAACCGCCCATGAATTCGAAGGACATGGCGGCGACCACCGTATCGTGCCCGCCGACGGTGCCGTGGGCGACGAGGATCGCGTCGTCCTGCTTGGTTTTGTCCCGCGCTTCCTTCATCCGGTCCGCGTAGCGCTTCTGGTCCCGGAATTTGAGCGGGTCCGGCGTGGCCTTGGGCAGCTCGATCCGGGTGAATTGGCCGTTATCGAAGGTCCAGGCCAAGCGGTCCGCCGCGGTGGCGCGCATGTGGAAGCCGCAATGGGGGCAGACTTTTTTGCCCGCATCCAGCTCGGTATGGAAGATCATCTGCTGGCAGGAGGGGCATTGGTGCCAGAGGTTATCCGGCACCTCCTTGCGGCCAAGCAGGGTGCGGATTTTGGGGCGGACGAATTCGGTGAGCCAGCTCATGGCGGGGATTTAGCCGGTTTGGGGGGGGAAGGGAAGGTTTGGGGGATTGCGGAATGGCGGTTTTCGGCCGCCATAAAGGGCAACCAGACATTCAATCCCGGTCGGCCCCGGCCTATATCCGAAGCGGTCATGTACCGATTGAAGCGTATTGGGGGCATCTATCGGGCTACCTGCGCAGTTGCGTTTTGCTCGGCCTCTAGCTCACCGGCTCTTTCACTATTTTGAGCAACGATAATAGGCGATCCGCGAGATCACGACGCTCTATCCAATACTCCCGTGAGTTTCGGACATCTAGCAGGCTGCTGCAAAACGCTTGCATTTCTTTGATATGACTGATTCCATTCTCCTGACTGGAGGATAGGATGCGTGGTCGGTCTGGTTCTGGTGACGAGCTTTTCAGTTTTGTGCGTCTTGAGGAGCGCGTTCCATCGGAT
>JAGXAE010000045.1 GCA_018971725.1 Pseudomonadota bacterium | reverse complement strand
GGTGCCTTCACGCATATTCCGTTCACCGACAAAGTCGCCGATTATTTCTCGGCCTCCGACATACTTGCCTTAACATCCCGCGAAGACCCGCTGCCGACTGTGGCGATCGAGGCATTTGCCTGCGGCATGCCCTGCGTGGCGTTTGACGAAACAGGCGGCATACCGGAAGTGCTGCGCGCCGAGAACGCCGGCTTTGTCGCCCGCCATGCGGATATGGACGACTATCAGGCGGGACTTGAATCGCTGCTCGATCATGCGGCGCTGAAGCTCCGACGCCGGGGATTGATGGAGATGGCGGAGCAGCGCTTCGACTTTCCGCGTTATGTGGACGATCTGCTGCGCCTTGCGGCACCTGGGCTGAAGCGCATCAGCGCGGTGGTGCTCAATTACCAATACGCTTCCTATCTGCCGGAACGTCTTGCCAGCATTTTCGCCCAAACCTATCCGGTTCAGGAAGTTCTGCTGCTGGACGATGCCTCGACAGATGCAAGCCTCACCGTGGCCAGCGACACTGCCGCGCAGGCCGGGCGGGATATCCGGATATTGGTGAACGAGCGCAATTCCGGCTCGGTTTTCGCGCAATGGCGCCGCGCCGCCACCGAGGCTAAGGGCGAATATGTGTGGCTATGCGAAGCGGATGACTCCGCCCACCCCGCCTTCCTCAACACCTTGGTCGAGGCGATGGAACGCACGGCGCAGCCTCTGCTCGCCTTTACCGACAGCCGCGCCGTGGACGCCTCCGGCCACCAAACCATGCCCAGCTACCAGGGCTATTACTTCCAGGCCGGATTGCGGGATCTCGCGGCCTCGCGCCACTGGGAAGCCTTTGATTTTGCCAACAAACTATTAAATGTTCGTAACTTAATTCCCAATGTCAGCGCCGTTTTGTGGCGGCGCGAGGCGCTGTTGAAGGCGCTGGACGCAGTGCCAGACCTTGAGGCATGGAAACTCGCGGGCGACTGGCGGCTCTATCTCGAATTGCTGGCCAAGCAAGCGGGCTCAGTGGTTTACGTGGCGGAGCCGCTGAACACCCACCGCCGGCACGATGGCGGCGTGACCGCACGTCTCGACACTGCCGCACATCTTGATGAGGTCGAGCGCCTTCACGGCGTTGCGGCTACGCTGTTGGACCTGGATGCCGACGCCCTCGCTGCGCAGGCGGAATATCGCACCCTGCTGGCCCAACAGTTCGCACGTGCACAAAAGACCGTCACGCCACCTGTTGCCAGACGCAAAAAGGTCTGATTGTACTGTCCCGGACCCTGAAGATACAAATGGAGTGCCTATGAAAATCCTGTTGACCGGCGGATGTGGTTTTATTGGTTCGGCGGTTGTCAGGCGGGCGGTCCGGCAGGAAGGGCATCAGATCGTCAATGTCGACAAGATGACCTATGCCGCCTCCGAAGATGCGCTGGAGGATGCGCTCACCCACGCCAATCACATATTTTTGAAGCAGGATATTTGCGACCTTGCCGGCATTCGCGCCGCCTTCGCGGAACACCAGCCGGATGCGGTGATGCATCTGGCCGCCGAGAGCCATGTGGACCGTTCCATCGATGGCCCGGCCGCCTTCGTGCACACCAATGTCACTGGCACCTTCGTCATGCTGGAGGCCGCGCGTGAATATTTCGCAACACTCTCGGGCGAGAAGAAGGAAAAATTCCGCTTCCATCACATCTCCACAGACGAGGTTTTCGGCGCGCTGGAGGATAACGATCCGCCCTTTAACGAGCACACGCCCTACGACCCGCGCAGCCCGTACTCCTCCTCCAAGGCCGCGTCCGACCATCTGGCCCGCGCCTGGATGCACACTTACGGCTTGCCGGTGATCGTCTCCAATACCACCAACAACTACGGCAAATGGCAGTTCCCCGAGAAGCTCATCCCGCTGGTGACGCTGAACGCGATCGAGGAAAAGCCGCTGCCGGTTTACGGCGCTGGCCTGAACACGCGCGACTGGCTGTTCGTGGACGACCATGCCGAAGCGCTGATCAAGGTCGTCACCCAGGGCACGCCGGGCGAGACCTATTGCATCGGCGCCCGCCAACCCCGCAAGAATATCGACGTAGTGAAGACCATCTGCGCCATTCTGGACCAGAAACTGCCCAGCCCCAACGGCGCGCGCGAACGCCTGATTACCTACGTGACCGACCGGCCCGGCCATGACCATCGTTACGAGATCGATCCAGGCAGCGCCGAAAAAGCGCTGAACTGGAGAGCCGCGCACGATTTCGAACGCGGCCTCGCCGTCACCATCGGCTGGTACCTGGATAACCGCCCCTGGTGGGAGGGCATCCGCGCCAAGAAATATTCAGGCCAGCGTTTGGGAGCCGCCGCGTGATCACCAAGGGCATCATTCTCGCGGGCGGTTCGGGCACGCGCCTGCACCCGATCACCCAGGCCAGCTCCAAACAACTTCTGCCGGTCTACGACAAACCGATGATCTATTACCCGCTCTGCACGTTGATGCTGGCGGGTATCCGGGAAGTGCTGATCATCTCCACCCCGCAGGACCTGCCGCAATTCCAGCGCCTGTTCCACGATGGCTCGCATCTCGGCATCCGCATCGCCTATGCCGAGCAGCCCAGCCCGGACGGCCTGGCGCAAGCCTTCCTCATTGGCGAGGACTGGATCGACGGCGAGGCCTGCGCCCTGGCGCTGGGCGACAACCTCATCCACGGCGACCATCTCTCCACCCTGCTGCGCGCCGCAGGTGCGAGACCAGAAGGGGCAACCGTGTTCGCCTATCAAGTGCGCGACCCGGAGCGCTACGGCGTCGTCTCCTTCGACACGGACGGCAAGGCCATCGATATCGTCGAGAAGCCCACCGACCCGGTCTCCAACTGGGCCGTCACTGGCCTGTATTTCTACGACCACCGCGTGACCGAGTTCGCCAAGCAGGTGAAACCCTCCGCGCGCGGCGAGCTGGAGATCACCGACCTTAACAACATGTACCTGCAAGAAGGCACGTTGAAGGTGGAGCGATTGGGCCGCGGCACCGCGTGGCTGGATGCCGGCACGCCGGACAGCCTGCTGCAATCCGCCAATTTCGTGCAAACCATCCAGGACCGGCAGGGCAATCTCGTCGGCTGCCCGGAAGAAGTGGCCTTCCGCATGGGCTTCATCGACGCTGCCCAACTGCATGAACGCGCCAAGCTGATCTCCAAGACGGAACTTGGCCGGATTCTCAAGAACATCGCCGACGGGATACATCACTGATGAAGGTCGAATCACTCGCCATCCCCGAAGTGAAGCTGATCACCCCGCCGAAATTCGGTGACAGCCGTGGCTTCTTCTCCGAAACCTGGAGTTCCGCGAAGCTGAAGGCTCAGGGCTTCGACGAGCATTTCGTCCAGGACAATCAAAGCTTCTCCGCCCAGAAGGGCACGCTGCGCGGCCTGCATTGCCAGGCCCAACCCTTTGTGCAGGGCAAATTGGTGCGCGTGATTCGCGGCGCCATCTGGGATGTGGCGGTGGATATCCGCCAGGGCTCACCCACCTACGGCAAATGGGTGGCGGCCGAGATCTCCGAGGAGAACTGGGCACAGATCTGGGTGCCGGGAGGCTTCCTGCATGGCTTCATCACGCTCACCGAGAATACCGAGGTGATCTACAAGGTCACAGGCGATTACGACAAAGCCTCTGAGCGCGCGGTGATCTGGAACGACCCCGCCTTGGGCATAGCCTGGCCGATACCGCCGGAGGGCGTGATGCTTTCCGACAAGGACAAGATCGCCCCCGCCTTCAACCCGGCCGATCACTGGTTCACCTACGCATGATCCTCGTCACCGGCGCTTCCGGGCAATTGGGAGATGCGCTCTCCCGCCGCCTCGCCGCGCGGGGCACTGCCTTCACCGCCGTGCAACGGCCGGGTTTCGATTTCGAAAAACCGGAGACAATCACCGCCTGTTTTGAAGCCGCCAAGCCGAGCCTGGTGATCAACGCTGCCGCCTATACGGCGGTGGATAAGGCCGAGACCGACCAGGAAGCCGCGAAGGCCGGCAACCATACCGGCCCGCTGGCCCTGGCGAAATTGTGCGAGGCGGCTGATATCCCGTTCATCCATGTCTCCACCGATTATGTTTTCGACGGCGACAAGGGTGAGCCTTACCTGGAAACCGACCCCACCAACCCCACCGGCGTTTATGGCGCCACCAAGCGCGATGGGGAGGAATCGATTCTCGCCACCGGCGCCAAGGCCGTTATCCTGCGCACCGCCTGGGTCTATTCCGCTCACGGCAAGAATTTCGCGCGCACCATGATCAATGCCGGGCGCAAGATGCCCGTTTTGCGCGTGGTCGCGGACCAGCGCGGCTCCCCCACCGCGGCGGGAGATCTTGCTGACGCCATTCTCGCCATCACGGACAAGATTTCCGCCACGGGCTGGCAGCCGGAATATCGTGGCATCTTCCACGCCACCGGCGGCGGCGAAACCACTTGGCATGGCTTCGCCACGGCCATTTTCGAGGATGCGGCAAAACATGGCTATACGGCGCCAGAGGTGCAGCCCATCGCCACAATGGACTGGCCAACGCCTACGCGCCGCCCTCCTGATTCGCGGCTGGACGGCCATAAGCTCGCCAGCATCTTCGGCACGTCTCTACCACCTTGGCGCGAAACCCTGCCCGGCGTGGTGGCTGATTTGCTGAAGCCAGACCAGAAAACTTAGCACAAAATTACATGAAACCCACTCCACGCACGCCATGCGTGTTTTATGAGCGTTGCCATGTAACAAGGCGACTATGTATAGATAGACACGAATCGCAGGTGTCGTTGATCATTGAAAATGTGATCGACCACAACTCACAAACAGGCCGCAAGGGGGAAGTTTAGGCTGATGAGCCCCGCTTCATCTCCAGGCACCGCGAATACCGGTGTTGCCATTCTCCTTTCCACCTTCAACGGGCGGGAGTTTTTGCCCGTCCAGCTGAATAGCTTCCTTGCACAAACACATGAGCGCTGGGTTTTGCACTGGCGCGACGATGGTTCGTCCGACGATACGGTGGCCATTATGCGGGAATTCGCCGCCCGCGTGGGGCCGGATCGCTGCGTTGAATCACCTTCCTCTGGTCCGCATCTGGGCGCCGCCGCAAGCTTTCTCACCTTGTTGCGGGAAAGCATCGGCGCCATGGCGGTGGCTTTCGCAGACCAAGACGACGTGTGGCTGCCCGAAAAACTGCATTGCGCGGTGGAGATGCTGGCAGGTGCTGGCGAAATGCCTGCACTCTATTGCGCCCGGCAATATCTGGTGGACGAGGCGCTGCGCGGCGCCAGGCTTTCAACCCGTTATCATGGCGTGGCCGGATTTCCGGCCTGCCTTACCCAGAACATCGCCAACGGCAACACGCTGGTTATGAACGTGGCGGCGGCTGCCCTCGTGGCCACGGCGGGCGAACCAGAAGGCACGGTGCATGACTGGTGGAGCTATATCATCGTCTCGGCCTGTGGCGGGCAAATCCTGTTCGATGAACGCCCGCAGGTGCTCTACCGGCTGCACAAGGGCAATTTGATCGGCCGCTCCCAGCCGCTTTATGCCCGCGCCTTGGCGGCCCTTCGCCGCGGCCCGGCGGTTTACATGACCATGATGCAGCGCCACGCCGACGCCTTGCTCACCCAAACGTCAAAGCTGCCGCCCGAGGCCAAGCAGGATCTGGTTTTGGTGCAGCAGGGGCTTTACGGCAGCTTTACCAGCCGCGTTCTGGCGCTGCGCTGCCGGCGCTTTCGCCGCCGCACGCCGCTTGAAAACCTGCTTTTCAGATTCTGGTTTCTTACCAACCGGCGCTTCCTGATGGCCACCGCCAAACAAAAGAAAGTGGTGCTTCCCGCCTTGCCGCAACCGGTACCCAGCTATCAGGAAACCCAGAGCTGATCCGGGCCCGGAAGACCCTGCCTTTCAAGCCTCGCGAATGTCCTGCCAATCCTCGGTGAATGGCTTCTTGCGGAACGTCGCCCAGATAAAATTCATCGTGTAGCGCAGCCCAATGGTAAACACGCCCTCGCCCACCAGCCGCCGGCCAGAGGATTGCGCCGGCAGACGGAAGGTGAATTTCACCGTTCCTACCTTCGAAAGCCGGTTCGCCATGTCCGTATCCTCACCATAGAAGGAAAAACGCAAATCCGGGTTACCCAGCTTCAGCATGGCCGAGCGCTTCACCACGAAATTCCCGCCCTGGAGCATCGCGCCCACGTTCAGCACATACTGGTTGAACATATAGGCCAGCCAGGCCAGCCGGTAATAGCAGGCGACAACCACGTTCACCTTCCGTGGTACGCCGTAATAAATGTAAGGCCCGGAAAGCCCCACCAGCGCCTCGGACCGGCCAAATTGGCGCAAAACCTCCGCCAGCCAGCCGGGCGGAATCACGGTATCGGCGTCGATATTGGCGATCAGCGCCCCGGTGGAGTTTTCAAACCCGGTCCAGCGCGCCTGCACCAGCCCCTTTCGCGGCTCGTCCACCACCTGCACGCCCTCCACCGTCAGCGCCACCTCGCGCGTGCCGTCCGTGCTGGCATTATTCACCACGATGATCTCGGCTTCCTCGCCCAGCTTCAGCCCGGTTCGTCTGATCTCATCACGGATCGCGGTCAGCGAATGGGCAAGCAACGCCTGCTCGTTATAGGCCGGGACAACGAAACTGATCTTCATTGCGCGTAAGCTCCTGCGACTCGGAGGCAAAGACCACCTTGGACCGGGTATGAACAAGGCCACGGGCTGGAAAGCGAATGACCGTTTGATGAAAGCTGGGCTTACCGCCGGATTTCACGCTCGAATTGGCTTAATTTCACGTTTTCCGCGGGTCTGCGCCATGTTTCACCCTAGCAGGTTGACATCTGCCGGCAGCGGCGGCATATCGCGCCACCAATTGTTCCATTCTAGCCGAGACCTCTGATGAAGATCCGCAATTCCCTTAAGTCCGCGAAGCTTCGCGACAAGAACTGCCGCGTTGTCCGCCGTCATGGCCGGGTCTACGTGATCAACAAGAAGAACCCGCGCATGAAAGCGCGCCAGGGTTAAACTTCGCCTTATTCAAAAAACGGCAAGCAGCCCGGCATTTTGCCGGGCTTTTTGCGTTTCTGGTAGTATGGCGCCGGGGCTGTTACGCCCCATCTGGCTAACCGGCCAGCAGAGCCAGCGGACGGGGCCAGAACATACCGGCCCGGCCGCAATACGCTTTATACGCGCCGGCCAGTTCCGAGGTGGCGAATTTCCGCTCCTCGCGCGACGCCGCCTGAATATATAGCGCTGTCATCACCAGCGGAGCGGCCCAGCCCGCCCAAGCCTGTGTCGCCACGGCCGTACCCAGCCAAAACAGCACATAAGCCAGATAGAACGGGTGGCGCACATAGCGGTACGGCCCGTGTTGCAGCAGAAAGTTCGGGGCATCGGTGTCAAAGGCCAGGGTCGGTGGAGTATGGCGGCTGGCGGAAACGGCGGCGGCGAACACCGCGAGCGAGGCGACGAACAGCCCCAACGCCACGAACCAGAACGCGGAAGCCCCATGGCCGATGTGCAGCAGGAACAAGGCGAAGAAACCCAGGCTGAGCAGACTCGTCACTTTCATGCCCATCGGCATCGCACCGGTGGAGCGGAAATGCCTCTTCACCCCCCATGAGAATGCGGCGAAGCATATGGCGGCGGCAAGGCCCGTAACGGCGGTTGCGAAGAAATACATATAAACATCCTGCGATTTATAACGGAAAACGAATGGCGCTTAGTCGGCGAATACTTTCACCGTTTCTCCCGCGAGCAGATCTCCATAAGCCCGCTTGGTCGAAGCGTCCGTGGCGACAAACGGAATGTCCGACATCAATTTTTCATAACGGTTGTCTGGGCAAATCATCAGATTAGTCTCGAACTTCACGCCGGCGTAACGGCGCGGGCCGGCCACATATTCAAAATGCATCCGCTTATAAAAAGATGTGTGGTTTCGGCGCACACAGTTCAGCATCATGTCCGAGCCCTCTTCGATGACGAGGAATGATACGAACCGGTACAAAACGAAAACCAGCATGAAATCGTTCGAATCGTCAGGATGCCGGACGAGGCGGTTTATCTCAGTGAGTTTGGCGGGCTTCCCGGTTTGCACGCCTTGCGCCAGCGCTTCCACCTCTTCAGGGAAGATTCTGGCTGCCGGAATGTCATTCCAACCCTGCAAGTTGGGGTCGTTGCTCCAAGTGCAGAGCCGTACCGATGCCGCCGGGCGTCCCTCTTTATAAATGACGACACTGCGGCTGTTCGGCAAAAGGTCATCAGCATCGGAAAACATCCCGTCAGGCCGGGGATCAATATACCCACCGGACAGATAGCTGGCATGGCGTATGGAATAGGCGTCCGCCTTGGTTTGCGCATCCAAGGCCAGCTTGGCGGTTAGCCCTCCTGTTGGCCTTTCCAACGTTTTGCCACGAACTAAACCAGTGGTCTGATATTTAAGTGAACTCATGGTAAATTTCCCTTGACTTGCAACTAAAACAAGAAGGATTAGAAACTAATTCTCTTAAAAGGTGTAGCCTTAAGATTTGTTTATCGGCTGACCCGACCGGTTCACAAAAAAAACGCAACACCGTCGACAGTTATTATTTTTTATATTCTTAGCTTAAGATACCATAATAGTGTATTGTTATTCATGTTAGCCGCGCTTCGTTGTTTGGGTTCTAGCGGCGCATTACCCGTTGGCATAATGGAGAAAAAACCTCCAAAATGTGACTTTAAAATTTTTAATCAAATTTCATTACACGAAATAAAACTTCGATTAATTACGGCAATCTCCAAAAAAAGATGGTACTTAAGGTTGAGTTGCATAAAAGTGGCATTTTGTGTTTTTTAGCGCTTGAAAGGCGCATCATCTTTCTCAATGACCGACTCGCCATCTACCGCTTTCAACCACCAGTTACAGCCGCGTCGCTTATGGCGGCTTTTTGCCCATATATTGCAAGCACTTAACCAGCTGACCATGGGATCACAGATCCCTTCAGAGCTTAGCGAACGTATACACCTCGATCAGGCAACCGATTTCAGCTATGTGATGAGCGCAATTTCGTTGCTCGGCCTGAGCACGATCGCTCTGATTTTCACAGATTTTTTTTCCGTACCCGGCACAACCTCCATGCTGGCCACGGTCTGCGGTGCTTTGGCGTGCTATTTCACCATTATCTTGAATGCCTATCGCTGGCTGCTCCGCCCGGCTGCCAACCAGCAGGACGCAAAAGACTATATCGCCAAAATGGCGCGTGTCCTGTTCCTTCTGGGGCTTTTCTGGTGCTGCCTTCTGATTATCACTGTCGGGAAGGCTAATCCCGGTCAGCTTAACCTTCTTTATGGAATTATGGCCGGCTGTCTGGCGACGCCGGTCATGGTCTTTCCCGCAGTGTGCGCCTTCGCCTTCTGGTGCCCTATTTCGGTCGGTATTTTTATCGCCGTGATCGCGTCCCACGAAGCCGATCTATTCGCCGTTCTTAACCTGATGTCCTTCATCGCCCTCACCGGTTTCTGCATTTTCTATCTGAACCGCCGTATGAATGAACGCGCCATCAACGCCATTCGGGTGGAAGAAAATGCCGAGGTCATCCAACTTCTGTTACGCGATTTCGAGGAAAGCGCGTCCGACTGGCTGTGGGAGACCAACGCGAATATGGAGCTGCGCAACGTTAGCCCGCGCTTGCTTCAGGTATCGCGCCGGCCGCCGGAAAGTTTCCACGGGCTGTTTCCGGAGGCCATGCTGGGCGTGGCCACGATAGAGCACACAACACCCGGCTCAACCTTGGAGAGGCTGCAGCGCGCCATCAGCGAGCGTTCGCCCTTCCGGGATCTTGTGGTGCCAGTCATGGTGGACGGCGATCAACGCTTCTGGTCGCTCACCGGAAAGCCGATTTTGGACAAAAACGGCCGTTTCGGCGGCTATCATGGCGTGGGATCAGACATCACCGGCCAGCGCCGCCAGCAGGAGCATATTTCCTTCCTCGCCCGGCATGACAGCCTGACCAAACTCGCCAACCGCATGCTTTTCACCGAAGTGCTGCATCAGTGCTGCGACACAGCGGATATCGCCGGCTTTGCCCTGCTCTGCCTCGACCTCGACAATTTCAAAATCATCAACGACACGCTGGGCCATGCCACCGGCGATGCCGTGCTGGTGGCGGTGGCCGAACGCCTGCGCGGCTGCATCCGTGAATTCGACCTCGCGGCGCGGCTGGGCGGCGATGAATTCGCGGTCATTGTGATCACCTCGGATAAGACCGAGGCCTGGAGCATCGCCGGGCGCATCGTCGAGCGTATGCTGCGCCCCTTCCAGTTCGATGGACAACTGCTGCAAATCGGCGTCTCCATCGGCATCACCATGGCGCCGCAGGATGGCGGCACACCGGCCCAGCTCATGCAGAACGCCGACTTGGCACTCTATCGCGCAAAAAGCGACGGGCGCGGCGTCGTGCGCGTGTTCGACCAGGGCATGGACGAGGCCATGCAGGCGCGCCGCGCCATGCAGGCGGCGCTGCGCCAAGCGCTGGCACGCGGCGAGCTTACCGTCTTGTTCCAACCCATCATCAACCTCAAGGACAACAGCATCGCCGGGGCTGAGGCGCTGTTGCGCTGGCACCACCCTAAGTTCGGCAACGTGCCGCCCGCGCAATTCATTCCGCTGGCCGAGGAGAGCGGGCTGATCGAGGACATCAGCGATTTCGTCCTGCGCCAGGCCTGCGCCGCGGCCGCCACCTGGCCTGGAGAACTCACCATCGCCGTGAACGTCTCGCCGCTGCTGATCCGCAATCCGCAAATCGTGACGCATATCATGGAGGTTCTCGCCGCCAACGGGCTGCCGCCTGAGCGGCTGGAGCTTGAGGTGGTTGAAAGCGCTATGCTGGAATTCGGCAGGCCGACCGAGGACGCGCTGCGGCAAATCCACCAGCACGGCGTGCGCATAGCGCTGGACGATTTCGGCACCGGCTACTCCTCGCTGTCCTATCTGCGCCGTTTTCCCTTCGGCAAGGTCAAGATCGACAGTTCCTTCATCCGCGATCTCGGCCATGAAAAGGCCGACGGTTCCATCGTGCTTGCCATTATCGGCCTGGCGGAAAAGATGAACCTGCAGGTGACGGCGGAAGGCGTGGAAACCAAAGAACAGGCGAATATCCTGCGTATCTATGGCTGCCCGCAGGCGCAGGGGTTCCTTTTCCACTATCCGCTCACCGGCCCGGAACTCGCAGGGCTGGCTGTTGCGCAGAATGGCGGTGGCCGGGCGAACACCCTAGATCAATATTAGTTTAGCGCGAACCGGCAGATTCGATCTAACCAAATGAAATTTATCACAAAAATATAACTAGAACGTAATTGACGTACGCCAATCGCGCTACAGCCGTTTAATTGCTGCCATCCCCCTTGGCCTGGCCAACCGCCAATGGCTAAATGCGCGTTCATGAAGGAAGCAGCAGGTGCGTCGCCGGCCATGGCGCAATGGTTCGCCATCAAGGCGCAGCATGAAGATGCGCTGCTGTTCTTCCGCATGGGCGATTTCTATGAGCTGTTCTTCGCCGACGCCCAGGCCGCCAGCGCCGCGCTGGACATTGCCCTCACCGCGCGTGGCCAGCATCAGGGCCAGCCTGTCCCGATGTGCGGCGTGCCTGTCTCCCAGGCGGAGACCTATCTGGCCCGGCTCATCCGGCGCGGCTTCCGCGTGGCCATCGTCGAGCAGTTGGAAGACCCGGCCGAGGCCAAGGCGCGCGGCGCAAAGGGGCCGCTGAAGCGCGGCGTGGTACGGCTCGTCACCCCCGGCACCCTTACCGAGGAAGCGCTGCTGGAAGCGGGCCGAGCCAATTTCTGCGCCGCCATCGTGGCGCATGAGGGCCGGTTCGGCCTGGCCTGGGCGGATATCTCCACCGGCCAGTTCGAGACCGAGCAGGCGGGTGTTGATGGCCTCGCCGCCATTCTCGGGCGGCTGGACCCGGCGGAAATTCTTGCTTCGGAAGAAATCCCGCTCGGCGCCCATGTCGCAAGGCGGGTGGAAACCAAACGCATGGCGCTGGCCCTGCCCCTCAACGCCGAGGCAGCGCGGCGGGAGCTGGCGCAGAAATTCGGCGCCGCCAGCCTGGACGCATTCGGGGATTTCTCCGGGGCGGAGGCACTCGCGGCGTCCTTCGTGCTTGCCTACATCGAAGCCACGCAGATGGGCAGCCTGCCCCGCCTTTCGCGTCCCGCCAGCGCCGGGCTGGCCGGGCAACTCGCCATGGATGCCGCCACCCGCCAAAGCCTGGAACTCGCCAGCGCCCGGGGCGGCACGGAAAGCGGCAGCCTCTTGGGCGCGGTAAAGCGCACCGTCTCACCCGCCGGAGCACGGCTGCTGGCAGGCTGGATCACCGCCCCGCTTTGCAGGCTGGAACCCCTGCTCGCCCGCCAGCAGGCTTGGCTCGCCTTGCGCGATTCCGGCCAGGCGGAAGCGGTGCGTTCCGCCCTGCGCGGCACGCCGGACATGGCCCGCGCTCTGGGCCGCATCGCACTGGGCCGCGCCAGCCCGCGCGACCTTGCCGCCCTGCGCGGCGGGCTGCAAGCCGGTGCGGCGCTGGCACCCCTGCTGCCAAAAGGCGCCAAACTGCTTGAGGCAGCGGCCTCCACCCTGGTCCCCGCCCCCGCCCTGCTGGCCACCCTGCAATCCGCCCTGGCCGAACCCGCGCCGCTGCGGCTGGACGAAGGCGGCGCCATCGCCCCCGGCTTCGATGGCGAGCTGGACGCCGAGCGCGCCCTGCGGGACGACACGCGCCGGATCATCGCTGAATTCCAGACCGAGCTTGCCCAACGCTACGGCGTTGCCTCCTTAAAAATCCGCCACCATGCCCAGCTTGGTTATGTGCTGGAGGCTCCCGCCGGAGCAGTGGAATCCCTGCGCGCCTATCCCGAACTGCAACTGCGCCAGGGCATGGCGAACGGGGCGCGCTTCACCCACCCTGAACTCTCGGACCTCGACCGGCGCATCACCGAGGCCGCCGCCCGCGCCGCCGCACGGGAAAAGCTGGTATTTTCCTGGCTGGTGAAGCAGGTGCTGGAGGTGGCCGAGCCCCTGGCCGCCTGCGCGGAGGCGCTGGCGCTGGCCGATGTGCTGCAAGGCGCTGCCCAACTCTCCCTCTCCGGGCGCTATTGCTGCCCGGCACTTTCGGACGACGAGGCATTTTCCATCACCGCCGGGCGCCACCCAGTGGTGGAGGAGGCCTTGCCGCCGGGCACCGGCTTCATCCCCAACGGGTGCGACCTCTCACCCGGCCAGCGGCTGATGCTGCTCACCGGCCCCAACATGGCGGGCAAATCCACCTTCCTGCGCCAGAACGCGCTGCTGGTGGTGCTGGCACAGGCGGGGCTGCCCGTTCCGGCTGAGGATATGCGGTTGGGGCTGGTAGACCGGCTATTCTCCCGCGTCGGTGCGGCGGACGACCTCGCCTCCGGCCGCTCCACCTTCATGGTGGAAATGACCGAGACCGCCGCCATTTTGCACCAGGCTGGTCCAAAAAGTTTCGTGATCGTGGACGAGATTGGCCGCGGCACCGGCACGCGGGATGGCTTGGCCATCGCCCAGGCGGTGCTGGAAAGCCTGCATAACCAAAACCGCTGCCGCGCCATATTTGCTACACATTTCCATGAGCTAGTGCAGCTTACGGAAGCCCTGCCACGCCTCAAGGCCCACACGATGCGGGTGAAGGAGTTCCGCGGCGAGGTGGTGTTTATGCACGAAGTGATCGAAGGCGCCGCACAGAAAAGCTGGGGCGTGCATGTGGCGCGCCTTGCGGGGGTGCCGGATGCCGTGCTGCGCCGGGCGGAATCTCTGCTGAAAGCCGCCGAGCGCCAGCAAATGGCTGCCGCCCCCTTGCCTTTATTCGCGCCCTCGCCATCCTCCAACCACAAGGCGGATGCGTTGTTCGAAGCGCTCCTGGCGCTGGAGCCTGATGCGCTCTCCCCACGCGAGGCGCTGGGCCAGCTTTACCGGCTGCGGGACGAGGTGCGGCAAATCCGCAGCGGCCCCGAGGAAAATGCCGGCTGATACATTTGTCTTCATTTTCAACATACCCCGGTTTGAATTAGCTTGTCCGACATGCCTGAACCCAGGAAGCTGCCCGA
>JAGXAE010000217.1 GCA_018971725.1 Pseudomonadota bacterium | reverse complement strand
TTATGCGTCACCTCGCGGGAATGGCGCAGCCCGGCCACGATGGCGGCCAGATTGGAGCCGCTGGTTTGCGCGCTGGGTGAAAATTCAGGGGTCAGATCGTCGATGCCCATGGGACTTAACCAGTGTGACAGATGTTTGCAGGCAGGCTAGAGCAAGCGCGCCACCGCTGTAAACTATCCGCTGCGGAGAGTAATTCCGGTAAATGGCGAGAATGGCCTCCGCCGGGAAGCGGTGATGGAAAAATTTGGTGCGGCTGTTCGGTCGTGTAGGAAAACAGTCTAGAATTTTTCTTCTTGAAGCCTTTGTGCTAAAAAATTATCTCTTTGCTTGGTTCGTATCGCCGGTAAAGAGAAATTTTTTGCGTGGGCGTGTGGGGATTTGAGGTGGAAGAGCCGGATATGACATTGCAAGTGATCACAGGTAACCGCGTCTCGGACGGTGTTTCCGTCTGGTTCGCCGGGGCTGAAGGCTGGGCCGAGCAGGTGGATCAGGCCGTCGCCTATGACGCGGCGGGGTTGGATACGGCGCTGGCCCGGGCGAAGCCTGTGGATGCCGAACTGCATGTGGTCGATATCCGGCCTGTCGAGGTGACGCGCGATGGCGGCAAGCTGTTCCCGGTGGCGCATCGCGAGCAGATCCGCGCGGTCGGCCCGTCTGTTCGGGCCGATCTTCCCGCCGGTGTCTGGCGGGATGGCGCCGAGGCGCTGCCGCCGCTGCCTTCCGCAAGCTCAACCTCCCCCTTCGCCGGAATCTATCGCTACGATGAATATGACCGCGACTTCCTGCGCCAGCGCGCCAAGGAGTTCGGCGCCCAGGTAGAGCGCCGCCGCAAGGGCGAGCTTTCCGAGGAAGAATTCAAACCGTTGCGGCTGATGAACGGCGTGTATCTGCAATTGCATGCCTATATGCTGCGCGTCGCCATCCCCTATGGCGTGCTCAGCGCCACGCAGCTGCGCCAGTTGGCCTATGTGGCAAGGCATTACGACCGCGGCTACGGCCATTTCACCACGCGCCAGAACATCCAGTTCAACTGGCTGCGGCTGGAGGATACCCCGGCGGCCCTCGCGGCTCTGGCCGAAGCCGATATCCACGGCATCCAGACTAGCGGCAACTGCATCCGCAACACCACCACCGATGAATTCGCCGGCGCCGCCGCCGACGAAATCATCGACCCGCGCGTTTACGCCGAGATCATCCGCCAGTGGTCCACGGACCACCCGGAATTCACCTATCTGCCGCGCAAGTTCAAAATCGCCATCGTCGGCGCTGGGCACGACCGCGCGGCGGTGCGGGTGCATGATATCGGGCTTGAGGTGTATGAAAACGCTGCGGGCGAGCCGGTGTTCCGGGTGTTCGCAGGTGGCGGGCTGGGGCGCACGCCTTATGTCGGCATCAAACTGCGCGATGAAGTGGCGCTGCCGGAATTGCTGCGCTATTGCGAGGCGATCCTGCGCGTTTACAACTCCCTCGGCCGCCGCGACAACCTTTACAAGGCGCGCATCAAGATCCTCATCCGCGAGATGAAGCCGGAAGCCTTCATCAAGATGGTCGAGGATGAATATGCCAGCCTGCCGGAAGGCTATTGCACACTCACGGACGAGATCGTGCAGGCGGTTGCCGCGCGCTTCCCGGTTCCGGAATTCCCGCGCCAGGAAACAGGGGTTCTGAAAGCCGCGATGCTGGACGACCGCGCTCTCTCCCGCTGGGTGAAGCAGAACACGCATCCGCACAAGGCGCCGGGTTATGTCTCGGCGGTCATCTCGCTAAAGCCGGTGGGCGGCATCGCGGGCGATGCCAGCGCGGATGAGATGGATGCGGTGGCGGAACTTGCCGACAAATACTCGAAGGGTGAAATCCGCGTCAGCCATGTGCAGAATCTGGTGCTGCCGCATGTCGCCAAAGACGATGTGCCGGCCTTGTTCGCCGGGCTGGTCAAGGCCGGGCTCGCCACAGACAATATCGGGCTGGTGACAGATATCATCGCCTGCCCCGGCATGGATTATTGCGCCCTGGCCACGGCGCGCTCCATCCCCGTGGCGCAGCGCATCGCTGAGCGTCTGGCGCCGAAACAGCATGAAATCGGCACGCTGCATGTGAACATCTCGGGCTGCATCAATGCCTGCGGGCATCATCATGTCGGCCATATCGGGCTGCTCGGCGTCGATAAGAACGGTGAGGAAGTTTACCAGATCACCCTCGGCGGCGCCGCCGACGAAAAGGCCGTCATCGGCAAGATCATCGGCCCAGCCGTGCCCACCGACAAAGTACCGGACGCCATTGAGGCGCTGGTGAATGCTTATCTTGGCGTGCGCGAACCCGGCGAACGCTTCATCGACACTTATAGGCGCCTCGGCGCGGAGCCGTTCAAGGAGGCCATCTATGCCACTCATTAACACCAAGGCTCAGGAAATTTCCGCCGCCGAGCCGGAGGTGGTGCTGGCGCCGGGTGCCGGGCTGGATGAAATCATCCCCCAACTCGGCACGCTGGCTGTCATTGCCGTGGAATTCCCAAAATTCCGTGACGGGCGGGGCTTCACCACTGCCCGCGCCTTGCGGGAGCATCACGGCTATAAGGGTGACATCCGCGCTGTCGGGCATTTCCTGCCGGACCAGTTCGCCTCGCTCATCGCCTGCGGGTTCACCAGCTTTGCCACCCCGCCGGAGCATGCGCCGGCGCAATTCGCGGCGGCTTTGG
>JAGXAE010000044.1 GCA_018971725.1 Pseudomonadota bacterium | reverse complement strand
GGCTCCGGGTGCATCGGCATCCTGTTCTTCCCGTGGCCGGACTGCCGTTTGCAGCAAAGAGGCCGCGCCGATGTCTGAACCGCTGAAAACCCGCCTCGCCACGGATTTGATCCATGCCGGGCGCATCCGCACCGATCTGGAGGAAAACGCCGAGGCGTTGTTCCTCACCTCGGGCTTCACCTATGAAAGCGCTGACATGGCCGAGGCCGTGTTCGCCAATCAGATCGAGCATTTCCAGTATTCGCGCTTCGCCAACCCCACGGTGACGATGCTGGAACAGAAGCTCGCCAAGATAGAGGGCGCCGAGGCGTGCCGCGCCACGGCCACCGGCATGGCGGCGGTGCATGCGGCGGTGATGTGCGGACTGAAGGCGGGCAGCCGCGTTGTGGCCTCCCGCGCCTTGTTCGGCTCCTGCCACTGGATCGTCTCCACGTTGCTGCCGCAATACGGCATGGAAAGCGTGTTCGTGGATGGAGGCGACATGGACGCTTGGCAGGCGGCGCTGAGCCAGCCTACCGCGCTGGTGCTGCTGGAAAGCCCCTCCAACCCGATGCTGGACATTGTGGATTTGCGTGCGGTTTGCGACCTTGCCCATGCGGCCGGGGCGATCGTGGTGGTGGATAATGTGTTCGCCACGCCGCTGCTGCAAAAGCCGCTGGAGCTGGGCGCCGATGTGGTGGTGTATTCCGCCACCAAGCATATGGACGGCCAGGGCCGCGTGCTGGGCGGTGCCGTGCTGGGCACCAAGCAATGGATCGAGGATGTGTTCCAGCCGTTTTTCCGCAATACCGGCCCCTCGCTTTCGCCATTCAACGCCTGGGTGATTCTGAAAGGGCTGGAGACGCTGCATCTGCGCGTGAAGGCGCAAAGCGAGTCGGCGGAGAGGATCGCGCAATTCCTGGACGGCCAGCCCAAGGTCAAGCGCGCGCTCTACCCCACCCTTGCCTCCTTTGCGCAGCGGGAATTGGCGATGCGCCAGATGAGCGGCGGCGGCACGCTGGTGACGTTCGAGCTGCATGGCGGCAAGGAGGAGGCGTTCCGCATGCTGAACGCGTTTCAGATCATCACCGTCTCGAACAATCTGGGCGACACCAAGTCGCTCGCCACGCATCCGGCGACGACAACCCATATGCGCATCGGCGCCGAGGAGCGGGCGAAGCTCGGCATCACCGACGGCACCATCAGGCTTTCAGTGGGGTTGGAGGATGTGGAGGATCTGCTTGAGGACCTGACTCAGGCCTTCGCAAAAGTATGATCTAGCTGGACCAGCGCCCGATGCCCGCATGCTGGGCGCGGGCGCTGACATAGAAGGTCCAAATGATCTGCACCAGCAGCGGGATGAGCCCGATCCAAAGCCGGGGCACGGAGGGCGTGCTGATGAAGGCGATGGCGGTAAGCCCGCCCAGTGCCGCGAACAGCCAGTGGATGATGGCCACCAGTTTTGCGTCCATCCCCGCCCGGCGCACCACCTGGTAGAGATGCCCATGATGGGCGCGGGCGATGTTTTCACCCGAGAGCAGACGCCGGAACAGGGTGAAGGTGACATCGTACAGCACGCCGGAGAGTAGGAACGGCACCAGCAGGAACGACATCTGAACCTGCTCGAACCGCGCTGCCGCCACCCCGAACAGCGCCAGCATGAAGCCGCAGAACTGGCTGCCGACATCGCCCATGAAAATTCGGCCGCGGGGGAAGTTGAAGGGCAGGAAGCCCAGCACCCCGCCGGCCAGCAGCAGGGAGGCGGTGTAGATGAAAAACCCGCCCAGTGCCCCGGCGATGCCGGCCAGGAACAGGCAGGCGATGAGCGTTACCCCGGAGGCCAGGCCATTCAACCCGTCGATGAAATTCATCGCGTTGGTGACAAAGAGCAGAAAGAATACCGTGAGTGGTATGCCTGCCCAGCCGAGTTGGTACCAGCCTATAAATGGCAGCGCCACATCGTGCACCCACAGGCCGGAGAAGATGACCGCCAAGGCCGCGATAAGCTGCGTGCCGAGTTTCACCGCGAAGGACATATCCAGCATGTCGTCCAGCAGGGAGATCAGCGCGATGAGCGTGGAGGCGGCGATGACGCCGATGAAATACGGCTCCGCCAGGCGGGATACCTGCCCGTAATGGTAGAGCAGCAGCACGCCGAGCAGGAACGCGCAGACGATGCCAACCCCGCCGGATTTCGGCGTGGTCGCGGTATGGGCTTTGCGGGAGTCGGGCTTATCGGGCACGCCGATGGTGATCATGATCCGGACAATGATGCCGGAAAAAATGGCGAGGCCCCCCATTAAAGCCAGATGGCGGGGCAGTGATAAAACGGAAACCGACGGAAGGATCATGCTGGCGGGACCATGGCCGAAACCCGTGGAAATGAGAAGATGCGGGAATTGAGACAGGCGGGGGCTTGCCCTGGCCCCGCCAGCGCGCCAGAAGCAAGGCGGAGCCACAATCGGGAGCGGAGTTTTTGAGGTGAGAATCGCGATTATCGGCGGTGGCTATGTCGGGCTCGTCTCGGGCGCCTGTTTCGCGGAATTCGGCGTATCGGTGGCGGTGGTCGAGGCCGATCCGGCCAAGCGGGACATTCTGCTTGGCGGCCAGATTCCCATATATGAACCCGGGCTGGACAGGCTGGTAACCGACAACGCCGCGGCCGGCCGGCTGACTTTTCCGGCGACGCTGGAGGAAGGGATAGAAGGGGCGGATGCGGTTTTCATCGCGGTTGGCACGCCCACAAGGCGCGGCGATGGCCATGCCGACCTTACCTATGTGTTCGCGGCGGTGGAGCAGGTGTTGAAGGCGCTGGACCACCCGGCCGTGATCGTGACGAAATCCACCGTGCCGGTGGGCACGGGGCGGAAAATTTTGGAGATGGCCCGCGAGTTGCGGCCGGACCTGGCGGTGGACGTAGCCTCCAACCCGGAATTTCTGCGCGAGGGCAGCGCCATAGGCGATTTCATGCGGCCGGACCGCGTGGTGGTGGGCACCGAGAGCAAGCATGCGCGGGAGGTGCTGCGCCGGCTCTACCGGCCGCTTTACCTGATCGAAACCCCGATCGTGTTTACCGGGCTGGAGACGGCGGAACTGATCAAATATGCCGCCAACGGTTTTTTGGCGATGAAGATCACCTTCATCAACGAAATGGCCGATCTTTGCGAGAAGGCGGGGGCGGATGTGAACGATGTGGCCCGCGGGATTGGGCTGGATGGGCGGATTGGGAAAAAGTTCCTGCATGCGGGGCCTGGTTTCGGCGGGTCGTGCTTCCCCAAAGATACGCTGGCGCTGATGCGCATAGCCGAGGAAGCGGGCGCGCCTTCACGGCTTATCCAGTCTGTTGTGGCGGTGAACGATGCCCGCAAGGAAGGGCTGGCGGCGCGCGTGGTGGCCGCCTGCGGCGGCGATGTGCAGGGCAAGGTGATCGCGGTGCTGGGGCTCGCCTTCAAGCCGGAGACGGATGACATGCGCGAATCCCCCGCCTTGCCGCTGATCAGCGGCCTGGTTTCGCGCGGGGCCGAGGTGCAGGCATTCGACCCGGCGGCGATGCAGACGGCCAAACCCATGCTGCCAGGGAGCGTGGTTTTGAAGGAGAGCACCACGGACGTCTTGACCGGGGCGGACGCGCTTGTTCTGATAACCGAATGGAACGAGTTCCGGGCGCTGGCGCCCGCCCGCCTGAAAGAGCTGATGCGTGGCCGGGTCGTGGTCGATCTGCGCAATGTGTTCGAACCCGCGCCGTGGCGCGCCGCCGGTTTCACCTATGTGGGGATCGGGCGGGCCGCGCCATGACTCCGCACCTGTTTGTCTGACACCAAGCCACGAGGATCGAAGTTTGAACGCCGCTCATACGCAGTATCCGGATTTCGCCAATCCCGAGTTGCTTGACAAGATTCCGCTTAGCGCCAGGACGATTCTGGATGTGGGCTGCGCGCAAGGGGCGCTAGGGGCGGATTATCTGCGGCGCAACCCAGCCTGCCGGGTGCTGGGCATCGAGATGGACGAGGAGGCCGCTGCCCATGCGCGCCAGCGGCTTTCGGAAGTGTTCGTAGGAGATGTGGAAAAAGACCCGATGCCCTTCGACGTGCCGGAGGGAATCGACTGTATCGTCTATGGCGATGTGCTGGAGCATCTTTCCGACCCGTGGACGGTGCTGAAGGAGCACGCGAAATATCTCTCCCCTCAAGGCACGGTGCTGGTGTGCATGCCCAATGTCGAGCATTGGAGCTTTGCGGCCAAGCTGCTGACCGGCAGTTTCGACTATGAGGACCAAGGGCTGTTCGACCGCACACATTTGCGCTGGTTCACGCCGCGCACCATGGCGCGGGCGCTGGCCGATGCGGGGTTGTGGCTTTCGGACGCAGCCCCACGCCCCATCGCCACGGACCGGGCCGAGCAGTTCACCGCCATGTTGACGCCAGCCTTGCAGGCGCTGGGCGTGGATCCGCAGGAATATCTCAACCGCTCGATCCCGCTGCAGGTGATCTGGCGGGCGCGCAAAGCCGAAATGCAGCGCATGGAACTGGCCGCAACGATGCTGGCGCCGCAAGGCGGCGTTTCGGATGTGCGGGTGGTGGAACCGTTGCGCGCCATGCGCACGGAAAGCTCGATCTTGAGCAGCATTGTTGCCGAGGCCGGGCTGAAGCCGCAATTGAGCGACACGCCGCGCGTGGCGGTGCTGCACCGCCCGCTATTGGTAGGTGAAAACGGCCTGGGGCGCCTGCGCGCCCTGCTGAAACAGGATTATGTCGTTGTCAGTGAATTCGATGATCATCCGGTGTTCATGGAGGAGCGCGGCGTTAATTTGAGTGAATTGTTGACCTTCCGCGGCGTGCATGCGGTGCAGACCAGCACGCCGGCCCTGGCCGAAGCGCTGCGGCCGGATAACCCGGAAGTGGCGGTGTTCCCCAACGCGGTTTTCGAGCTGCCGCCGGTGCGCAATTTCCAGAACATGGAGCACCTCACCTTTTTCTTCGGCGCGTTGAACCGGCAGAATGACTGGGCGCCGCTGATGCCCGTGCTGAACGAGATCGCCCGGGCCGTGGGCGACAGGTTGCGGTTCCGGGTAGTGTTCGATGAAGCCTTCTTCAATGCGCTGGAAACGCCGCATAAAAGCTTCGAACCCGCGATGGTGGATTATGCGAGCTATATGCGCGAGCTGGGGCAGGCCGATATCAGCTTCATGCCGCTTGAGGACAATGCTTTCAATCGCGCCAAGTCAGATCTGAAATTCATCGAGGCCGGCGCCTCGCGCGTCTGCGCGCTGGCAAGCCGGGTGGTTTATGCCGAGTCCGTACAAGACGGCAAAACCGGCGTGCTGTTTGGCTCACCGGCGGAGCTGCGCAGCGCGCTGCTGCGGTTGTTGGCCTATCCGGAGGCGACGCGGCGCATTGCCGATGCGGCGCGGGCTTATGTCGCCCAGCAACGCATGCTGGCTTATCAGGTGGCATCGCGGGCGGAGTGGTACCGGGCACTGTGGGAACGCAGAGCGGAGTTGAACGAGATACTGCGCGCGCGTGTGCCGGAGCTGTTTGCCTGATGGCCCATGCTGAGACCCGGAAGCTCCGCATCAGCGAATATGTCGAGATTGAATGGCTGGATGGCCGTTCCGCCCATGATAAATGCCGCAATTGCGGCCATGAGGGTGAGGTTGAACAGATTCTGGCGGCGGATTTCATTCCGCCGGGCAAGCATTTTGAACTGATTCTGCAAATTTGCCCGCGCTGCACGGCGCGGTTTGTAGACCATGTGCCGCCCATGGATTACGCCGCGGATGAGCTCATCGAACTCGGCTGGCATACTTATCAGGCGCAGGTGGGCGCCGGGCTATGGCCCATTGTGGTGCCGTTGGCGGCGATTGATAAACCGGCTGGCGCGCGGATTCTGGAGATCGGCGGCGGTTACGGCTTCGGGCTCGACATCTGCGTGCAGGCGCTGGGCTGGCAGGGTGTTGGCTACGACCCCTCGCCGCTTGGGGATTATGGCCGGCGGGAGCTTGGGCTGGACCTGCGCAAGGATTACTTCACCGAGGACAGGCTGAAGGACGGAAAATGGGATGTGATCGTCGCCACCGAGGTGATTGAGCATCTTGATGATCCCCCAGGTTTTCTGCGGCTGATGCGCAAGGCGATTGCAGAGGATGGCGTGCTGGTGCTGACGACGCCGGACGGCGCCTGCATTACCCCGGCACTTTCCAATGACGAGCTGGTCTCGCCCTTGGCCGCGGGCGCGCATCTGGTGCTGCAAACGGCGCAAAGCTTGCGTATGGCGCTGGAAGAGGCAGGGTTTGCGTATACCGATGTTCAGAGCGAGCAGCTGGGGCTCACGGCTTATGCCTCGGCCACGCCGCTGGCGCTGCGTGATGATCCGCATCGCGCCCGTGCACTCTATAGGCACTACCTTGGCCGGCGTGCCGCCTCGGCGGCTTTGGGCTCGGATACCCAGATCGGCTTCGCGACGCGGGAATTGTTCGACGCCGCTAATGACGGTGATTTCGAGGCTGCCGATACTGCCTGGAAGATTCTCTGCGACGGCGTGCGCCAGAGATACGGGCTGGAACTCGAAACCCTCACCGCTTTGCCGGAAGGGTGTGGCACAGCCTCGCTCTCCGAACTCGCGGCGCGCATGCCTCTGGGGTTGGGGCTGATTTTCTTTGCCCGCGCCATGCGCAAATTGGCGAGCGGAGAAAGCCGGGCCACCGTGCGGCCGCTTTTCGAGCTGGTTCTGCAAGGGGTGGGCGCCTTGCAGCAGGCGCTGGCCCAGCGCGCCCTGGACGACAAGCTGGCGGATAATATCGAAGGAATAACTCGCCTTGAACTGCTGCTCTGCGATGCTGAGGCCGGGCAGCCGGAGGTGGCGGAAGCGCTGCTGGCGTTGAACAACAAGGTGGCGGGCTGGCGCGGCTTCGTGGCGCTGGTGAATGCCGGGGCTTTTAGCGCGGCGGCACGGTTGCGGGATGGGTTGGGGGCGGAGCCGGATGGTGCCATCCCCGATGGGCTGAGAACTGATGCGTTGTTGAGCCTGGCGAATTTCCATCTCGCTCCGGGTGGAGATGCGGTTTTGGCGCTGCCGGTGGCGGATGAACTGGCGGCGCTGGGGGCGCCCGCGGATGAGATCCGTCTAGGCAGTTTCGTGCGGCTGGTGAATGGCGGGCGTTATGAGGAAGCCCTGGCGCTTGCCGCCGGGCATGACCTGGCGGCAATGGCCGCGCGCGTGGGGGGTGAGGCGGCGCGCGATGTGGGGTTGGCCCGGGCGGTGCTGGAACTGGCGGTTGGCGACCCGGCGGAGGTGCCGGCACGGCTGCAAGGGCTGACGCTGGACTTGGCGCATAAAGAGACCTTGCTGCTGGAGGCGTTCATCCGGCTGGTAAATGCGTCCCGTTACGAGGAGGCGCTGGCATATATCCCGGCGCATGACGTGGCGGGGCTGACGACGCGAGTGGGGGGCGAAACCGCCCGCAATACCGGGCTGGCGCGGGCAGTGTTGGATCTGGCAATCGGCGACCCGGCCGAGATTCCGGCCCGGTTGCAGGGGATGGAACTGGAGCCAGCGCGGTATGCGGCTTTGCTGCTGGAGGCGTTCATCCGGCTGGTAAATGCGTCCCGTTACGAGGAGGCGCGGCGGATTGTACAGACGCACGATCTGCCGGGGCTGATCGCCATGGTGGGGGGAGAAACCGGAGCCGATGGTGCCGCGGCGATGGCGGTGTTGGAGCTGGCGGCTGGAGACCCTGCCTTGGTGCCCGCGCGGCTGGCGCTGGCAGATGTGGGGCCGGCGCGGCGGATTGATTTGTTGCTGGGTGCCTTCACCGAACTGGTGAACGATGCTCGTTATGACGAGGCAGATACTCTGGCGGCGGCGCATGCCCTGCTGAACGGTTTGGCTGGACAAAAAGGCCAGGCGGCGGAGGATGCACGCTGGGCGGCGATGATGCTGGACTTGCAGCAAGGCCGCACGGACGCGGCGGTGAACCGGATTCTGGCCCTGGAAAATGCAGGCGGCGACAAGGCATTGCTGGCCGGGTTTTACGTGGATGGCTTTATCCGGCTGGTGAATGACGGGCGTTACGATGCCGCCCGGGCCATGGACGGCGTTGAACATCGGCTGCCGCTTTGCCAGGATGTACCGCGCCGGGATGCGCTGGCCGCGCTGGTGATGCTGGATGCCCAGCCGGGCGGCCAAGGCGGGCGCGTGGTAGCGCGCCTGAGTGCGCTGGAGGCTGTGCAATTGCCTGAGGAGCGGGTGACGGAGCTGACGCTGGTGGCGCTTTCCGCTCTGGGCAACCGGGGTGAGAGCGAGGCCGCGCGGCAAGTGCTGAAGCTGGCTGAGCCGCTGCTGGTCAAGGCCCGCGCGCCGTTTGAGGCCGCGGTGCGGGATGCGCTATTCGCTGCCGGTGTACTCCATATGCAGGAGAAAACGGAATGGCCGAGCGGCGCCGCGACCTTTGCTCGCTTACGCGATTCGCTTGTGAAGGAGCATCCGCCGGGAGAGGATGAACCGGCGCCGCCGGCGCCGCTATTCTGGCCCGCCTTGCGTGGCGAGGTGGTGGTTTTGCAGAAATTGAAGCGCGGCGAGGAAGCGGTTGGCTTGTTGCAGGCCTATCTGCCGGCGTATCGGGATGCGCCGGAGGATCTGCGTATGCAAGTTGAAGGCAGATGAAGACATGCGGAGCTGGCTGAAAAGCGTCGTTACAGAAACCTTGCGTCAGATCAGGTGGATCTGTGTGCTGCCGGTGGCCGCGCTGGTCGGCCGCCTGCGCAGCCAGCACCAGGTGATCATGGCTTGGCCGGAAGGCGAGGTGAAGCTGGGCCCGCAGGTTGTGCTGTTCATGCATTTCGACGGGCGCGGGTTCGTGCGGCGGCAGTTGATCGATTATATTCGGGAGCTGAAGGAGAATGGCCGCGACGTTGTGTTCGTGAGCAATTCCGAAAAACTGCCCCCCGCCGCCCTGGAAATGGTTAAGGCGCAGTGCGCCGCCGTGCTGATACGGCGCAATATCGGCTATGATTTCGGAGCTTGGGCGGATGCGCTGCATCATTTCGGCCTGCCGCGGGCGGATACGCAGGAAATTATTTTCGCCAATGACAGCGTATTCGGCCCGCTGCTGCCGCTTGGCGATTTGCTGCGCCGGCTGAATTACGAGAAATCCGATATCTGGGGTCTGACGGAAAGCTGGCAGGTGCGCTATCATCTGCAATCTTTTTTTCTGGCGTTTGGGCCGAAGGCGTTGCGTGCGGAGGCGTTCGGCAAGTTCTGGAACGCGGTGCGGCCGGTGCCGATGAAGGCCTATATCGTGAAGGCTTATGAGATCGGCGTGACACAGGCGATGATGGCGGGCGGGCTGAACTGCAATGCGCTGTGGCCGTATGAAACATTGCTGCGCATGGTGAACCGGGACGAGCTGGACAAGCTGATCGAGCAGGAAGCAACGGAGCTGGGGCGCAACGACCCGGTGCAGGTCACCCGCAAGCTACAGATTTTGCGTATCCGCGACGGCGCGGCGCGGCGCGTGCCGTTGAACCCCACCGCCGACCTCTGGCGTCAGCTGCTGATGTCGGGCTTTCCCTTCATCAAGCGCGAATTGCTGCGGGATAACCCCACCAAGGTGCAGGATGTGGGCGATTGGTCCGAAGTAGTGGAAGGTGTGCTGGGGGCTGACCCTGAGCCGATTCGGCAGGATCTGCGCCTGATGTTAGAGGGCAAGGCGCCCTGATCCGGCTGGCCCGCCGCCTCACCCTGGTGGTGCTCTGGACCATGACGGCCAGCTGTGTGCAGGCGGTTTTGCTGGTGTTGCCGGGCTGGGGCAAGGCATGGTTCGCGCGGCTTTACTGGCGGGGCGTAGGGCGGATTCTGGGGGTGAAGCTGCGGCTGATCGGCCAGCGATCGGAGCATCGACCCACCTTGTTCGTCGCCAATCATTGTTCTTGGCTGGATATCGTGGCGTTGGGTGCTGCTGTGCCGGGCTGTTTTGTAGCCAAGGCGGAAATTGCCAAGTGGCCGGGCATTAGCGTGGTGGCCAAGCTGGGGCGGACCATTTTCGTCTCCCGCAACCGCGATACCGTGGCGCAGGAGCAGCGCCTGTTGGAGCAGCGCCTGGATCAAGGGGACAACATCATCCTGTTTCCGGAGGGAACGACCTCTGACGGTAACCGGGTGTTGCCCTTTGCCTCGGCTTTTTTCACCCTTGCCTTCGGCCCGGCGCGGCCCTGGGTGCAGCCGGTGACGATTGTTTACGACGAGCTGGACGGCCAGCAGGTACGGCGCGGGGACAGGGCGGAAATCGCCTGGTATGGCGATATGGATCTGGCACCGCATTTAAAGCGCCTGTTGCGCCGGCGGGCCGTGCGCGCCACGATTCTGTTTGGCGAGCCATTGCCCCCCGACAGTTTTGCCAACCGTAAAGTCATAAGCGCGGCGCTGGAACGCCTAATAAGCCAGAACGCGGCGGCGCTGCGGCAGGGCCGGACCTTGCCCGCTGGCAGCGCAGCCCAGCCGTGAGGCATGCAGTCTGCCCTTGCTTCGTACAGTCCGGTATTTAGCTTGATCTTGGCACGCCCGGCTTATATTCCTGTAGGAATATAAGAACGGCTCGGGAACAGCCATGATCATGAAGCGAGACGCAGCACAATGAGGCGCAGAGACGGAACGGCCAAGACGCTGGCGATGCTGGCTATGGCGGCGGTAATGGTGGTGCACGGGCATTTTGCCCTTGCCCAGAACGCGCCGGTAAGCCCGACAGCCATTGCCAACAGCTATGTGGAAGCCCCGCATAACTGGCAGCTTTGGTTTCCTGTGGCGGCAAGCCCGATGCAGGCGAAAATCGACTGGCTGATGAAATACGTGCTCTGGATCATGACTGCGGTGGTCGGGTTCGTGGGTGTTTTGATGGCCTACGTGATGTTCCGCTTCCGTGCCGGGCGGAACCCCAAACCCAGCCAGACCACGCACAATACGTTGATCGAGGTTATATGGATTGTGGTGCCCTGCATCATCCTGGCGATCATCATCATCCCGTCGATCAACCTGATCTATTACGAGGCCAATGACAGCGACCCGTATATGACCGTGACGGTGACCGGCCACCAATGGTACTGGGAATATAAATACGATTCCGTGCCGGGGCTGGATTATACGAGCTATATGATCCCGGATAACGAGATCAAGCCCGGCGAGATCCGCCGGCTTTCGGTGGACCACCCGCTGGTGCTGCCGGTAGGTGAGAAGATCCGCTTCGTGATTACCAGCGCGGATGTACTGCACGGTTTTTATCTGCCTTCGCTTGGCGTACAGAAATACGCCATTCCCGGCACCGATCAGACAAGCTGGACCCTTATTGAGAAGCCCGGCACCTATTTTGGCCAGTGCAACCAGATTTGCGGCTTGAATCATGACGCCATGCCCATCGAGATCAAGGCCGTGCCGCTGCAGGATTATCTGGCCTGGACCAAGACGGCGCTGGCCAATTACACGGATAATACCGTAAGCCAGCCGCTTTCCTCGCCGATGCCCCGCAACCAATTGGCCGACGCCACGCGCTAAGGAGCCTTCAAGCATGTCCATTACCGCTGACGATCATGCCCTGGTCGATCATGGCCATCATAAAAAGAGTTTCGTCGCCCGATGGCTGATGAGCACGAACCATAAGGACATCGGTACGCTCTACATCACCATGGCGTTCATCGGCGGCTGCTTCGGCGGCGTGCTCTCGATGATCATGCGCCAGCAGCTGATGTACCCGCATAACGACATCATCACCAATGGCGATACCTGGAACGCGATCATTACCGCACACGGGCTGATCATGATCTTCTGGTTCGTGATGCCGGCGCTGATTGGCGGGATGGGCAACTGGTTCGTGCCGATGATGATCGGCGCGCCCGACATGGCGTTTCCGCGGCTGAACAATATGAGCTTCTGGTTTCTCGCGGCCGGGTTCATCTTCGTGATGCTGGGGCTGTTCCTGGATTCCGGCACGGGGGCAGGATGGACCCTGTATCCGCCGCTCGACAACGCGCAATATTCACCCGGTGTGGCGACGGATTTTTCGCTGTTCTCTTTGCATCTGGCGGGTATTTCCTCGCTGCTGGGCGCGATCAATTTCATCGCCACCATTTTGAACATGCGCGCCCCCGGCATGACCATGCACAAGATGCCGTTGTTCTGCTGGGCGATTCTCGTGACCGCCTTTTTGCTGCTGCTGGCGATTCCGGTGCTGGCGGGTGCGGTGACCATGCTGATCATGGACCGGAATTTTGGCACCTCTTTCTTCGAACCTTCCGGCGGTGGCGATCCGGTGCTGTTCCAGCATCTGTTCTGGTTCTTCGGCCATCCGGAAGTGTACATCATGATTCTGCCGGCCTTCGGCATCATCAGCCATGTGGTGTCCACATTCTCCAAGAAGCCGATTTTTGGTTATCTCGGCATGGCTTACGCCATGGTGATTATCGGGTTCGTGGGCTTCGTGGTCTGGGCGCATCATATGTTCGTCTCGGCCATCTCCACGGATTCCAAAATCTATTTCGAGGTGGCGACACTGGTGATCGCCGTGCCCACAGGCATCAAGGTGTTCTCCTGGATCGCGACGATGTGGGGCGGCTCCATCGAATTCAAGACGCCGATGCTCTGGGCGATTGGCTTTATCTTCCTGTTCGTGATCGGCGGCGCCACGGGCGTGGTGCTGGCCAATGCGGGATTGGACCAGGAGCTGCATAACGACTACTTCCTGATCGCGCATTTCCATTACGTGCTTTCCATGGGGGCGGCCTTCGCGATCTTTGCCGGGTTCTATTTCTGGATCGGTAAGATGAGCGGGCATCAATACCCGGAATTCTGGGGCAAGGTTCATTTCTGGACCTTTTTCATCGGCGTGAATCTCACCTTCTTCCCGCAGCATTTTCTGGGGTTGGCGGGCATGCCGCGCCGCTACCCGGATTACGCGGACGCCTTCGCCGGGTGGAATTTCGTCTCTTCCGTCGGCTCGATGGTCTCTGGGCTGTCGACGCTGGTGTTCTTCTATGTTCTTTACGCTGTGTTCACCTCGAAGGAAAAACTCGCCGATAATTATTGGGGCGAAGGGGCGACAACGCTGGAATGGGCCGTGCCCAGCCCGGCGCCGCACCATACTTTCGAAGATGTGCCGATCATCCGTTAGGAGAAGTTTTGTCCGACCGCGTTTCCAATTTCCTGCATGACGCTGTTTCCGCCCCGCATTTGGGGGCGGAGCCGAAAGACTGGCTGGCGCTGCTCAAACCCCGTGTGGTCTCGCTGGTGGTGTTCACCGGCGCTATTGGGCTCGTTATCGCCCCGGGCCATATCAACCCGCTATTGGCGGTGGTTGCCATCTTCTGCATCGCGCTGGGCGCGGGCGCGGCTGGGGCGATCAATATGTGGTACGACCGCGATATCGACGCGATCATGCGCCGGACCACCACGCGGCCGATTCCGGCTGGCAAGATCGAGCCGGGCGGGGCGCTGGGCTTTGGCATTGTGCTTTCGGTGATCTCGGTGCTGCTGCTGGCGATGGCGACGAATCTCTGCGCCGCCGGGGTGCTGGCTTTCTCGATCTTCTACTACGCCGTGATTTACACGATCTGGCTGAAGCGCCGCACGCCGCAGAACATCGTGATCGGCGGTGGGGCTGGGGCGTTTCCGGCGGTGATTGGCTGGGCGGCCGTGACCGGGCATATTGGCCTGCTGCCGATGCTGCTGTTCCTGATCGTGTTTTTCTGGACGCCGCCGCATTTCTGGTCGCTCTCGCTATATGCCTCCACCGATTACGAGAAGGCGGGCGTGCCGATGCTGCCGGTGGTGAAGGGGGCGCGCCACACGCGCTGGAACGTATTTGTGTATACGCTGCTGCTGTTTCCCTTGGCGCTTTCGCCCTGGTTCCTGGGGCTGGCGGGGCGCATTTACGGCGCGACGGCCTTCGTGCTGGGGGCTGCTTTCCTGTATTTCGCCTGGGGCGTACTGCGCGATGAGCAGGATGCGAAAGGGGTGAGCCTGACCAAGGACCAGCCGGCGCGTGCCGCATTCAAATTCTCGATCCTGTATCTGTTCCTGCTTTTTGCCGCCATCGCGGTGGACCGGCTGGTATGATGACGGCGGCGCAGGAAGAGCGGGATTATGCGAAAGACCGGATGCCGCGCGTCGAGATCGTCGAATCGCATTGGAGCGACGCGCAGAAGGCGGAATTTTTGCGCCGCAGGCGGGCGCGCAATTTCCTGCTGCTGGCGGCCCTTGGCGGGTTTTGCCTGATTATCTATGTAATTGCGATGGTGAAACTGCACGAATACGGG
>JAGXAE010000216.1 GCA_018971725.1 Pseudomonadota bacterium | reverse complement strand
AAGCCCAGGCACTCGCCCAGATGTTTCTGCTGCAAGGGCCAGGCGAGGTCCTCGTACAGTTTCAGCCATGCCGGCATCTTGCCGGGTTGAAACTTATAGGTGCGGATATCCACGATCATGAAGGCGTTTCCTCAGGCTTGTTTGATGTCGATCAGATTCTTGCGGATCTTGCGGCTGCGGTTGATCCGGTCCTCGATGTAATCCGTATCGCCCCAGCGCACCGCGCGCGCCATGGCCTGCGCATCCTCGGAGAAACGGGAGAACATCTCCAGCAGCGCGTCTTTGTTATTCAGAAAAATATCCCGCCACATCACCGGGTCAGATGCCGCGATGCGCGTGAAATCCCTAAAGCCCGTGGCGGCGAATTGCAGAACCTCATCGCGGGTTTCGTCCGCTAGGTCATCCGCCGTGCCGCAGATGGTGAACGCGATGAGATGCGGCAGATGCGACACGATGGCGAGTACGCGGTCGTGATGCTCGGCCCCCATGCGCGCCGTGCGTGCCCCTAACGTTTGCCAAAGCGCCTGGATTTTCGCCGTGGCTTCCTCATTACCGTTTTCCGGGGTGAGCAGGCACCAGCGGCCTTCGAACAAATTTGGCACACCTGCATCGGGGCCTGAAAATTCGGTGCCGGCCATTGGGTGCGCGGGCACGAAGAACACGCCCTCCGGCACGAAGGGGCCGACATCGCGGATAACGGAGCGTTTGGTGGAGCCGACATCAGACAGCACGCAGCCGGGAGCCAGATGCGGCGCGATGGCCTCGGCTATGCCAGCGAAGCTGCCGACCGGCGTGCACAGGATCACGCCATCGGCACCTTGCACCGCCGCCGCGGCGTCGGCCACGTATTCATCGCCCAGCCCCAGCTCCTCGGCGCGCTTGAGATGCGCGGGGTTGGAATCGGAGATGACCAGCCGCCCCACCGTGCCGGGATGCAGCTTCAACCCGCCCGCTATGGAAGCCCCGATATGGCCAATGCCGATCAGCACCAGCCGTTTGAACAGCATCTCAGCCATGGCAGAATTCAGCTAGAAGTTCGGCCACCCGGCTGCATTCTTCCGATGTGCCGATGGTGATCCGCAGGCAATGCGGCAGGCCGTAGGATTTCACTTGCCGCACGATAATGCCGTGGCGGCGCAAATGCGCATCCGCCGCCCCCGCGCGCTCGGTGGTGACGAAATCCACCAGGATGAAATTCGCCTCGGACGGGATCACCTTCAACCCGCTCTGCGCCAGGCGTTCGGCAAGGCGGCGGCGTTCAGCGCCGTTATGGGCACGGCTCATCTCCAGCCAGCCCGGCTCCTCAAGCGCCGCGATTCCGGCAGCGGCGGCAAAATTGTTGATAGGGAAGGGCGGGCGCACGCGGTTCAGCACGTCGACCACCGCGGGCGGGGCATAGCCCCAGCCCAGCCGCGCACCGCCCATGCCGAAAATCTTGGAGAAGGTGCGGGTCATCACCGTGTTCTCGCCCGCATCCACCAGCTTCACCCCGGCATCATAATCCGCGCGCTCCACATATTCGGAATAAGCGGCATCCAGCACCAGCAGCACATGCGCCGGCAGGCCGCTGCGCAGGCGTTCCATCTCCCCTTGGCCCAGCATTGTGCCGGTGGGGTTGTTGGGGTTGGCGATGAACACCATCCGCGTGGCGGGAGATACCAGCGCCAGAATCGCATCTACATCCGTGGTCAGGTCTTTCTCCGGCGCCTTCAGCACGGTGCAGCCTGCGAGCTTGCCGGAAATCTCGTAGATCGAGAATCCATGCTCGCTCATGATCAGTTCCGTGCCCGGGCCGCCATAGGATTGGATGAGCAAGGTGAGAATTTCATCCGAGCCATTGCCGCAGACAATCCGTTCCGGATCGAGACCGAATTTAGCGCCGATGGCCTGGCGCAGTTTCAGCGCCCCGCCATCCGGGTAGCGGTGCATGCTGGCAGCGGCTTCGGAGATGGCTTTCAGCGCGCCCGGCGGCGGCCCGAACGCGCCTTCGTTGGAGGAAAGCTTGGTGGGTTTCTCGAACCCCGCCAGCTTTGATTCGCCACCGATATAGAGAGGCACGGAGAAAATCTCCGCGCGCGCAGCGGGTTTATTCACCTCGGTTCGTCTCGCTGATGGGCACCGCGTAGCCGCCGGCCACCTGGGGCGGCGCGTCCACCCCGGCGATGGCGGCAAGCCTGGGGTCGACATCGCTCACCAGTCCCTCCACCTCAACCAGCGCCAACAGCCGCGAATCGCCGGGCAGGCGCTTCACCCATAGCGCGGCCGGCGCGAACCCCGCGGCGGCCACCTGCTCCATCAACCGGGTGCGGGAAACATCGGCATTGAAGCTGAGCAGAATCAGCCCGCGGTCATTGTCGCTGGCATCGGGCGGCACCGTGGCCACCACATAGGCCTCGCCGGTCGGCAACCCCTCCGCCCGGCGCGTCCAGAACGGAATTTTCGCGATGACGTAGAGCCGCACATGGCTATTGGCGGCCAGCATCGGCCACCAGCCGCCAGTTGCATCGTCGCCTTCGCCCATCGGCGGCAGCACGGCCAACTGGGCGCCGCCTTCGCGGGTCAGGTCCGCCAGGGTCTGGGCCGGGTTGTGGTGGCGGCGCACCGGGGTAAGCGGGCCGAAATGCTCGCGCGCCAAGGCCAGGCGGGTTTCGGCGCTCTCGCCGTCGCACACCGCCATGGTCTGGCCGCCCTCGATGATCAGCGCCGCGCCGAACATCTCCCGCCAGATCCGCACAATCGCCTGGGCTGGCCAGGGTCCCTTGTGCCTGGCCAAGAGCCGGCGAAGGATGATGGCT
>JAGXAE010000215.1 GCA_018971725.1 Pseudomonadota bacterium | reverse complement strand
GCTGATGGCGCTGGGGCTCGGCACGCTGGAATATTTTCTGGAGGAAGGGTCGCGCTGGAATTGGTTTGATGATGCCACCATCAAACATTGCGCCTGGATCGCGGGAATTTCGCTGAGCGCCTTCATCATCCGCAGCCTGATGCTGAAAAACCCGGTGATGGATTTCAGGGCGCTACTCAACTCCAATTTCAGCATCGGCTGTGTTATTTCCTTCGTCGTCGGCATCGGCATGTTCGCGACGATTTATCTGACGCCGTTATTCCTTGGCTATGTGCGGGGGTTTTCTGCCTGGCAGACGGGTATTGCGATTTTCTCCACCGGCATTGCCTCGGTGGCCGGCGTGCCAATTTACATCGCGCTGGCAAAACGTTTCGATACACGTTGGATCATGATGGCCGGGTTGATTTGTTTCGGGTTCGGCATGTGGAGCTTCTCTTACATCACCAGCGATTGGGGTTGGCGGCAACTGCTGATTCCGCAAATTCTGCGCGGCTTTCCGCAGGTGTTCTGCGTGGCGCCGTCAGTCACGCTGGGGCTGGGCAGCCTGCCGCCGGAGCGGCTGAAATATGCCAGCGGCCTGTTCAACATGATGCGCAATCTGGGCGGGGCGGTTGGCATCGCGCTGTGCGGGGCAGTGCTGAATGATCGCACGAATTTCCATTTCATGGTGCTGGCATCCAACCTCACCATGGCACATGCGCAGGTGCCCGAAGCCATGCGGCAAATGACGCAGGCCGTGGGCAGCACACAGGCGGCGCTGCGGGAATTGTGGCAAATAACCTACGCCCAGGCGCAGACCATGGCCTATGCGGATGCGTTCTGCGCCATTGCCATGGCCTTTGTGTTGGCTGTGTGCCTGGCGCCGTTCCTGCGGCAAGTGAAGCCGCCCGCGCAGCCAATATCCGAACATTAAGCCAGACCCCCGGAAGAGATCTGGCTGGTTTCAGAATGGTGGTTTCAGCTTGCGGGGTGATAGACCAGCAAGGTCAATGTGCCGGGCTCAAACTTATAACGCGGCGCGAAACCTGGATGTTTCACCACGCCTTTACCCATGGGGGTCGCGGTAACAAGATAAACGTCGCCTGTTGCCTCGTTCACCGCCATGGTGCGCGCGCCAAGCCGGGTTTTCACCGGCACCAGAGCGACATAGCGATTGGCATTGACCTCGCGGATAACCGAGAGCGTGCCCGTGCTGTTGGCGCTGAAAATGAGGTGGCGCTTGGTATCAAAGGCAGCGCTGTCTGAGCCTTTGCCGATTGGCAAGAGCGCGACCTCGACCCCGGTATCGGTGTTTACCACCGCCAGCTTGCCGTTCTGGCAGCTGGTGAACACGCGCGAGGCCGCGGGATCTATCGCCACGCCGGTTGGCGCCTCGCAGCCTGGCAACGGCCAGCGGGCGGTCGCCTGCCCGGTCCTGGCATCAACCGCCGCCATCTCGTTCTTGTCGTTCAGCGCCACGAAGACCTGACCGTGCCCATTCACCGCCAGATATTCCGGCGCGCCGCCAAGTGGGATTTTCATCTCGGCATCGGTGGCGGGGTTGAGCGCCAACAAGGCCGCGGAATCGCCGGCGGCGACAAAAATCTTACCCGTCATGGGGTCGAACACCATGCCGTCCGTATCGTCCAATGACGGGAGGGTTTTTTCCACCTTCAACGTAGCGGGGTTGAACACGGATAATGTCTGTGTGCCGGAGCTATCGGTATAGCCAAGGCCCGTGGCGGGGTTGAAGGCGATACCGTGGGTGTCGTCCAGCCCGGTGACATTGCCTTCCAGCTTGTTCGTGGCGGTATCCACCACGGAGAGCGTGTGGCCATGGGCGATGAACAGCTGCCCGGTGGCGGCATGGTAGTGCATGTAATCCCAATGGGCCGCGCCACCGAGCGGAACCGTTGCGGCGAGGTTATAGAGTGGCGGGACTGGTGCCGCGGCCTGCGCCGCTGGAATGGCGGCGGCCACGAACAACGCTGAAAGCCCGGCACGGAAGAACGATCTCATCATTAACCTTTCTTTGTAAGCAAAAACATTTGCGGCTCAGCCCACGCGGCGGACCGCGCGATTACGTTAGCCCTGAAATGGCCTCACTTTTGCGAAGATTTGGCAAAATATCAGACACAACTGTCGGGGGTGCATGACGCTGGCTTATGGGGGGCGCTGTGCGCAGAACATGACCGGAGTTTTGCAGCATCGCAAATAACAAAAATGGCGCCCGCATTGCGGGCGCCATTTCGTATCTGGCTTGGTTAAAAGCGCCGTTTGGGCGCGTAAACCTGGCTTTAAGCCGGCTGTGCGTTGCGCTGTAGCGCGGCAACAGCCAATTTCGCCAGCGGGTCCATTCCCTCGCCGCCTGCATCGAGATGCGCGAATATCGCCGCAAGCATACGCTTCTCCCAGAATTTCCGGAGATGGTTGCTGATTTCGTCGACAGCCTTAGGCTCAGGGTCATGAGCGAAAGCCTTGCTGATCTGGTTCGCCATGTAGACGAGCCTGTCGATAGTGCCGTGTGACATTGGATATATGCCTCTAAATGGCGCGCCAGGGGCGCAAAAAGCGTTCACTGCCGCAGCCGGTAATGACCACGGCAGTGAGAGATGGGCCTAGATTACTCCGCCGCCACGGGCGGGACAATCCGGCGGGCTTGATCGCTATGCGCCTGGTATTCGGTCTGCCATTCGGTGGGGCCGTTGGAGAGCGAAACCTGAACCGCCGTCACCTTGTATTCCGGGCAGTTTGTCGCCCAGTCGGAATAATCCGTGGTGATGACGTTGGCCTGGGTAACCGGGTGGTGGAAGGTGGTGTAAACCACACCCGGCGCCAC
>JAGXAE010000214.1 GCA_018971725.1 Pseudomonadota bacterium | reverse complement strand
GCCACCCGGCTGAAGCCGCATGGCTGCTGTATCGTGCCGGAGAAGCGCGCCGAAATCACCACCGAGGGCGGGCTGGATGTGTTGAACCACCGCGGCGAGCTGCGCCCGGCCATTGCCCGGCTGAAGGATGCGGGCATCCGCGTTTCGCTATTCGTGGACCCGGAGCCGAACCAGATTCACGCCGCCGCCGAAGTGGGCGCGCAGGTGGTGGAGCTGCATACCGGCGCCTATGCCAACGGCAAACTGGGGGAGCTGGAGCGGCTGACCGAAGGAGCACAACTGACCGCGAATGTGGGGCTGGAATGTCATGCCGGGCACGGGCTGACCTTCGCGAACGTCACGCCCATCGCCGCCCTGCCGGAAGTGACCGAGTTGAATATCGGCCATTACCTCATGGGCGAGGCGCTGCTCATCGGCCTGCCCTCCGCCATTGCCGAAATGAAGCGGCTGATGATCGAGGCGCGGCTGGGTTTACGGCGCGGCACCACCGCCTGAATGTGAAAAATTCCGGCGCGCCTCTTTCATACCGGCCTAAAACCCGCACATAGAAAGCATGCCAGGAAAACGGGAAATCGTCGCTGGAGATATCGGCGGCACCAATGCAAGGTTTTGTCTCGCCGAGGTCGAGGAGGACCGCGTCGTCTCCTTAGGCGAGCCAGTCAAGATCAAAACCAGTGAACATGACAGTTTCGCGGGCGCCTGGAAGGTGTTCGCGGAGCAGCTGGGCCGCCCGGCGCCGCGGGAAGCGGTGTTCGCCATAGCCTCGCCCATACATGGCGAGGTTCTGAAAATGACTAATAATCCCTGGGTGATACGGCCCGCCGCGCTAAAAACCGAGCTGGGTTTGGACGAATTGCGGTTCGTGAACGATTTTGGCGCGGTCGGGCATGCGCTTTCCCAGTTACGTCCGGAAGATTATCTGCATCTGACCGGCCCGGAACGGGACCTGCCGGAGCAAGGCGTGATAACCGTATTGGGCCCGGGCACCGGGCTTGGGGTTGCGCATGTGCTCCGCCGGGGCGGTAAAGCTTATGTGATCGAAGGCGAAGGCGGACATATCGGCTTCGCCCCGCAGGATGAGTTCGAGGACGCGCTGATGCAGCGCCTGCGGGCCGAACATGGGCGCGTCTCCGCCGAACGGGTCGTCTCCGGCCCGGCCTTGACGGATATTTACGCCGCCCTGGCCGCGCGGGAATCGGGGGGGCGCCAATTCTCCGACGATACCGCGCTATGGCAAGCTGGCATTAACGGAACCGACCAACTGGCCAGCGCCGCCGTGCAACGTTTTTGTCTGGCGCTGGGATCGGCGGCGGGGGACTACGCGCTTGTGCATGGGGCGCAGGCCGTGGTGATCGCGGGTGGGATTGTCCCCCGGCTTACTGGACTTTTGCCGCAAACCGGCTTTGCCCAGCGCTTCAGCGCCAAAGGACGTTTTGAAGGATATTTGAAGGATATTCCTTTAAAGTTGATCACACACCCAGACCCAGGATTACTTGGCGCCGCAGCCGTTGCAACTTCCACAACAGGTTGATCAAAATGATGTGACCTCTCCGACTGGTTGTTTTTTTTATATCTTCTATGCTATTCGATCGGGATTACCATGAAATAGCTTAATTTTTTATACACGGGACGGCAACGATCATGGACATTGGTAGTGGCGTAAAAAGTCCCGCATTAGCGCAATGGATGCAAGCCCCTGGCTTTCTCATTCGCCGCCTCCATCAGATTCACCTTGCGTTGTTCGCCGAGGAAGCCGCGGCGCTTGAAATTACCCCGGCACAACTCAGCATACTCGGCGCCGTCGCCCGGCATGGCGGGCGGGATCAGTCTGCCATCGCGGAAGAGATAGGGCTGGACCGCGCCACCTTGGCCAGCGTCGTGGCAAGGCTGGAGGCAGCAGGGCTGATCCGGCGCTCGGTCTCCCGCACGGACCAAAGGCAGAAGCTGGTGGAGTTGACCGCCAAAGGCAAAAACACCCTGGCGAAGATGCAGAGGCAGGCGGCGCGCGCCGATGAACGGGTCATGGCCCCGCTGGACCCCTCCTCGCAAGAGCTTTTTCTCTCCCTGCTGGCAATGCTGGTGGATGGAGGTAATGAGCACGCCCGGGCGAAGCTGCGGATGCCGCAAGATAACGAGTCCACCCGCCCGGGTTTCTAAAAATTTAAGGTGTTCGCTATAACGCGGGCAATGGCGCCGTCCAATCTCCTTGGCTGGAGGTTGCATGATGGAAGACAATAATTTTCAGCATCTTGACGGCGGCAAGCAGCATCTGGCTGTGCGGCAGGCTCTTGCAGGGGCGAATATCACCGGCTCCTGGGTTCTCGCGACACTGGCGCATGCGCCTGGGCTGTTTCCTCCGGCCGTTACCCCTGCCTTGCAAACACTGGCGGCCAAGACAGTGCACGGCGGCTTCTCCCGCTCATCGTGCTTATCATCACCTATATCGTCGCTCTGGCCCAGCTCTCATATATCGTTGCCGGCTCAGCGGAGATGGCCTGTGGCGGTCTCTCCGGCATGGCGATTCTTGGCCATTATACCTTCAAGTTTTTCATCCCCACGCTGTTGGCAACATGCTGGAGGCGTCGTTATGATCTCGGTGTTGAACCACGGCTCGATCGCGACGGAGATTGGTGAAAAGCTCGGGGCTGAACGAACCTGAAATCATCGCGTTCTACCACTACTTTGGTAGGAAATTTAGTTTAGGGTTATTTTTAGGATTCCCAAATCGAGATTTGAGTGATTCGTAGATGGTCGGCATGGTGGAGGCCGGCCATGGGTGGGAGTGGATCGGACTGGACCGAGGATCTGGAGCGGTGGCTTGAGCC
>JAGXAE010000213.1 GCA_018971725.1 Pseudomonadota bacterium | reverse complement strand
GTATCCCTTCCCAGCCTATGCAATTGTCAAAGAGCTCAACCAAAAAACAAAGCGGCGATCATAAAATCGCCGCAAGGCCATCCAGTCTAACCAACCAACTACCGAAGATCAACCCCTCAGCAACCGCCAGTGGACGGGCTTCTATTCCAGGCTTTAAGAGCCGTCAACTCAGCCAGGGAAAGTTTTTCAATTTTTTGACCTAAATTTTCTAACCATATGTTTTAAAACAAATTATTAAAAAATTCGATCAACCATCCCCCCTCAATTTACGCCAGCCTTTGTACCATTCGACGAACCGGGGAATCCCCTCATCCAGACGGGTCGAAGGAACATATCCGCATAAAGCGTGAAGCGCGGATACGTCCGCACAAGTCTCTACCGGGTCAGCTTCAGGTTTCGGCAGGTTTATCGTTTTAGCTGTCACGCCCAGATGCTGCTCCAGCAATGCAACCAAATCCCGGACATATTCCGCCTGGTTATTGCCGATGTTGAAAACCCGGTGCGAGGCAGCTTCGTCCGGCGGATTATCGAAAACGCCTAATATCCCAGCAATGATGTCGTCGATATAGGTGAAATCCCGCTTCAGGGTGCCGTTTTCGTACAGCGTTACTGGCTTGCCGGCCATAATCGCCTCGGCAAACCCAAAATACGCCATGTCTGGCCGCCCCCAAGGACCATAGACAGTGAAAAAGCGCAGTCCCGTCTGCTTCAGGCCGAACAAATGGGTGTAAGAAGCACTCATCAACTCATCCGCACGCTTTGTGGCAGCATAAAGAGAGGATGGCCGGTCCGCCCGTTCTGATTCCGCATAAGGCAGCATCGATCCCGTGCCATAAACCGAGGAGGAACTGGCATAAATGAGATGCTTTACGGTCTTGCTGTGCCGCGCCAACTCAAGGATCGAGAGATGCCCCGTAAGATTGGAGGCGGCATAGGCAAACGGGTTTTCCAGAGAATAACGCACACCTGCCTGAGCCGCGACGTGCAAAATCGCCTCCGCTCCTTCGCCCACACGCCGCACCGCATCGTGATCGGCAATATCAAGCTGATGAAAGCTGAACCCCTTTCCCAGGCGCCGCAGCCGGGCCTGTTTCAAGCGCACGTCGTAATAGGGGTTGAGATCGTCCACCCCCACCACCTCAATGCCCCGCGCAAGCAGCGCCTCACAAATATGATACCCGATGAACCCGGCCGCGCCTGTAACCAGCACCTTCATTCGCCAATCATCCTGTCTTCAAGCAAGGTCAAAATCGCGTGGCCCAGGGTAATATGGCATTCCTGAACACGCGCCGTGTCGCTTTCCGGCACCACAACCGCCAGATCGCATAACGGCAAAGCCGGGCCGCCATCGCCGCCCAGCAGGCCGACGGATATAATTCCCATCTCCCGCGCCACCCTCAGCGCGCCCAGCACGTTGGAGGATTTGCCCGAGGTCGTGATGCCAAAAAGCACATCGCCAGCCCGGCCCAACCCCCGCAAGGGACGGGAAAACATCTCCTCCACCCCGAAATCATTCACCGCCGCCGTCACAGCGGACGTGTCCAGAGCCAAAGTTATGGCCGGCCAGCTTGCCCGCGGCACTGCCCCGCGCAGGCGGATCACCAGTTCCGTGGCCAGATGCTGGGCATCTGCGGCCGAGCCGCCATTGCCACAGAAAATCAGCTTGCCGCCGCTCCGCAGCGCACGCTCACACGCATCCACAATCGCCAGCACCGGCTCGGCCTGGGTGGCCAGCTCCTGCTTCAGCGCCGCGCTCCGCCGCAGCATCGCCGCATAGCGCGCGGCTTCCTCGTCTCTCATGTGACTATCCGGCTCCACTTGGTCCAACGGGCTGCTTATACGACGGCCCTTAACAAGCTTACAGCCGCCCAGCATGTCTGGAACGGCTGCAAGATGGTGAAATTACGGTATTGTTGGCGGGTTAGTGGGAGACCCAACCGCCATCGATGGAAATCGGCGTGCCGGTAATGGTCGCCGCGCCATCGGAGCACAGGAACACCGCCAGCGCGCCAATCTCCTCGGGGGTGGAAAATTTCAGCATCGGCTGGGTTTCCTGCAACATCTTCTTCTTCTCGGTGTCGACGTCCGTGCCCGCTTCCTTGGCGCGGTCTTCCAACTGCTTTTGCACCAGCGGAGTCAGCACCCAGCCCGGGCAAATGGCGTTCACGGTGATGCCGTCATTCGCAGTTTCGATGCCCGCAACCTTGGTGGCGCCCACCACACCGTGCTTGGCGGCCACATAGGCAACCTTGTGCGGGCTGGCCACCAAGCCGTGCGCGGAGGCGATATTAATGATACGCCCCCACTGCTTCTTCTTCATGGCCGGAATGGCGGCCTTCATGCCGTAGAAAACGGCAGAAAGATTAATGGCGAGGATCGCTTCCCACTTCGCCTCGGGAAACTCCTCAACTGGGGCGGTAAACTGGATTCCGGCATTGTTCACAAGAATATCAATGCTGCCCAACTCATCCTGTGTTTTATGCACAATCGCCGCCACCTGGTCAGGCTTACTCAGGTCCGCCCCATCATAGGCCACTTTCACAGAGAATTCCTTTTCGAGGCCAACGCGCAGCGCCTCAATCTCGCCCGCGTCGCCAAACCCGTTGAGCATGATGCTGGCCCCTTCCGCCGCCAGCGCCCGGGCAATGCCCAGGCCAATGCCGCTGGTAGAGCCGGTGACCAATGCAACCTTACCTTTTAAGGCCATAGTTATTCCTCTCTTTACTTCGGTTCAGCGAGATAATCATGCAACACCCGCCCGTAAGGCAGTGTCAAATCAGCGCAGAGATGCGTGCCATAATGGATTTTACGCACCGGCAAATCCGCCAG
>JAGXAE010000212.1 GCA_018971725.1 Pseudomonadota bacterium | reverse complement strand
GACGGCAACCTGACAGGCCGTGCCAGGATCATGCTCAACATTGCCTTCAACCCCGTGTGTTGTTTCCTGGCCAGAACCTAGGGCTCCGCGCTGAATAAGAGAAACGAATTGTTATTATACTAAAAATCAGATAATCTTATTCCCGTGCTTCCCACCGGCCTCGACCCCGACTTGCTGCGCGCCTTCATCTATGTGGCGGAAGAGCAAAACTTCACCCGCGCCGGCGCCCGCGTTGGCCGCACCCAGGCCGCCATTTCCATGCAGATGCGCAAGCTGGAGGAGATGTTAGGCAAAACCCTGCTCAAGCGCGGCCGGGGCGAGGGCATAGAGCTGACCCCGCATGGGCAATATCTGCTGGACCGCGCGCGCGAGCTACTGGTGCTGAACGATTCCATCTGGTCCGCATTTCAGGCCCCGGATATCAGCGGCAAGGTGCGCCTCGGCACACCGGATGATTACGCCCTGCAATTTTTGCCGGAGGCGCTGCGCCTGTTCGCGGATACCCACCCTGCCGTGGAGGTGGAGGTTGTATGCCTGCCTTCCACCGAGTTGATGTCGCGGTTGAAGGCCGGGCAGCTCGATCTCTCATTAATCTCCGAGGGGCACGAGGCGAAAAATTGGCCCGCGGTTGAGCTGATCCGCGGCCCCTTGGCCTGGATCACCTCCACCCGCTTTTCCCCCCACAAGCTGAGCCCGCTGCCGCTGGCCCTGGCCGAGCATGACTGCATCTGGCGCCGCGAGGCGCTGCGGGGGCTGAACGAAGCCGGGCGGCCCTACCGCATCGCCTACGTTTCGGGCAGCGCCACCGGCTCGGTCGTGCCGGTGCTGGCGGGGCTGGCCATTACCTGCGGCATTCCCAACAATCTGCCCGCGGGCACAAGGCCACTGGCCCCCGGCGAGGATGATTTACCCAAACTGCCTGATTTTTCCGTGCTGATGCTGAAGGGCAAAACCCCCACCCAGCCAGTGACGGACCGGCTGGCGGAGCATATCGAAGCCGCCGCACGGCGCGAAGCGCAAGCCGCCGGCTGGCGGGGTTAGCTGCCGGGCGTCAGCTCGATCACGGCGGAAACATTCGCCGTCACTGTTATCTTATCCGGCGCGAATTGCGGGGCCGGGGCGGCCGCGGCCATCATTATCCCGCGCGGCGTCGGCGGCATTGGCCCGCCGCCGGTATCCACATTCAGGGTTTTCAGCGCGCCCACTTTCTTGTGCAGCGCTGCCGCAATGCCGTCGGCCTCGGCGCGCAATTGCGCCAGCGCGTCATCTATGGCCGCACGCCTGGCCTTGTTCTGCCCGGCTTGAGAGAGCCCGCCGCTCAACCCATTCAACAGCAATCCATCGGCCTGCAATTTCGCCAGAAGGCTGGTGAACGCCTTGTCCGGCACGCCGCCCGTGGCTGGCTGGGTGAGGGTGAAACTCTGCTCGGCGGTATATTGCGGCATCTGGCCATCCTGCGTGGTGGCATAGGTGTTGTAGCCGCCCGTGGTCACCACCACACCCGGCACGCTTTTCGTGTCGGCCAAGGCTTTGGCCACGTCCTGGTTCACCGCGGCTTGCGCGCTGGCCGCATCCGGCTTCACGGCCTGGGCGTTGAAGTTCGCCACCGCTTCGTCGGGTGCCGCCTGGGCGGCGCCGCTGGCATTCAGCGTTAAAGCCGTCTGCGCCGCGGCGGGCAGCGCCAGCCCGGTGAGAACCGGAACCAGAAGCAATGTTTTCCGAGCCATTTGGTTTCCTTTCGGGTTGTTCAGCTTTGCAGCAACGCTTCCGCCCGGGCCAGGTCAGCGGCGGTAGTGATCTTGAAATTATCCTCCGAGCCCTGAACCATCTCCACCCGCAACCCGGCATGCTCGGCGATCATCGCGTCGTCGGTGAAATCCGTCCCCGGTGCGGTGCGCACCGCATGCCGGTGGGCTTGCAGAATGTTCTTATAGCGGAAACCCTGCGGGGTTTGCGCCCGCCACAGCCCGGCGCGGCTCACCGTGCTGGCCACCACCCCATCCTCCACGCGCTTCAGCGTATCGGCGAGCGGCACGCCGACAATGGCGGCGGAGCCCCGCTTCAGCACTTCCAGCACGGCCGAAATCGTCTCCGGCGCGATGAAGGGCCGCACCGCATCGTGGATCAGCACGGTTTCCGGTTTCAACGCGCCAATCGCCTCCAGCCCCAGCCGGGCGGAATCCTGCCGCTCCTTGCCGCCGAAGCGCACCGCCAGCAGTTTTTCCAGCCCGGCGGTGGCATCGTCATACAGCGCCTGGTCGTCCGGGTGGATGAGTACCTGCACCGCGTCGATTTCCGGATGCCGGGCCAAAGCCTGGATGGTGTGGCGCAAAATGGGCCGGCCGGCCAAAGGCAGATATTGCTTCGGCAACGGCCCGCCGAGTCTGTATCCCCTGCCCGCCGCGACGATCAGCCCGATATTCATCAGCTCAACGCGGCTTTCTGCGCGGCGAATAATTCCGAGGTGCCCTTGCGCGCCAGGCCAAGCAAGGCGTTGAAGGCGCGTTCGTCGAAGGTGGATTTCTCCGCCGTCGCCTGAATTTCAACAATGCCCCCGGCGGCGGTGAGGATGAAATTCGCATCCGCCTCGGCGCTGGAATCCTCGGCGTAATCCAGGTCCAGCACCGGGTTGCTCTGGAAGATGCCGCAGGAGACCGCCGCCACCTGCCCCAGCATCGGCATGGATTTGATCACATTGGTCTCGCGCAGCTTCCGGAAGGCCAGCACCATCGCCACATAGGCGCCGGTGATGGAGGCGCAGCGCGTGCCGCCATCGGCGTTCAGCACGTCGCAATCCAGCGTGACCGTGATTTCGCCCATCGCCTTGCGGTCCACCACGGCGCGCAGGCT
>JAGXAE010000211.1 GCA_018971725.1 Pseudomonadota bacterium | reverse complement strand
TGCGGCCATGGCGGCCCCAACCATCCCTGCCGCCCCTAGCGTGTGGCCGGTGAAACTCTTGGCCGAGCTGCGTGGAGTCTCCGGCCCAAACAAGCCCGTCACGGCCTTGTCCTCCGCCGAATCGCCCACCAGCGTCGCGGTGCCATGCAGGTTAATGTAATCGATCTCCTCCGGCGTCAGCCCTGCATCGCCCAGCGCCTGGCGCATGGCCACGGCCGCGCCCGTGCCTTCTGGGTCGGGGGAGGACATATGATACGCATCCGAACTTTCGCCCGTGCCGAGCAACAGTAAGGCGTTCGGCTCAGGTATTTCGGGGGCGCGTTCCAGCAGCGCGAACCCCGCCGCCTCGCCAATGGAAATGCCATTCCGGGCTTTATCAAATGGGCGGCACGGCCCTTCCGCCATTACCCCCAGCGCATGAAAGCCGAACAAAGTGGTGCCGCAGAAACTATCCGCCCCGCCAACCACAGCGGCATCGCACAGCCCGGCATTTATCATTCTGGCTGCGGTGGCAAACAGTTTGGCGGTGGCGGCGCAGGCGGTGGAAAGAGTGAAGCTTGGTCCAGCCAAGCTCAGCCGCGCCCGCGCAAAGTACCCCAGCGCATGGGTGTTGTGGGTCTGGGCGTAGGCAAAGCCCTCCGGCAGCGCACCTGTCTGCGGGTCGCGCGCGGTATAGGCCTGCTCTGTGTTCAAAATGCCAGAGGTGCTGGTGCCGGTGAAAAGCCCCACCCGATGCGCGCCGTATTTCGCGACCGCGTTCGCCACCTTTTGTTCAAATCCATCCGCCGCCAAGGCGCGTTCCGCCAAGCGGTTGTTGCGGCAATCAAAGGCTGAGAAAGCGGTTGGCAGAGGCTCGTTCAACCCTTGCACTTCGCCCGCCCATGCGTCGATCGGCAGGTTCTCGAACCGGCAGGGCGCCAGCGCGCTGCGGCCCTCGTGCAGGGCTTGCCAAGTGGCGTCCAACCCGTCGCCCAGCGCTGAAACCAGAGACAATCCAGCGATCGAGAGCGGCTTCACGGCAGGCTCTCCACCTGGGGCAGCCATTTTTCCAGAAACACTCGTTGTGCGGCGATGTGAGAGTCATAGCGTTCCAGAAACGCGGCGGGGGCCCGGCTGCCGGGCAGGTGCCTCGCGGCAACCGGCGCGTAGCGCCGCGCGAAATGCCGCAAATTGGCGCCAAGTGCTGTGTAACGTGGCTCCGCGAACATCCGCCGGAACCGGAACCGGTACGGCCCCCAGAATGGGTTGTCGTAAAAGATCAGCCGCAGTTTCCTTGTATCATAAACTTCATTGTTCTTTGCAGCCTGGGCGATGGAGATCAGCCCGCCAGGGCCAGTGGGCAAATTGCCATGTGTCTGCAATGCCATGCGCGCCGCTTGGTCCTGAAACAAGGCCTCGGGGTTCTCTAGTTCCAGGTCATTCGCGCGCGCGGCGAGGTCGATGATGGAATTTTTGGGTACTGGGAATTTGAAGGCGGCGCGAACGAAGAACTGGCCCGTCGGCCAGGCTGGCCACACACCGGCGCTGGCCAGCGCATTATGCGCCACATGCACGCAGTTATCGTTCAGCAACCGCCAATGGTAGAGTTTTTCCCCGGTTCTGTAAGGGTTATTCAAGGCGTTCAGGTAATTTACGATGGCGGCCATCTGGGCCGTGTTCATCGGCAGGCGCGCACGGTAGGCATCCCGCCCGAAACAACATGCGTAATCCGTCGCCACTGAGATCTCGTATTTAAACGCCTCGTCGCTCATACCCGCAGGTTTGTCCCGGAAAAAATGTTCGTGGAACTCTATGCCTTCCAACAGCCCCTGCGTCTGCGCCTGGCGCTGCGTTTCCATGTAGGCATCGCGGGTGAGTGGCGCGCCGGCGGGTAAGGCACCGTGAAACACAAACTCCCGCCCTTCAAAGGCAACCCAGTTGGCGTTGCGGTAATGGGAATTCACGCTGATTGCGGCGCCATGTTTGGCTGCCTCCCCAGCGGCGCAAATTTCAAGAACGGGGTACCCATTCTGATTGCGTTTTACCCGCACGCCATTCAGGTAAAGCAGGAGATGCCCGCCGATACCGCTGCGCAGAGGCACGCCAAAGCCGGGCTTCTTACGCAGCTCCGAAAGCGCGCATAATTCAGCGTAATACGGAAATATATCTTCGTAGGATGGCGCGTCTGGCTGGCGAGGCGCCTCGGGTTGATGGGTGCGCAGGCCGGTCTGGTTCATTCGGGCAAGCTTATAAATGCCGGAGGTTGCAGCGTCCAGCATGGTTCAGCCAAAGGGGTTGCGTGCCATCAGCGCCACGAAGGCCGTCCGCCAAGCTGTCCAATCATGGCCGCCCTCAACCTCAACCACTTGGTCCGGCGCAAGCGCGTCCGCCAGCAAAACATGCCCTGCGGCGAAGCGGTCTTTCGTGGCATGGCCAAGCCAAAGTTGCGGGCCGGGTGCGCCGCTCAGCCGGTTCTGCAGCCAGCATAAAATTCGCCGCTCAGGCATGGTGGCGGCGCTTGTCTCCGCCTGCCAGCCCCTAAACCCACCGGCTTGCTTCAGCTCCGCCACCGTGCCGTGGGTGCCGATGAAGGGTGCCAGCAGAATCAGCCCTTCGATCCCCTCCGGACATTCGGCGGCGCAGGAGAGGACGCCCATGCCGCCGAGCGAAATGCCGAGCAGCCAGATCCGTGCGTGGCCATTGGCGCGGTAGGGGGCAAGCACAGCTTCCTCCAATACAGGCGCCACCGCGCCGTCCAGATACAATGCCTGGTTCGGCTTGGCGGCAATCACGTCCACAATCTGCTGCCCCGCCTGGGCTGCCGCCACCAACCCCTGCGCGGCGAATTCCTCCGCCTCGATGCCCACCCCGGGCAGCAT
>JAGXAE010000210.1 GCA_018971725.1 Pseudomonadota bacterium | reverse complement strand
CAAGATTTGGGATGCCCATGTGGTGGACAGGATGGAGGACGGCACCTGCGTTCTCTATATCGACCGCCATCTCGTGCATGAGGTAACCAGCCCGCAGGCATTTGAGGGGCTTCGCATGGCGGGGCGCAAGGTTCGCCGGGTGGAGAACACCATCGCCGTGGTGGACCATAACGTGCCTACCAGCCCAGACCGGCTGACCGAGGTGAACGAGCCGGAAAGCGCGTTGCAGATCGCGACACTGGAGCAGAACGTAAAGGATTTCGGGGTGACGTATTTCCCGATGTCCGACATGCGCCAAGGGATTGTGCATGTGGTGGGGCCGGAGCAAGGCATTTCCCTACCGGGCATGACCATCGTGTGCGGCGACAGCCATACCTCTACCCATGGCGCCATGGGGGCGCTGGCGTTTGGAATCGGCACCTCCGAGGTTGAGCATGTGCTGGCCACCCAGACGCTGCTGCAGAAACCGGCGAAGAACATGCTCATCCGCGTGGATGGCAAGCTGCCAGAAGGCTGCTCGGGCAAGGACATCATGCTGGCGATCATCGGCAAAATCGGCACCGGCGGCGGCACGGGCTATGTGATGGAGTTCGCAGGCGAGGCCATCCGTGCGTTGGACATGGCCGGGCGGCTTTCCATGTGCAACATGTCCATCGAGGGCGGGGCGCGCGCCGGGCTGGTGGCGCCGGATGAGGTGACCTTCGCGTACATCAAGGACCGCCCCTTCGCACCGAAAGGTGCGGATTTCGACGACGCCGTGGCCTATTGGAAAACCCTGCCCAGCGATGAGGGCGCGCATTACGACAAAATCGTCGAATTGCGGGCCGAGGACATTATTCCGCAGGTTACATGGGGCACCAGCCCGGAAACCGTGATCCCCGTGACCGGCTCCGTGCCGAACCCTGCGGACGAGAAAGACGCCGCCAAGCGCGCCCAAATGGAGCGGATGCTGAGCTATATGGGGCTGGAAGCCGGGCAGAAGATCGAGGGTACCAAGGTGGACGTGGTGTTCATCGGCTCCTGCACCAATTCCCGCATCGAGGATCTGCGCGCCGCCGCCGCCGTGGCCAAGGGCCGCCATGTGGCTGAGGGCGTACGGGTGCTGGTGGTGCCGGGCTCCGGCCTAGTGAAACAGCAAGCCGAAAAAGAAGGCCTGGCGCAGATCTTCACCGATGCTGGGTTTGAATGGCGCGAGGCAGGGTGTTCAATGTGCCTGGGCATGAACCCGGATAAGCTGACGCCCGGCCAGCGCTGCGCCTCTACCTCCAACCGGAATTTCGAAGGCCGCCAGGGGCCGGGCGGGCGTACCCACCTGCTCTCCCCCGCCATGGCCGCCGCCGCTGCCGTAACAGGTAAAATCACAGATGTGCGGGAGCTGGTATGATGGATAAATTCACCACTCTCACCGCCATCACCGCGCCGCTGAATATCGACAATGTCGATACGGACAAGATTATTCCCGCGCGGTTCCTGAAGACCATCAAGCGCACCGGCCTTGGCAAAAGCGCCTTTGCCGATATGCGTTATAACGCGGACGGCACCGAGAACCCGGATTTCGTGCTGAACCAGGAGCCTTATCGCAAAGCGGAAATTCTGGTGGCGGGTGATAATTTCGGCTGCGGATCCTCGCGTGAGCACGCCCCCTGGGCACTGCTGGATTTTGGGCTTCGCTGCATCATCGCGCCGAGCTTCGCGGATATTTTCTTCAACAACAGCTTCAAGAACGGTATTTTGCCGATCGCTCTGCCGGAAGATATCTGCGCCAAGCTGCGTGAGGATGCCGCCATGGGCAGCAATGCCAAACTCACGGTGGATTTGGCCCGCCAGGTGGTGATCCGCCCGAATGGCGAGGAAATTCCGTTCAATGTCGATCCGTTCCGCAAGCACTGCCTGCTGAACGGGTTGGACGATATCGGCCTGACGCTGGAACACGCCGCCGCCATTGACCGCTATGAGGCGAAAATTCCCTCGTGGCAGCCGAAAATTCAGGGAGCTTAATTCATGACCACCACTAAAAATCTGCTGCTGATGCCAGGCGATGGCATCGGCCCCGAAGTCATGGCGCAGGCACGGCGTGTGCTTGACTGGTTGCAGGAGAACAAGCGCGCCTCTTTCAATATTGAGGAAGAACTCGTTGGCGGCGCCTCGATCGACGCGCACGGCGTGCCGCTGACCGATGCCGCCTTGGCCAAGGCAAAGGCCGCTGATGCGGTGCTGTTCGGCGCTGTAGGCGGGCCGAAATGGGATAATGTGCCGTTCAATATTCGCCCCGAGGTGGGCATTCTGAAACTGCGCGGGGAGATGCAGCTTTTCGCCAATCTTCGCCCTGCGAAAGTGTTCGATGCGCTGGCCGATGCTTCATCCTTGAAGCCGGAGCTGGTGCGCGGGCTGGACATCATGATTGTGCGTGAGGCCACGGGCGGGATTTATTTCGGCGAGCCGCGCGGCATTGAGACACTGCCAGATGGCACCCAGCGCGGGATAAACACCGAGGTGTACACCACGCATGAAATTCAGCGCGTGGGGCGGGTGGCGTTTGAGCTTGCCCGTAAGCGCGAAGGCCGCGTGTGCGGCGTGGAGAAAGGCAATGTGATGGAATCCGGGCTGCTCTGGCGCCAGGTGATCGCAAAATTGCAGGCCGACGAATACCCTGATGTGAAACTGAGCAACATGTACGCCGATAACTGCGCCATGCAGCTGGCCAGGAACCCGAAGCAGTTCGACGTGATTGTGACCAGCAATTTGTTCGGGGATCTCCTCTCCGACCTTGCGGCCATGCTCACCGGGTCGCTCGGGCTGCTGCCCTCCGCAACCCTGGGGGCAAAAGACGCCGCCGGGCACATTCCCAGCCTGTACGA
>JAGXAE010000043.1 GCA_018971725.1 Pseudomonadota bacterium | reverse complement strand
GTTTCAGGACGCCGCCGCCAAGGCCCAGGCCAACAGTTTCCCGGAGGAGTTTAAGCGCTATGGCGTGGGCCTCGCCATTGTAGAGTCCAAGCGTTGGCAGCGCCCGCTGGACCGCCAATCTGGCAGGCGGGGCGAGGAAACCGCGCCTTCCACCCAGATGTTGCGCTATTTGCGCCGGGTCGAAGACCTCACCACCGGCAAGCTCCGCTGGGGTATTCTCACCAACGGTTCCCGCTGGCGGCTGTACTATCAGGGGGCACGTTCGGTCTCCGAGCAGTTCTTTGAGCTTGACCTAGCCGCCGTGCTGGCCATCCCCGGCCACGAGGGAGGTTTGTCCGCGCTCTCGGAGTCTTACCGCCGCCACTGGCTGCGGGTTTTCCTGCTGGTGTTTGGCCGTGAAGCCTTTCTGCCCAGCCCGAGCGATGCCCGCACCTTCCATCAACGCGCGATGGACGAGGGCAAATTCTATGAAGAGCGCGTCGCCGGCAATCTCTCAAACCTCGTATTCGGCACCGTGTTTCCGGCACTCGCCCAGGCCATTGCCGCCGCTGCGCCCGATGCCAGCTTGCAGGAGGTCCGCGAGGCCGCGCTCATCCTCCTCTACCGGCTTTTATTCATCCTCTATGCCGAGGACCGCGACCTTTTGCCTGTCCGCGAGGCCCGGTACGAGGAATATGGGCTGCGCGAGAAGGTGCGGGCCGATATTGGCCGCCGGAAGGATCGCAACGACATTTTCTCCGACACAGCCGCCCGGTACTGGTCCGTGGTTGAAGATTTGTGCCGCGCCATTGACGTGGGTGACAAATCCATCGGCCTGCCACCCTATAATGGCGGGTTGTTCGACGCGAAGAAAACCCCGCTTCTAGCCAAAATTCGCCTGGGCGATTCCGTCATGGCGGTGGTGATCGACGCGCTCTCCTTCGAGCATACGCCGGAGGGGCGCAAATATATCAATTACCGCGATTTGAGCGTGCAACAGTTGGGCTCGATCTATGAGCGCCTGTTGGAGCATGAAGTCACCCGCGAGGGCGGCAACGTCATCATCCGCCCCAATGTTTTCGCCCGCAAAGGGTCTGGCAGCTACTACACGCCGGATGATCTGGTGGGGCTGATTATCCGCGAGACGATCGATCCGCTGATCGAAACGCGCATGGCGGCGTTTTCTGCCAAGCTCGTGGAACTTGAAACCACCCAGCCGGACAAAGACCTTCGGGTCATGACGCTGGCGGCATACGACCCGGCGGAACAGTTGCTCAGCTTGAAAATATGCGACCCTGCCATGGGGTCAGGGCATTTTTTGGTGAGCCTGGTCGATTACATGGCCGATCAGGTTATCACGGCGATGGCCGAGGCCGCGGCACAAGTGACGTTTGGCGATTATATTTCGCCGCTGATTGCCCGCATCGCTGCGATCCGCACCACGATTCTGCGCAATGCCGGGGAACGCGGGTGGTCCGTGGCGCCCGAGCAGCTTGATGACCGGCATATCGTGCGGCGCATGGTGCTGAAGCGCTGCATCTACGGCGTCGATAAAAACATCATGGCGGTGGAGCTGGCAAAGGTGGCGCTCTGGCTGCACACTTTTACCGTTGGCGCGCCGCTTTCCTTCCTGGACCATCATCTGCGCTGTGGCGACAGTCTGTTCGGATCATGGGTAAGCAGCGGCATAGACCGCGCGACCAAGCTGGGCGCGCCGTTGTTTTTGTATGAGCCGATGACGCGCGCCATGCGCGCCGCGACATCCATGCAGATCATCGAAGGGCTAACCGACGCCGAGATTGCCGAGGCACATCGGTCTAAAGATGTTTTTGATGAGGTGCGGGACATGACCGCGCCGCTGAATGCGATGCTTTGGCTGATCCATGCGCTAGACTGGCTGGACCTAAAATCCAAGGCTGACAAAATCGCCGTACAGGCGTTTTTCATGGGCCAGTTCGGCGACCCGGTGCTGGTCGCCATGGGCAAAAAGAAGCTTAAAACCGGGAAGGTGGATGGGGACCGGTTCGCAGAAATTCTTGAACAGGTGAACGAGTTGGTCGCCGAAGAAGGGTATCTCAACTGGCAGGTGGCCTTCCCCGGCGTATGGTCAGACTGGGAGGGCAAGGGCCTGACCGGCGGGTTTGATGCCATGATAGGCAACCCGCCATGGGATAGGATGAAGCTGCAACAGGTGGAATGGTTTGCCGCCCGCAGGCCGGAGATTGCCTTGGCACAGCGGGCATCTGACCGCGCCCGCATGATTGCAGCACTTGAGAAAGCTAAAGACCCGCTGGCGAAGGACTTTGCCAAGGCCAATGAGCGGGCCGAGGCGGCGGTGCGGATGGCGCGCAATTGCGGCGATTATCCGCTGCTTTCCGGCGGGGATGTGAATATTTATTCGTTGTTCGTGGAACGGGCGATGACGCTGGTGAAGCCAACCGGCATGGTGGGGCTTTTGACGCCCTCGGGCATTGCCTCTGACAAGACGGCTGCGCCCTTTTTTAAGGGGGTGGCGACGGGCGGGCGGTTGAAGGCGCTGTATGATTTTGAGAATCGTAGAACGCGGTTCAATGCCCCGCCTTTCTTCCCGGATGTGGATAGCCGGTTCAAATTCTGCGCGATGATCGCCAGCCCCTCGCCGGTTAATTCCGATACGCTATGCGCGTTTTTCCTTCAGGATGTTTCGGAACTGCAAGACCTGGAGCGGTGCTTTCCGCTTTCGGCGAAGGATTTTGCTTACCTCAACCCGAATACCGGCACCGCGCCGATTTTCCGCACGCGGCGGGATGCGGCGCTGACAACGGCGATTTATAGCCGCCTGCCGGTGCTGGTGGATGATTCATCGGGCACGGAGGTGAAAGCCTGGCCGGTCAAATATATGACTATGTTTCATATGACCAACGACTCCAGCCTGTTCCGCACCCGCCACGAGCTGGAGGAAAAGGAAGGTGCGTACCCCACCGGCGGCAATCGGTTCCGCAGCAACGCGGGGGACTGGGTGCCGTTGTATGAAGGCAAGATGGTGCAGGCATACGACCACCGGGCCGCGAATGTGGTGGTGAACCCGGAAAATCAGCACCGCCCCGCCCAGCCGCAACCGGCGACGCTGGCCCAGCATGAAAGCCCGGACTGGCTGCCTGACCCGCAGTTTTGGGTAAAGGCATCCGATGTGCCGTCATCGGTAAAACATGACTGGTCAATCAGCTATAAAATGATCACGGCACCGACGAACGCCAGAACCCTAATCGGCGCTATTTTGCCGAAATCCGGCGTCGGCAACTCCATGGGCATGATGATACCGGACGATAGCGGGGAACCGCTGGCGGGACATGCGGCCACCATTCTTGCGAACCTGAACTCGACACCGTTTGATTTCGTGATCCGGCAAAAAATTCAAGGCCAGAATATCAACTGGTATATCGTGGAACAGCTCCCGGTCGTGCCAACCGATCGTTATGAGACCGTCCGCTTCGGCAAAAAGACCGCCGGAAACATCAGCCGCGAGGCAGTGCTGGAATTAACTTACACGGCGTATGACATGGCCCCCTTTGCCCGCGACATGGGGTATGTCGATAAATCCGGCAATGTGAAACCGCCTTTCCCGTGGGATGAAGATCGCCGTCTAAAACTCCGCGCCAAGTTGGATGCCGTGTATTTCAATCTCTACGGTATCACCGACCGCGACGACGTGCGCTACATCTATTCGACCTTCCCCATCGTCGAGCGGGAGGAAATAAACAGCTATGGGAAATATCGCTCCCGTGAGCTGTGCCTGGCCTATATGAACGCCCTGGCCGCCGGAGACCCGGATGCGGAAATAAATTTATAGGAGCTAAAAGATCAACATAAATTCTGAAAGAGGCCAGTTTTGGCTGGCCGATGGCACTGAACCGGCGGGCGGCGGTCCCGCCATGGAGGGTTTGCTAACCATCAATGAAGATGGTGGCGGCACGATTGATTTGGACATGGCCGAGTGGAGCTGGAAAAGGGAAGGTAAACCCTTTCCGGCTTTCATGGCTGACAAATTCAATGTTGCGGGCTTTCTCCCGGCGCAGCGGCTCTATGTCTGGCTTCAGGACGCGCAACTGCGAACGCCGCCGCGCCTGTCCACTGGCGGAGCAACCAAGTTGGGTTCCTATCTCACGCTGTTTTATACAGCGCCCGTCTCGGGGTCGGGGAGGGCACCGTCCATTAAAAAAATGACTATTCCCCTTGGCGTCTTATGGCCTTGGCTTCAATACCCCATGCCAAGAATATCCACAACCGATACGAAAATTGAAATTCTTTATAAGTTGGATATGAAGGATGAATTCAAACTCAAGAATGGTTCTCTTGCCGTTCGGATAGGGACATCCATATCCCACGATATGGCCAAGCGAATGATTGTTCCCCAACAGCAAGCCTGGCTAGATTTTGAATTTGACAGACCGCTTTCATTGCCAGAATCAAATGATTTTTTTCATCATATAGAAGATTTTTTGGTTTTATTGACCGACCAGGAGTGCGGTCTTGACTGGCCTGAAATTGAGCTTTCGGGAACCGAGGGCAGAGGAAATATCTGTGTATTTCGACGGCGACCTCAGAAGTCCGAAATTTCTGCGCATAATTTGTGGGTTGGCTACCCGTTAATCAGGAAAAGATTTAGGGAAATCATTGACAACTGGATAGACATGCGCCCCAAATATGGCGCGGCCTTCCATTTATACTTGGGTGTCCGACGCGGAAATTCAGTTTATGTCGAGCACAAATTCGCTAATTTCATGTGGGGGCTTGAAGCCTTGCACAGAAAGGTAAAACATGACTCCAAAACGTTGAGTAGCGACAAGGAAGAAAAAATTAAGAAAATCTGTGAGGCAACAAAAGATATTCTAAATACGAAAGAAAGACGTAAATTAAAAAGAGCAGTTCGAGACATTAATGAAAAAAGACTTTCTGACAAGCTTTACGATTTGTTTGCGGAATTGTCTCTTGGTGTTTCCAAGGAAGAACTAAAACAATTCACGATTAAATGTGCTGACCGCCGCAATGATATCTCACATTATGGCGGACCTCGCAATGAAAAGGACTACGACGAATTTATAGGAGAAGTAATCTATCTGACGATGGCCGTAGAGCCATTGTATCATGCCGTAATTCTCAAACAAGTCGGTATATCCGATGATATAATACGCCCCATTTTCCATGAGAGCCTTGTAAGCTCTGGAATACGTGAACGGCTTAGATTGGCTGGTTTGAACCTTCCTGAACCTCCATCGTCGCCGCTGCCACCGCTTAGGGACTCCGCTTGATTCAAAGATCAAGTTTTTTGGAGGCGATAGTTGGCCTGGAAAATCAATAGCTTGGACCGATCAAAAGATATGATCGAAAGTGACTCACTGGTCATGCTGCAAGGCGAATGCACCGGCTACAGCCGAGACAGCGGAGTTCTCGGCAAATTTTCCTAGTTGTTGCAACTGGTGACGGACAGCTTCGAATTTTCCATAGACCTTGCCCCCCTCGCTGGCCTCGATGGCGAGCGCATCGATGGTGTCGGCTAACGTTTCGATTGCCTGTTTGCGCTCGGCTGCCTCTTGGGGGGGCAGGAGGTTCGGGCCATTCTTGGCGGAGATATGGGATGTTTGCTTGAGGTCTGTGGAAACAGCTCTCAGGGCTGCGGCGCGGCTGCGGAAAACGACATCTTTTTGAAGATGATCGAGGTCGATAATGGTCATGATTGAAACTCCAATTTTCCCGGCTGCGAGTTGGGCTGCCAGGGTTTTGCGGTCGCAGAGCAGATATTCTGCCCCCTGATTGATGATGACAAGGTATTGAATGGTGCCATCCTCGCTCTGGTGACTTTTCCAGAGGGTGTTATCGCTGACGATTGGGCTGACAACTTCCCAGGGCAACCCAGAATCCAAAAGGATTTTCGTCAGCCGGAACGAGCACAGGTCCGAATATCCGAAAGCTGTCCACCGCCAGCGCTTTGCGTCGGCGATCTCGGCCGAAACGTCGGGGGCGTAGAATTTTGGTAGGGTTCCGGTGTCTTTGAGCAGGCCGCGTTTAAGCCAGGTGCGGAACCCTTCATAGCCGACTCCGGCGACATCGGCGGCTTGGGCGGTCTTTAATCCGAAAATGGTTTTCATAAGACCAATATAGATAAACTATAATTGGTGTCAAGAGACCAATATTAGAAGAAAACTATATATGATAATGTCCTTTATCTTGATGAAAGACCGATAAATTTAAGTCCGCCATAGATGGCAGGAATGCCAGCTTTTGTGGCCAGAAGAATAATAATGAGTACCAGCGCCAACGCCACGAGACCTCGCCAGCCGCGGCCCCTTAGGAAACGATCTTTTCCAAAGCCAAAGTCAAAATCGGGTGCTGGACTCATTGCTGTACCTTGGATTTTCGGGGCAACTCTGGGGAGGCTGAACATTGCTCCAGACAACGAACAACCCAAGCATTAAGCGATTGGCCGTTTGCCTTGGCGAGCGCTGCGAGCCGGTTCCGAAGATTGTCCGGCAGGCGAAGGGTAAACTTGCTTTCGCTGGACCCGGCCTCGGGCATTTGTCCAAAAAGCGACTCGATGAGCTCAACATCATACCCGTGATGTTTTTCGAGGAACTTCTGAGCCTGTTCGGGCGTGTAGGGCACGATTTTGTCCTCCTCACTTTTCGGGCCGTCGTCGGAAAAGCAGTAGAGGAAAAAAGCACCCAGCCGGTTTTGGTATAGATCAGCTCCTTGCTCGAAGCCGTGCTCATCATCGATCCAACCCCCAAGCCTGGTGGCTGTCTCGGTGTTGTAAGTTTTCCCATCGATAATTCGTTTGCATTTGCGGTCCATCGTCTGCCCTCACTTGCCGTCAAGTGAATGTGGCTATCAGGTGACGGCAAGTCAACAGGTGACGGCAAGTAATTTAGCACGTGATAATCCAGTTTATCGCGTGCTGAAAAACGGCTACGATTCCGGCATGATCGAGTCGCACGCCCTGCCCGCTGAAATCGCCCACTCCGGCCAGCTCGCCAGTCTGGATGCTCTGGCGGCGATCCCCGAGGAAGAAATCTGGCTCGCCAGCCAGAAAAGTGCCCGCACCCGCCGCGCCTACCGGCAGGACGTGGCGCACTTCATGCGCACGCTTGGCATCACCGCGCCCGAACAACTGCGCCAGGTCGATCATCGTGCCGTCATCGCCTGGGAGCGGATCATGCGTGAGCGGGAAAATGCCGCCGCTTCTACGATCCGACGGCGGCTTGCCGCGCTGTCCAGCCTGTTCAAGCACCTGGTCCGGCATGGCACCGCTCCCCGTAATCCCGTGGTGGACGTGCAACGGCCGAGCATCAATCGCGAGGAAGGCAGCACCGCCGCATTCTCCAAGGCGCAGGCCCGCCGGCTGCTGGATGCGCCCCCGACCGATACCGTGGCCGGGGCGCGAGACCGCGCCATCCTATCGGTCGGTTTGCAGGTGGGCTTGCGCCGCGCGGAGATCGCCGCGCTTGCCGTGGGTGATCTGCACCAGAACCGGGGATTTGATTCCCTGCGTGTCACCCGTAAAGGCGGCCGCCGCGATGCGCTGGCGATTAATCCGCAGGCGGCGGCGCGCATCCGCGCCTATCTCACTCTGGCCGGCCATGGTGATGATCATGCTGGCCCGTTATTCCGGCCGTTACGCGGCAACGCCAAGGCGCATGATCCGGCCGGGAAAATGGACCCGGATGCAATCGACCGCGTGCTGCGCAAATATGCTGCTGGCATTGGACTGTCGCGCGGCTATTCTGCGCATTCGATGCGGGCGACATTCATCACGACGGCGCTAGAGAATGGTGCCCAGCTGGAGGACGTGCAGAAGGCCGCCGGGCATCGTGATCCATCGACGACGAAGCTCTATGACCGCCGGGGCTATAACCCTGAGAAGGCGGCAAGCTTCTTTGCAATCTATTAAATGAGATTAATGGCATGAGTCTCTGGACTTCAATGGATGATATAGTCAGAGACTTTGGCTTATTAAATTCAAATTCATTTGACGAGGTCAGAAGCGCGCTTTTATTGCGCTTGAAGAAGCTTCACCCCGATCAGACACAGGGCAAATTTCCCGATTCTGAAACGGAAGCTAATTTTTTTAAGACGCAGAGTGCCGTTCATCGGATTGATGAGCTTAAAAATGAAAACACAAGTCTCGTCCAATATGTTGAGCGGCCAGTTTCGCCTTGGAAGGCCACCAGGAGTGAGGAGAGAAATGAAGAAATAAAACTTCGTTCTGACATTTCGAAAGCTGCTGTAATCCAAAATCGATCATCAAAAATTAAATCTGCTGTAATAGCGGTAGGAATTACAACTGCACTGGCCTTCTCGACAAAATTAATTGAGAACCCACTGATATCGGATCTTCTTTCCTTCTTGGACCTTCATCTACCATGGTTTCGCCCCGCGTTAGATATTGTATTTACAATCGGTATCATTGCTGCGTGCGTCGAATTCTTTGGCGTATGGAAGCGCGAGCTGAAAACAAAAACCCTTTCTGAGGAAATTCTTACGGAGCCAAAGATACAGAAACTGTTTAGACAGCATCCATTAGATGACATCGTGCTGAAAGATGGAATATTTTCATTCGACAAGCTCATAGAGACAATACAGTCTGAGAGAGATTTCGTCCAAAGACGTTGGGTTGAATGGATACCCCCAAAAATTACGAAGAAGCTTCCCTCTAGCTGGCGTTATCGATGGGTGGAAAGCCTTTTTAAGAATGATGTTTGCCTGGCGCAGCAGGCAGCGGAACTCATCATTACCAAACTTGAGTCGCGAAATGCAGTCGTGTTGGTGGAAGCCGGCGCTCTTACCCGTGAATACAAACTTAGTGAAGCAGCGATCCGTCAGCTATCGGATGACACCAGAGGGTCAACTCCCAAACGAGGTTGAGCAGGTGGTAATCTGACCGGCAAAGGGCTGATGCGGTATTAGCGAATCCGGCCGAATTTTCACCCACGGCGCAACTTGGTTAGCCACGATTTTCCCTCTGCAAGAGTTTCACTTTGAGTAAAGGACACATCGCCGTTCCAGCGTGCCATCTCAGCGTAGACTTGTCTCTGAAAGCCATCCTGAGTGTCCTTCAAGTGAAATTTTCCGTTGCCGCCGAATATAATTCTGAGTGGTGGATGAGAATTCGATGGATCATTCAGGATGAGCTGATTTTCATCCGCCGCGACGGTCGCGGCAATATTATTACGCGCTATAAAGTTCCCTAGTTGCTGGGCTATCTCTTGTATCGGCTCGCTTTGCTCCACCATCCCTGTCTCCTCCACGCCAGCGAGCAGCCGAACTGTGAAGCTCTCTTCCCCTTCGATCAGCTCAGGGTCGGTGCCGTTGTGCTCCTTCATGCCCCGGACCATCTTGCGCGGCACGCCCATGCCCATGTGTTCCAGATAGCCATAATCCTTCATTACGTCCTTCATGAGCTGGTTGCGCGCAGCCCGGCAGCCCGTGCGCATTCGGGCCGGCGTGATACCGTTCGGCAATCTGCCGGGTGAAATCACTTCCAGCCTGTCGCTGTAGATCGCCAACTCGATATCCGTGCTGGTCAGCAGGTAATCCCGGTGAATGAGGGCATTTACCAGGGTTTCGCGCAGCACTTCAGGCGGATAAACCGGCACCTCGACCCGCCGCGCGCCGTCCTCCAGGACCGTTTTGCTGGCGACGTTGCGGCGGATGAAATCAAGCGCCTGTTCGACCAAGCCATTCTCGACCAGGCCGCCTTCCCCCAGCAGCGCCGTCATCGGGCCGCGCAACGTCGCGCGCTCGCGCGCGGCATAGTCCTTTTCGACACCGGGGAAGGCCACGGCATCGATGCCCGCGAAGGGCAGGAAGCGGTTCGGCGAAGTGCCGAACAGCAGCAGGCCCCAAAGGGTAATCCCCTCTTCCACCATCAATTCAGTATTGATCAGCAGAGTTCGCCAGCCGGCTTCATCGCCTTCATCAGGTGTTGCCTGCTGTCTAACCCGCCCGAAATAATCCCGCAGTCGTCGCAGATCGAGATCGGCCAGTTGCGCGCCCGAGATCGGGCGCAGCTCCGCCCGGAACGCGCCGCGCTGCTGGAACAGCCGGCTCAGCTCTTCCGGTGTCGCCTCCCGGCTTTGGGTTCCCACGCGGATGTAATAGGTATTTCCGCTGTTGTGCCACACGCTATGGACGCTGAATCCAGGGGCCACCCGGACAACCGCCACATGCTTGCCCGGCTCGACATCCCGGATGATTTCAAAGAACGGGATGATGGCCGGCCGGATCTTGTCGCGGCAGGCGGTCATCACCCACTCTTCCAGCTTGTCGCGGGTAATCCCCGAAACGGTGCCGCCGTCTTCGACGCCGAGCAGCACAGCGCCGCCGGACAGGTTCGAAAACGCCACCAGCTCCTTAGCCAGGGCGCGGTTATCGATATCATCGCGCTTGAACTCGACGCCGGAGTTCTCACCGTTGTTGATCAGTTCGAGTAATTCTATGCGGGTTGTCACTGTGAACCTCAGAAGCCGTATTTAAGCCGGCGCATTTCGAAGGCGGTTTTGCCGCCTTCCAAAATCTCCTCGACCAGCTCCCGCACCGGCTGGCCATCGATGGAACCCATATATTCAGGAAGGATCATGGCTTGCCCTTCCTTGCCTTCCCAATTCGCCCCGAGGCCCAGGATCAGCTCGGCATCGCCGAGCACTGGGATATTGGCGTTATGGGTGGAGAAGACAAACTGCCGCCGCCGCTTTTCATCCCGCATGATCGGCACCACGCCTTCCGTGATGAAGCGATTATCAAGATCATCTTCAGGCTGATCCACCACAAGTGGGGCGTCCGATTCCAGCAATAGCAGTAGCAGGACGGCCGTGGCCTTCTGCCCCGTGGAAAGGTGCTCTAGTAGTTGCCAGGTGGGCGAGTCGCCTTCCATGGCGGTGTTCAGCTCGATTTTGGTTGTCGCCGGCAGCTCCAGTTCCTCGATCAGCATGAACAGCGCCTGGTCCGCTTGCGCGATCTTTTCCGCGCCGCCAGGCGGCAAACCATAATGCTTGATCAGGGCGTCTTTGCCTTCCCGGCAGCGCTGCGCCAAATCCGGCAATGACAGGTCGGCACGTTCCCCTAGCCGATCCAGAAGGGCCGTCAGATTGCCGCCGACTTCCTCCCGCAGCAGCTTTCCTAGCGGTTCCCGGTTGCCGGACATGGCGACCTCGACCCTGACCCGATCTTTCAGCTTTCGGGTAACCTTCTTTGCCGCCGTCTCGATGCTGCGGAATTCCGCAGCCTTTACGTCTTCCCAATCGGCAAGGAGCTGCCGGCGATGCGCTTCATGAGTCGTCAGCTCGCGTACCAGGTTTTCCCGCCGCTCGCGCAGCGGGCGCAACTCTTCGATCTGCCGGCGCAGGCGGATGAACTCTTCGCCATCGATTTTCGACTTTTGCAGCTCGCGCAGCACCTTTTCATAAGTGGCCTCTACCGCCTTGCGGCGCTCTTCCCAGCGCAGCCGCATCGCCGCCAGTTCTGAATCCGTCGCTTTCAGCGCGGCTTCGAATTGGTTGGCAACGGTCTGGAGCTGGAAGCTCAGCCGGGCGAAAATCGTCTCGGCTTCGCCTAGCACATCGGCATTTGGTAGCCCTTCCAGAGCCTTCGGCGCGAGGAAGGCGGCATCCAGCGGCAGGCTCCCCGCCATCTCTTCCCGCAGCACCCGCACCGGGGCGAGGCGTTCGGTGATGACGCCGAGCAGGCGCTCTTCCCGGATTACCAGGCTCTTTTCCTTTAAGCGGTCTTCCAGGCCGGCTTCCTGAAACCGCTTCAGCGTTTCTTCCAGGCTCGGCAGAGCGGCCAGCCGCTCATCAATCGCCTTGATCTCCCGCTTTACTTCACCGAGGCGGCTGCGCGATCGCTCCAGGTCAAGCCGCAGCTTACCCTTGCGGCTGGCGGCGGACGGATCACGTTCGATGAACCGTTCCAGTAGCAGGGTCAGCTTCTCCCGGCTTTTGGTCAGCTCCGAGATTTCATGTTGACCGAAAATCTCGACCCCCGGCATAACCTCCCTGGGGTTCAGCGTCAGGACCGCGCCGTGTTCATCCTTCACGATCGGCGGATTGGGCACCGTCCGTTCGATCGTGTAGCAGCGCAGCGAGGGCTTGTGAGAGCGCACCAACAGCGAAATCTTGGTGCCATTTTTTAGCACTTCGCGCAGCACCCCTTGATGGGCTTTGCGTGCGTCATCGCCGAGCGGTTCAAGCCCCAAGACATAGCGCAAGCTTTCAATTGTGGTGGATTTGCCAGTGCCACGCCCGCCGACCAGCACATTTAGGTTCTCATTGAAGTGTATCGCGCTATCGCGCAGGAAGCCGCCTTCCCAAGCAATGGCGATGAATTCAGCGTGCGGTTCGGCTTGCGGGTCGCTGTTAAGGCGCACCCTTGAGATCGGATCGAGGAAGGCTTGGCGCAGCGCCTCGACTGAGACTTGCGACATTTTGATGAAGCAGCTCGATCCAGGCAGTTTCAGGTCTTCAGGGCCGTTCACGTCCTGCGCATTGATGATCGCGACCGCGCGGTCGCGTTGGTGTTGCGGGTCTTTGTTCAAGAGGATTTGCCGGAGGCTTTCAGGGCCTTCATGCACTGGGCCAGCCAGAGCGCAGGCGAGCAACGCCGACGATTGCCAGACCTTGATCCGGGTTTGACCGGACAGCTTTTTGAGTAGGCCGCCGCCATCGGCGGCGACATGCGCCGCGATGCACACCGCCTCCCATCGCTTCACCGCATCCAGCAACTCGTGGCAATCCTTGTCGCCAGTCGGGGACAGCGCGTTTTCATCATGGACGCCGCACTCCCCGATATAGCGTTCCAGAACGCTATCCGCCTTGCTGGGATCGAACAGGCAGAGGAAATGCACCCCGTCTTTAGTGACGGCTTCAAAGCCCTTGAAGGCGAAAATGCCGACATCCCGCGCGGCCTGGACCAGGCCGGCGGAGTCCTTGATCCGGTAGTGATCCGTTACGGCAATAACTTCGATGCCCTGATCCTTGCAGGTAGTAACGATGGCCGCGTTGTAGTCCGCCTCGTTCGTAAACGTGGTTTGCTTGTTGTGCCGGACGAGATAGGCGAACGGGTTCACCTGCAAGGCGCAGCGGTAGAAACGCGCGCCATTCGGCAGGGTCAAAGCCCGCTTTAGCCGATCAGAGCTGGTGCTCGCTTGTTCCATCATTATCCTGTTTTGCTACAGACGTATATTTTTTCGAGCTGCCGTCGGTTGGAATAGGCGGACGATTCCGTTCCAAATATTCGGCAATAGCACGCCGGATCACCCAGGCCACGGCAGCCTGGCTTTCTCCAGCTAGACCCTCCAGTGCCGCGAACTGTTGGTCGGTCAATGCAACCGATACCCTATGTGGAAGTTGTCGTCCCTTTGGTCTCGCCATGTTCAAAAAATCACTGTGTCAATCGCACTGTCTAAAACCTCTTAAAACATCGCATAATTCTGGGCATTTTGCAAGGTTCTTGGCCGGGGATTTAGCCGTGGCCCATTGAGCCACCCCTCCGAGGCAGCTCGTAGAGGGGGCTGCTGCCCCCGGCAGGGGCAAGGGTTCGTCGCTCCGCTCCCGAGCGCAGGGGTATCCCCAAACTTCCGCCATTCCGCTTCGCTCCAAGGGCGTGCAGTCCGGGTGATCCCCCTCCCCTGCGCTCGCCCTTGCCCCTGCCGCCCCCGCCCTCGCCGGGAGGCGTTCCTAAGAAAGCGGCCGCTTTCTTAGAGATCATTCAGGAAAGCCCTCCCCGCACCGGAGAGCCATCCCATGAAAAGCCAGGACATTTGCGAGAACATCACCGCCGCCATCGTCGCGGAACTTGAGAAGGGCGTCATGCCTTGGTCGAAGCCGTGGGCAGGCTCAGGCGGGCCGGTCATGCCGAGGCGTCACACTAACGCGCGGTATCGCGGCATCAATATTCTAATCCTTTGGCAGGCCGCCGAAGCCGCCGGTTATCGTTCCCCGTACTGGATGACCTTTAAGCAGGCGTTGGAATATGGCGCTTGCGTGAAGAAGGGCGAGCGCAGCACGCAGATCGTTTATGCCGACCGCGTCACCAAGACAGAGACGAATGAAAGCGGAGAAAACGTAGAGCGCAATTTTTCGTTTCTGAAGGCGTATAGTGTTTTCAATGCCGAGCAGATCGACCGGCTACCAACCCGCTTTGCCATTCCAGCAACAGCACCAGCCCCTGTCGAAGGCGGTGAGCCGAAGGACTGGGCGGCCTATGCCCCGTCAACCGCCTGGTTCGATGCCGTCCCGGCCGAAGTCATCCACCGGGGCGAGCGGGCGGTTTATATCCCCAGCCAGGACCGGATTGAATTGCCGGAGCGTGACGCGTTCTTTTCCGCCGAGGCGTATTTTTCCACCCGCGCGCATGAGACCGTCCACTGGACGAAAGCCGAGCGCCGCCTTGCCCGTGACTTTGGCGCGGCCCGGTTTGGCGATGAAGGCTACGCGATGGAGGAGCTGGTGGCCGAGCTTGGCGCCGCGTTCATCATGGCGGAAATCGGCCACCAGCCCGCAATCCGGGAAGATCACGCACCGTATATCGCGGTTTGGTTGAAGGCCCTGAAGCGGGACTGCAAAGCCATTCTGACGGCCGCCGCGAAAGCCAGCGATGCGCTCGATTATCTCGCGCAGTTTCAACCCAACGACGAGGCGGCCGAGCAGACCGAGGCGGCATAACGTCGCCGTCCCAGAAGAAAGCCCGCCACGTCACCGTGGCGGGCCTCATTTCCTTGACGGTCATCGGCGTCCCCGCCTGTACCGTGACCGAATAATAGCACGATTCTTTTTCAGGTCATCCGAAATTTCCTTGTAAAAATATCCGGCTGGCGCACGAAAAATTGCCCCGGACGTGATCTGGGGCGGCGATGAGGCATCCCCCGGGGCCGCACTGCGCCACCGATTTTGCGTTACAATTTTAACGGGCAAAACAAGCGCTTCACCCGACTCTGTTTTTCCGGCAGGTTCGGAGGTTACGGGGCGATTCGCCGGCCCGTAGCCCGCAACCATTCTGGAGAGAAAAGAGACCAGACAGCAAAAACCCCGCTCGAAAGCGGGGCTGATACTC
>JAGXAE010000209.1 GCA_018971725.1 Pseudomonadota bacterium | reverse complement strand
GGAAGATGCTGACGTACCCCCCGGTGCCACAGCCGCCCTGGTACTGGCCGATGGCAGCGTATTCTGGGGCCGCGGCTTTGGCGCGCACGCCACCAGCGCCCCGTCTGAGCTGTGTTTCTCCACCGGCCTCACCGGCTATCAGGAGACCCTGACCGACCCCTCCTTCGCCGGGCAGATTGTCACCTTTACCTTCCCGCATATCGGCAATGTGGGCACCAACAAGGAAGACATGGAGGCCCCGCAGATTTTCGCGCGCGGGCTGGTGACAAAAGAGGATTTCACCGCCCCCTCCAACTATCGGGCCACGAATAACCTCGGCGGCTGGCTGAAGAGCATGAACATTCCGGGTATTGCCGGGGTGGACACGCGGGCCCTGACCTTGCGCATCCGCGACCTGGGCGCGCCGAATGCTGTGCTGGCCTATCCAGAGGATGGCAAGTTTGATTTGAAGGCGCTGGCCAAGCAAGCCGCCGACTGGGCCGGGCTGGAAGGGCTGGATCTGGCCAAGGAGGTCTCCTGCACCCAGGCTTATAAATGGGCGGACGGCACCTGGAGCTGGGAAAACGGCTTTGCCGAGACCAATGGCGGCAAGCGTGTGGTCGCCATCGATTACGGGGCCAAGCGTAACATTCTGCGCTCGCTGGCGTCCGCCGGCTGCCAAGTGACGGTGGTGCCCGCCACCCATACGGCCCAGCAGATTTTGGGGCTGGTGCCAGATGGGGTGTTTCTCTCCAACGGCCCTGGCGACCCGGCGGCGACCGCCAAATACGCCGTGCCGGTCATCCAGCAATTGATGCAGGCGGGCGTGCCGATTTTCGGCATCTGCCTTGGCCACCAGCTTCTGGCGACCGCCCTGGGCGGCAAGACCTACAAGCTGGAGCGCGGCCACCGCGGCGCTAACCAGCCGGTGAAGGATCTGACCACCGGCAAGGTTGAGATCACCTCGCAAAATCATGGCTTCGCGGTGGATGAGAAGAGCCTGCCGGAAGGTGTGGAGGTGACGCATGTGTCGCTGTTCGACGGCTCGAATGAAGGCATCCAGGCCAAGGCGAAGAAAGTGTTCTCCGTGCAGTATCACCCGGAAGCAAGCCCGGGGCCGAGCGACAGTGCCTATCTGTTCAAGCGGTTTGTTGAGTTGATGGGCTGATGATCGTCACGCTTACTTCCGCTCTTATCGGTGCTGTAGCGGCTTTATTGGTTGCAATTCTAACTACAACCAACAATAGCCGCCGCGACCGCGAGGCTGATTGGCGGAAGCTAAAGCTAGAAATTTATCGCGAATACGTTACCGCCATATCAGGAATGGTTGAGGGCAGAGCAGACAACCATGCTCAAGATCGTTACTTAGACGCTTCGCATAGCCTGATGTTGATCGCTTCACCGGAAGTATTGAAAGTCCTCTTTCAATTCCAAAAAGATCGCCTCGATAAACGGCACCTGACTCCTCTGATGAAAGCTATCAGGAACGACATTAAACCACGACCAGACAACTCCGACGAAGAAATTGAGTTTCAAATGTTCAAATTTATCTTGTGAGAATTCTAAAATCTTAAACTAGAAACTCCATTGAATTTTGAAAACTCAAATAGTTTATCTAGGATTTTCCAATGCCCAAACGCACAGACATCAAATCCATCATGATCATCGGCGCCGGGCCGATTGTCATCGGCCAGGCCTGCGAGTTCGACTATTCCGGCGCGCAGGCCTGCAAGGCGCTGCGTGAGGAAGGCTACCGCGTCATTCTGGTGAACTCCAACCCGGCGACGATCATGACCGATCCGTCGCTGGCGGATGCCACTTATATCGAGCCGATCACGCCGGAGATGGTCGAGAAGATCATCATCAAGGAAAAGCCGGACGCGCTGCTGCCGACCATGGGCGGGCAGACCGCGCTGAACACCGCGATGAGCCTCGCCAAATCCGGTGTTCTGGAAAAGCTTGGCGTGGAACTGATTGGTGCCAATGCCGAGGTGATCGACCGTGCCGAGGACCGCCTGAAATTCCGCGACGCGATGGCCGAGATCGGCATTTACGGCCCGAAATCCGCCATTGCCCACACGCGCGAGGAAGCCGCGGCGGCGCTTGAGGTGGTCGGCCTGCCCGCCGTCATCCGCCCCAGCTTCACCCTTGGCGGAACGGGCGGCGGCATCGCCTATAACCGCGAGGAATTCTTCGATATCTGCCTGGGCGGCATTGAGGCTTCGCCGACCAACGAGGTTCTGGTGGAAGAATCCGTGCTCGGCTGGAAGGAGTATGAGATGGAAGTTGTCCGCGACAAAGCGGATAACTGCATCATCATCTGCTCCATCGAGAATATCGATCCGATGGGCGTGCATACAGGGGATTCCGTAACCGTCGCGCCGGCGCTGACGCTGACGGATAAAGAATATCAGATCATGCGCGATGCCAGCATCGCCTGTCTGCGTCGCATCGGTGTGGAAACCGGCGGCTCCAACGTGCAGTTCGGCATCAACCCGGAAGACGGGCGCATGGTGGTTATCGAGATGAACCCGCGCGTCTCGCGCTCCTCCGCACTGGCCTCCAAAGCCACCGGCTTTCCCATCGCCAAAATCGCGGCGAAGCTGGCGGTGGGCTACACGCTGGATGAGCTGCAAAACGATATCACCAAGGCAACACCTGCGTCTTTCGAGCCGGTGATCGATTACGTGGTGATCAAGATCCCGCGCTTCACCTTCGAGAAATTCCCCGGCACTCCGGCCTTGCTCTCCACCTCCATGAAGTCCGTGGGTGAGGCGATGGCGATTGGCCGCAATTTCCAGGAAGCTTTGCAGAAGGGCCTGCGCAGCCTGGAAACCGGGCTTTCCGGCCTGGATGAAATGCCCGCCCCTGGCGATGGCGGGGTGGACGCGTTCCGCGCCGCCCTT
>JAGXAE010000208.1 GCA_018971725.1 Pseudomonadota bacterium | reverse complement strand
GCCCTTTTTACGGAACCAGACGAGCGGCGCAACCGCCGAGAGAATCATCGCCCCCCAGGCATAAGCATATCCGAATTTCCAGCTAAGTTCCGGGATGTCGTGAAAGTTCATGCCGTAAATACCGGCGATGAGCGTGGGAGGAATACCCATGATGGAGACGATGGTGAGCACCTTGATGAGGCTGTTCTGCGCGATGTTGATGAAACCCAACGTCGAATCCAGGAGAAATTGCACCTTGTCGGTAAGATGGGTGGAGAATTCATTGAGCGAGGATACGTCACGTTGAAGGGATTTCATGCGCTCGCGCACGGGTTTTGGAAACCAGTCCGCCGCCGCGACCGCATAAGGGGCGATGCGCGCCACGCCCAATTGCGCGTCGCGAAGATAAGAGATGGTGTCGTAGTCCCGCCCTAGCGTGACCAGAATGGCTTGCAACTCTCGCTCGGCGTTGCGGGCGGGCGTGCGGCTGCCCAGCCGGTGGTGAAATACCCTGTGGCTAAGATGATCCAGCTCCTCGCGGAGTTTTTCCAGCGTGTCGGCTTGCCGGTCCACAAGGGCTTCCAGCAGCCCGGCGAAGATATGCGCGCTGCCTGGAACATTTTCCGGCGGGGCTGTGGTGGAGAACTGGTTGAACAAAACGCTGGGCGCGAAACGCAAGGTGACGAGATATTTCGAAGAAAGAACAAAGCCGCACACGCCGGCTTCCAGCACGCCGGTGGCGCGCGTGACGATCGGCATTGAGAGGGTGAGAACATCATTCGCCGCGGAGAGACGCGAGGAGCTTTCGATTTCTGTCAGATCCGCATATTGGGGCAGCGAAAACCCGGTTATGCCGGCCACAAGCGCGTAGTCTTCCGGTTCGGGTTTTTCGAGGTCGAACCAGACACCTTGGGCGGCCTCTTCCGCCTCCAGGCGTTGCAGGCGCCCATTCCGGCAAGCATAGGCTTTCAGCATTTCCACCCCCGATCCACGGCCGCAGCAATATCAGCCGGGCGGCCTTTGGCAAGCGAGCAAGGTTTCCGCCTCCACCGCCAGCCGCGCAAGGGCGCGCTGGAACACCGCATTGTCGCCGGTGGCGCGGGCCAGCAGCAACGCGCCCTGAATGCTCAGCACCGCGTGTTCCGCGAAGGCCTCCGCCTGTGCGGCGTTCACACCCGCCCGTTCCAGGCAACCCGCCAGCGCCTTCACCCAGCGGGTGAAGTAATCATGAATTGCGGCCTGGAAATAATCACGCGTCGCATCCAGCGCGAAGGCGCCGACCAGGCAGACACGCCCGCCGGAATGGAAATACCGCCCGGTTTGCGCCCACATGAGTGCGAGCGCGGCCACGGGCTCGCCTGTTTCCAAAGGCTCGTAGATGTTCGTCACGAACCAGTTGTTGATTTCGGTCAATACCTCCGCGGCCATCTGCTCTTTCCCGTTGGGGAAGAAATGAAACAGGCTGCCCTTGCTGATGCCGGTGAGTTTGGTGATCCGGCTGAAGGACGCGCCCTCGTAACCCAGGGCGCGGAACGCCTCGGCCACGAGGGGCAGGACCTCAGATTTTTCGCGGATGATCTTGGCCAAGTCCGGTTTACAGCCCCAGTTCGCTCAGGCTGGCATAATCGTCCGGCCGGCGGCCGAGCGGCCAGTGGAATTTGCGGTCCGCCTCTTTGATCGGCAGATCGTTGATGCAGGCGAAGCGCCGCTGCATCAGCCCCTCGGCGTTGAATTCCCAATTCTCATTGCCGTAGGAGCGGAACCAGTTGCCGCTGTCGTCATGCCACTCATAGGCGAACCGCACAGCGATGCGGTTGCCGGTATAGGCCCAGAGTTCCTTGATCAGCCGGTAGTCCAGCTCCTTGGTCCATTTGCGGGTGAGGAAGGCGACGATCTCTGGCCGGCCGTTGATGAACTCGGCGCGATTCCGCCATTGGCTGTCGGGTGTGTAGACCAGCGAAACCCGCTCCGGGTTGCGGCTGTTCCAGCCATCCTCGGCCATGCGGACCTTGGCGGCGGCGGTTTCCTCGGTGAAAGGGGGGACCAATGGCGGCATCTGATAAACTCCAGTTATGGAATTGTAGCGAAACTCCATACTAAACCGAACGGTTTAGTGGCGTCAATCCGGGCGCGCGGCATGCAGGCGGGACGCAGCCATGGCGCTGCTGCGCGTGTTGGGCGCAGAGTGGCTCATGCCTGGATTGAGATGTGCGGGTTTGCCGTTGCGATGGCTGGGGGACCTGGATTCGAACCAAGGCTGCCCGGGTCAGAGCCGGGAGTTCTACCGCTAAACTATCCCCCAAGCGGTCGGCGTGGCGGCGCGTCTAGCATCGTGGCGCCTGGGGAGCAAGCGCGGCATGTCATCGGCTTATCATAAAATATCGGGGCTGGCCTGTGTTGAGGCGATTGCTGCTTGCCCAGCTTGGATAAACGGCGAATATTAACAACATGGCCAGTCAGTCCATCCTCGCGCAGCCAACGCGGCCGGTTACTAACCGGCGGGGACGCAAGCGCGCGATTTTCGGGAGCATTGACCTCGGCACCAATAATTGCCGCATGCTGATCGGCACGCCGGCCGCGCAGGGCATGTATATACTGGACAGTTTCTCGCGGGTGGTGCGGCTGGGCGAGGGACTGTATGAAACTGGGCGGCTCTCTGACCAGGCGATGGAGCGGGCGATCGCCTCGCTTGCCTTGTGCGCTGAGCGTGCGCGGCGATGGGAGAGCGATGACGCCAACGGGCCGATCCGGCTGCGCGCCATCGCCACCGAAGCCTGTCGGCAGGCGGAGAATGGCGAGGAGTTCGTGCACCGCGCCCGCGCCGCCACCGGGCTGCCGCTGGAGATTATCAATTCGCGCGAGGAGGCCGAGCTGGCGGTGGAAAGCTGCGCGCCCTTGCTGCGCGAGGCCGGCCGCCGGGCG
>JAGXAE010000207.1 GCA_018971725.1 Pseudomonadota bacterium | reverse complement strand
GCACGCGGGATTTACGCGCCTTGTTGCGCGCCGTGCGCTTCAGCGTCTGGCGGATGCGTTTCTGGGCAGATGCGATATTGGCCATGATGTCCGAACAAAGAAGATGTGTAATGGAGCGCGCCGTCTAAACCGCCAGCCGCACCGCGTCAAGGGTTAAGGCGAGCCCCGCTCAGTCATGAACCACCCACATTTTACGCATGGGGGAGAGAACCTCCCAGGTTCCGGTAAAACCGGGCTCTATCACGAACCTGTCTCCCGGTCCGGCCTCAATCCGCCTCCCATCATCGCCTTCCACCACACAGGCGCCGGAAACCATGTGAACATATTCCCATTCGGTATAGGCGATCCGCCATTTGCCCCGGCTGGCTTCCCATTCCCCGGCTGAAAGATTCCGGGCGGCGTATTCATAAAGCACGATGGTGCGGGTTTTCGGCGCTCCTTCCAGCAGTTTCTCTGCCGGTACATCCTCCCATTGCGCGGTGCCGGCGCGCGGCAGCAGAACCAGGCGCGTCATGGCGCGGAGCCCAGCGCGGCGGGGCCCGCCCCCGGAAGATAGGTTGGCACCCCGACCGTGCCGCGTGGAGGCGTAGGGGCGGCAGGCGCCGGAGCGGTGGTTGCCCCGCTGGTGCCCATGGGCGCCGCCGCCACACCGGGTGGGGCGGTTAGCGGCGCGGCCTGGATCATGCCACCCGCGGCACTCCCGGCGGCGGGACTTGCCGTCGAGCCTAACCCAGCACTCGTCCAGGATACCCAGCTCGGCAGGTTTTTCTGAATTTGGTACTGCAATTGCACATTCATCTGCGTCATCAATTGCTTGGTCAGCGCATAAAGTGCTGCCCGCATATCGTCCGGGTTGCCGGAATCAGGCGCGGTATGGCTGGCGCTTACGCTGGCCTCGGTAAAGCCGGTAGAGCGCCCATCGGCGCTGGCCAGGTTCAAATCCACCGTCAAGGCACCGGTCAAGTTGCCGGCCACGTTGTCGACATAAGCTGTCTGCACCGTCACTGTCGCAGTGCCGGGCTGGCCGGCGGGTTTCAGGCGCTGATACAGCATGGTCATCAGCGTATCGGCGGGCGGCGCCGGGTCCATCCCCGCTACCTGCGTCTGCGAGGGCGTAGGCACGTAGCTGTTCACCACATTCACATTGCTTACCTTCAGCAAAATCGGGGGCAGGTAGGAATAATCCAGCGGCTTGAAGGTTTGCGGCGGCGGCCCCCCGCAGGAGGCCAGCGCCAGAAGGGGAAGTGCGAAGGCGAGTTTTTTCATTCAGATGCTCCAGCCTCTGTTACATTTGGCCGCCCGGTAACATCGTCTCGGGCGAAACGGAAATCGAAATTGCAGAATTCGCAGGTCATCACGATCTGCTCCTCCACCGCCATATGGTCGAGATCATCCTGGTTGAAACCTTCCAATATACCGCCCAGGCGCTGGCGCGAGCAGCGGCAGCCGAAGCTGAGCGCGCGCGGCTTGGAAACCGCCACGCCCTCGCCGTGAAACAGACGATACAGGAGGCGTTCGGGGGGAAGCGCATCGTCCAACAATTCCTCGCTGGTGATCGTCTCGGCCAGAATGCTTGCGGTGCGCCAGGCCTCACTCTGGTCCGCTTCGGAAAGCGCCTTCCCCACGCCGCCTGCTCCCGCCACGCGCTCCAGCACCAGGGCGGAGGCGCGCCAGCCCACTCCGGTTTCGGCCGCCGCCAGGAAGATTCGCGCGGGCAACTGCTCGGAGGTGGTAAAATAATATTCCGCCATCTCGGCCAACGTCTCGCCCTCGATGGCCACGATCCCCTGACTCGGGTCCTTGTCCAGCCCCTGGTCCACGGTGAAGGCGATGTAGCCGTTACCCAGTAATTGCCGGGCAGAGGCATCCTCGGGAATTTCGGCATCCTCGGTTACCCGCACATAGCCGCGCAGAGCGCCGGCCTCCGTGCAATCCACCACCAGCATCGGCACCAGGCCGTCGCCACGGATCTGGATGGAGAAGGAACCCTTGAACTTCAACGCGGTGGAAAGCCCCGCCGCCAGCGCCAGCGCCTGGCCCAGCAGCGCGCGCACCGGGGCGGGATGCTCATGGCGTGAGAGCAGCGTGGCCCCCAGCGGCCCCAGTCGCACCAGCCGCCCGCGCACCGGGCGTTCGGGCAAATAGAAAGGTGTCACGCCTCGCGGCACGGAAAGGTCCGGCACCTGCGGGCGGGTCGAATCAAGAAACGCGGGAAGCTCTGTCATGGTGACTGTGAGATAAGCATGTTTTGCCGCCGTTGCCATAAGCCTGGGGCCGGGCTAGCGGTTTCCCATGGCCCACGACACCACCGCCGATCTCGGCGCCCATGTGAAGAGATTCCCCCGCGCCAGCGTCCTGGTGGTGGGAGACGCGATGCTTGACCGCTATGTCTACGGCGATGTCGGCCGCGTCAGCCCCGAGGCGCCGGTACCCATCCTCACCGTCTCCCGCGAAGTTGCCATGCCGGGCGGCGCCGGGAACGTAGTGCGCAACCTCACGGCACTCGACGCCTCGGCCGCATTTGTCTCGGTGGTGGGCGACGACCAGGCTGGCTCCGACCTCACCGGCCTCATCGGCGGGCAGCAGCGCGTGGAGCCATGGCTGCTGGTGCAAAACGGCCGCACCACGACGCTGAAGACGCGCTACATCGCCCAAGGCCAGCACCTTATTCGCGCTGACCGCGAGGAAACGCTGGCGCTGCCGGAGAAGCTTTCCGAACGGCTGGTGCGGATCGCGCTGGACGCGATGGCCGCCACCACGGTCACCGTGCTCTCGGATTACCGCAAGGGCGTGTTGAGCGCGCCGGTCTGCGCCGCGCTGATCGAGGGTGCGAAGAAACTCGGACGCCGGATCATCGTGGACCCCAAGGGGCGCGATTATGCCCGCTACCGGGGCGCGGATATCGTCACCCCCAACCGCCGGGAA
>JAGXAE010000042.1 GCA_018971725.1 Pseudomonadota bacterium | reverse complement strand
AAGATGCGACATCAGGAGGCCGTGGGCATCCTCATCGGCTCGGACCAAGGGCGGCATAAATACACGCAGGAGCTTATGGAACTGGCCGAGAGCCTCTGGGTGGGTGGCCGTCTGCGTCTTGCTGGCCATGTGGACGATATGCCCGCCGCCCTGAAACTCGCTGATATCGTGGTAAACTGCTCCACCGAGCCGGAAGCCTTTGGCCGCACCATCATTGAGGCTCAAGCCATGGGCAAGGTCGTCGTCGCCGCCGGGCATGGCGGTGCGCATGAAACCATCATCCCGGATGTAAGCGGCTTCCTGGTTCCACCCAATGACGCTAGCGCACTGGCCTCCATTTTCGACGCCATTTTGGAAGCCGATGCCGACCTGCGCCTCGCTTTCGGTGCCCGCGCGCGCGAGGAGGCCGGGGCACGCTTCTCCCTGGCGGCCATGCAGACGCGCTACCTCAATCTGTACGGCGAGCTGTTGGAATAATGCGCGTCCTCGTCATTCGTCACGGCGCGTTTGGCGATATCGTGCTCACTTTTCCGGCTTTCGCCGCCATCCGTGAACGCCACGCCCAGGATGAGATCACTCTTCTCACCACCAAACCCTATGCGGGGCTGCTCGGTGCCAGCCCGTGGTTTGACAAAATCGAGACCGACGACAAGCCCGATTGGTGGAACCTGCCTGGCCTGCTGCGCCTGAAACGTCAGCTTTCCGGCTTCGGCATGGTCTACGACCTGCAAACCTCCGGGCGTTCCACCCGCTATTTCTCCCTGGCCGGGCGTCCGCCCTGGTCCGGCATTGCACGCGGCTGCCACTTCCCGGATGCCAGCAACCGCGAAACCCTGCACAGCCGGGAGCGCCTGGAACAGCAACTCCGCCTCGCCAGCCTGCGCACGCCTTTGGCAGCACCCGATCTCTCTTGGCTCGTGGGAGACATCTCCGGCCTCAATCTCCCGCTGCACTACGCCGTTCTAGTCCCCGGCGCCGCGCCGCACCGGCCGGAAAAGCGGTTTCCGGCCGAAAAATTCCGCGAGGTCGCCACCGCCCTGCACCTGCCCGTTGTCATTGTCGGCACCGCCAGCGAGAAACCGCTGGCAGAGGCCATTGGCGGCATCGACCTCACGGGCAAAACCAATTTCTTCCAGCTCGCCTCGGTCTTTCGCGGCGCGGCGCTCGCCATCGGCAACGATACCGGGCCCATGCACCTCGCCGCAGCACTGGGCGTGCCCTGCATCTCCCTCTTCTCCGCCGCCTCCGAACCCGCCCGCACGGCGCCGCGCTACCCGGATGGCGGCTGGCCGGTCATCCTGCGCGCCCCCACCCTGCAAGAGCTGCCGGTTGCGCAAGTGCTCGCCCGCCTGCCATAACCCCGCCCGTATTTTCACCACGTTAGAGAGACGCCTATGCCCGCCATCACCCTGCCCGACGGTTCCGTTCGTTCGTTCGAGGGTGCTGTGACTGGCACCACCATCGCGGCTTCCATAGGGCCGGGCCTTGCCCGCGCTGCTTTGGCCATGGAGGTCAATGGCAAGCAGATGGACCTCTCCCGCGAGATAACCGAGGATTCGTCGGTAAAGTTCATCACCCGCAAGGACGATGCCGCCCTGGAGATGATCCGCCATGACGCCGCCCATGTGCTGGCCGAAGCCGTGCAGGAGCTGTTTCCCGGCACCCAGGTCACCATCGGCCCCTCCATCGAGAACGGCTTTTACTACGATTTCTACCGCAACGAACCCTTCACCCCCGCCGACCTACCGGCCATCGAGGGCAAGATGCGCGAAATCATCGGCCGCAACGCTGGCTTCGAGCGCGAGGAATGGGACCGCGAAGACGCCATCAAATTCTTCGAGGCCCGTGGCGAACGCTTCAAGGCCGAGCTGATCCGCGACCTGCCGGAAAGCGAGACCATCACCATCTACCGCCAGGGCGAGTGGCTGGACCTCTGCCGCGGCCCGCATATGCGCGGCACGGGGGATATCGGCTCCGGTTTCAAGCTGATGAAGACCGCCGGCGCCTATTGGCGCGGCAATGCCAAGAACCCTATGCTCTCGCGCATCTACGGCACCGCCTGGCGCGACAATAAGGAGCTGGAAGCCTATCTCCACCAGCTGGAGGAAGCCGAGCGCCGCGACCACCGCAAGATCGGCCGCGAGATGGACCTGTTCCATATCCAGGAAGAAGCCGTCGGCTCCATCTTCTGGCACCAGAAAGGTTGGAAGCTCTACCGCACGGTGGAAGCCTATATCCGCCGCCGCCAGGAAGAAGGCGGTTACGAGGAAGTGCGCACCCCGCAGCTCGTGGACCGCAAGCTCTGGGAATTGTCCGGCCATTGGGACAAGTATCGCAAGAACATGTTCATTGCCGAGGTTGAGGAGGAAGACACCACGCTCGCCCTCAAGCCGATGAACTGCCCCTGTCATGTGCAGATCTTCCGCCAGGGCCTGCGCTCCTACCGCGAGCTTCCCATCCGCATGGCCGAATTCGGCGCCTGCCACCGCTACGAGCCCTCCGGCGCGCTGCACGGCATCATGCGCGTGCGCGCCTTCACGCAGGACGACGCGCATATTTTCTGCACCGAAGACCAGATCGCGGATGAGACCGTGCGCTTCGTGGCGTTGCTTGAAAGTGTCTATAAGGATTTCGGCTTCGAGAGCTTCGTGGTGAAATTCTCGGACCGCCCGGAAGTTCGCGCCGGGTCCGACGAGGTTTGGGACCGCGCCGAGGGCGCCTTGAAGCAAGCCTGCGAGATCGCGGGCGTGACCTACACGCTCAACCCGGGCGAGGGGGCTTTCTACGGGCCGAAGCTGGAATTCGTCCTGCGCGACGCAATCGGGCGGGACTGGCAATGCGGCACGCTGCAAGTGGATTTCGTGCTGCCGGAGCGGTTGGACGCCGAATACGTCACTTCCGAAAGCGGCCGCACACGGCCGGTGATGCTCCACCGTGCCATCATCGGCAGCTTCGAGCGTTTTCTCGGTATTCTCATCGAACAATATGCCGGGCGTTTCCCGCTCTGGCTGGCCCCGGTGCAAGCGGTGGTCGCCACCATCGTTTCCGATGCCGATGATTACGCCGCAGAAGTTACCGCCGCGCTGAAACAGTCAGGTCTGGCGGTGGAGCTGGACATTTCCAACCAGAAAATCCAGGCGAAAATCCGCGACCATTCCCTGCACCACGTGCCGAATATTTTGGTAGTAGGCCGCAAGGAGGCTGAGGAGCGCAAGGTGGCCATCCGCCGCTTGGGCGGCGCCGCACAGGAAATCCTCACTTTGGAGGAGGCCGTCGCCCTGTTGAAAACCGAAGCCACGCCACCGGATCTACGCTCATGAGCTTCAAAATCGGCATCATTCCCGTCACCGCCTTCCAGCAGAATTGCGCGCTGGTGTGGGACGACGAAACCAAGCAGGGGGCGGTGATAGACCCCGGCGGCGACGTGCCGCTCATCATGTCGCAGATCAACAAGCTGGGCTTATCAATTACCGACATTTTCCTCACCCATGGCCATATCGACCATGCCGGCGGAGCGGCCGAGCTTGCCGGCCAGCTTGGCGTACGCATTACCGGCCCGGGCATCGAGGATGAGTTCCTGCTCGATGGGCTGGCCGAGCAGGGCCGGAGTTATGGCATCATCGCCAGAAACTGCACGCCGGATGCGTGGCTGAAGGCGGGCGATACCATTCGCCTGGGCGGCCAGGAATTTGAAGTGCGCCATTGCCCCGGCCACACGCCAGGCCACATGGTTTTCCTTAATCGGTTAATTAATTTTGGCATCGTGGGTGATGTGCTGTTCCGCGGCTCCATTGGCCGCACGGATTTTGGCGATTACGGCAACCATGAACAGCTCATCGCCTCCATTGAGCGCGAGCTTTTAGTGCTGCCGGATGAATTCTCGTTCCTTTGCGGCCATGGCCCTGGCTCCACCATCGGGCAAGAACGGAAAACAAATCCGTTTCTGCAAGGCTGAATCACCGGGTCAGGGCAGGGGATCGATATCCACCCAGGAAAGATGCCCGCCTTTGCCGGCGCCTGTATCCATGAAAATCGCCTTGCCGCCCTTGCGGCCCGTGCGCACATAAGGTCGGCCATTGGCCGAGCGCTGGTCATGCCCGACATAGATGGTCATGCCTTCTGGAATTTCCTCCACCCAACGCAGCACCCGCTCGGGCTTGCCCGTATCGTGCACGCGCCCGGTTGTTTGCCCGTAAAGGGCGCGCGCCCATAGCGGGTTTTCTGGCCGCCCGGGCGGGAACGGCCCCGGCTCTTGTTCCAGCATGGCGGGATGGAAGCCCCCATGCACGAAAAACACCGGCCTCGCATCAATCCAAACCGGAGCCGCCATAATCTCCGCTTGCGTGCGTTCGCGCAGTTCGTCCGGCAGTATCGCCAGGGTGCGCGTGGTTGGCTCGCCGCGCACCTTGTCGCCCCGCAGCGCCCGCGCCAGCTTGAAATCGTGGTTGCCGAGCAGGAACAGCCCGCGCTTTTCGTCCAGCAGCCGGAACATGATGCGCAGCACCCCCGGCGTATCCGGCCCGTCATCCACCAGATCGCCAAGCTGAATCAGGAATCTGTCGGTTGCGGCCGCCGCCGCGAAGGCCCTGGCGTCGCCATGCACATCGCCAACGATGCGGAGGCCAACCCCAGAAGGTATCATGCGAGCCAAACTGGGCTCGCTTGCATATTGGTATTCATTACAATGTTTAAGATGGGCTGGCGGCTATGCCGGGGCAAGAGCGGCGCGTTCTAATCGATGCTTTGCTCACCTTTGAGATTTGCATAGGCTTCCAGCGCCGCCTGCCTGCCAACGGCGGGCAGCACCAGCGGGCGCGGGTAGGCTTGGCCCAGCGTTATTCCGGCCGCTTTCAGTATTTCTTCCGGCGCTTCCCACGGCGCGTGGAGATGCGCATCCGGCAGTTTTTTCAACTCCGGCACATAGCGGCGCACGTAAGCGCCCTCGGCGTCGAACTTCTTACCCTGCAATACGGGGTTGAACACGCGGAAATAAGGTGCTGCATCCGCGCCGCACCCCGCCACCCATTGCCAGGAAGCGCCATTCGCCGCCTCATCGGCCTCGCACAGACAGTCCCAGAACCAGGCTTCGCCTTTCTGCCATGGTATCAGTAGATGTTTCACGAGGTAGGAGGCGCAGATCATCCGCACCCGGTTATGCATCCAGCCCGTCTGCCAAAGTTCCCGCATTCCGGCATCAACGATGGGAATGCCCGTTCGCCCCTGCCGCCACGCCGCCAGATGCCCCTTGCGTTCATTCCAGGCAAACGCGCCGAACTCCTCGCGGATCGGCTTTTCCCGGATATCCCGGTGCTGCCACAGCAGATTGATCGAGAATTCCCGCCAGAGCAGCTCCTTCAGGAAGGTTTCCACTCCCTTGCCATTCCCCACCGCCTTTGCCTTGTGCCACACATGGCGGGGCGAGATTTCGCCAAAATGCGCGTGGGGCGAGAGCCTGGACGTACCCTCTACGCCAGGCACATCCCGCGCCGTGGCATAATGCTTCACCGGCCCGGCCAGAAACGCCTCTAAACGCGCCCGCGCGCCTGCTTCTCCGGGGGTCCATTCGGCGCGCATGCCCCCCGCCCAATCCGGCTTGGTGGGCAGCAGCCCCCAATCCTTCAGCGCATCGCTCTTCGCCCTTGTGCTTTTCAAGGCCCTGGGCGCGGGCAGGGCGTCTTCCGGCACCCCGGCCTCCAGGCAGGCTTTTGAAAACGGTGTGAATACCCCGTACAGCCCACCTGTTTTGGTGGTTATGCGCTCCGGCGGAAACAGCGAGGTGGAAAGATGCCGGTGCAGCCCGCAATCCAGCTTTTTCAGCGCCGCATCCAGCTTGCGGTCGGTCTCGCGCCAGAACGGCTCATAGGCCCGCGCCGCGTGCACGCCGGTAATGCCGTGCTCCCTCACCAGCCCGGCGATGATCTCCACCGGCTCTCCCCGGCGCAAAACAAGCTGCCCGCCGCGCGCCGCGATATCCTCACCCAGCGCCGATAGCGAATAATGCAACCACCAGCGGCTCGCCGCCCCGGCGCGTTCATCCAGAATGTAGAGCAGCAGCACGTCTTCGCCGCTTTCCGCCGCCGCGTGCAAGGCCGGGTTGTCGGCCAGCCGCAGGTCGTTGCGGAACCAGACAAGCCGCGCCATGGCGTTAAGCCACTTCGGCCAACCGCCCCAATTGTTCCAGTGCGAAGGAATAAAGCTGCTCCTGGCCGAGCAGGAACACCCGCAAGCCGCGTGGGAACAGCTTCGCGATCGCGGGGTCGCGCACGTCCAGCCCGCCGGTGAAGCTGCCGAAGGCGGGCAGGATCAGCCGGCTTGCCCCGTCGGAAACGAAGCATGGGCGGGAGATCCGCTTGGCCCGTGATTCGATGCTGGCCTTGGGGTGGAAATGCCCGGAAATCTCGATGTCTCTGAGCCCCAACCGAGGTTCCGCCTGATGCCGGAACACGAACGGGCCCTCGCGATGCTCAGCCACGCATTGGCCGGGCAAATCATGCGGGGCGGCATCATGGTTGCCCGCCACCCAGATAATCTGCGCCTCCCGCGCCATCGCCTCGATCCGCGCCCGGTCATCCTTTGCCAACCGCGCCGGGCCCTTGCCGTCATGAAAGGAATCCCCCAGCGCGATCAGCTTCGCGGGCCGGTACAGCCGCACCAGCCGCGTCAGACGCTCCAGCGCGGCGCGCGTGTCGTAGGGCGGCAGCAGGGCGCCCTGGGCGGCAAAGGCGGTGGATTTCTCGAAATGCAGGTCCGCGACGATGAGTACCCGCTTGGCAGGCCAGAACGCGGCGCCTGAGGGGTCGAGCATCAGCCGTTCATTGCGGAAATGGATGGGGGCAGCGGTCATGAGCGCTGAAAGAGCATATTCTGCCCCTTAGGACCATGTGAAAAATTGTGACGAATTTCGTTCTCCGCCGTGGCCTCGGCAATTAACGCCTCGGTCTCGGCCAGCAGCGCGTCCTCGGCCTCGCCAGCCACATGTTCCCGGCCGATTTCCAGCAGCACCGGCACCGCCAAAGGCGAAACGCGAGAGAGCACCATATGCGTAATCCGCCCCTTGGCCCGGGCCAGCAAGGCGGCAATCCGGGAGAGGTCGATCAACCCATGCGCCGCGTCAGCCCTGGTGGCGCGGATGAGAATATGGTCCGGCTGGTGCTTGCGCAGCACGTCGTAGATCAGGTCGGAATTCACTGTCACCTGCCGCCGGTTTTTCTCAGCACCGGGTAACTGGCGTGGAATCAACCCCGCGATCACCGCCACCTGCCGGAAAGAGCGGCGGAGCAGAGAACTCGTCTCCATCCATTCCTCCAGATCATCTCCCAGCATATCCTCCTGGAATAGCTGGTCGATCTTCTCCGGCCGGTAGGCGGACCAAGTGGCCAGCACATAATCCGTGGCCACAAAGCCGATGGGCGCGAACCCGGCCCGTTCCATGCGCTTGGTCAGCAGCAAGCCGAGTGTCTGGTGCGCGTTGCGGCCCTCAAAGGCGTACACAACCATGAACCAGCGGCCATTGCGGGGGAATGTTTCCACCAGCAGCCCCTCCGGGCCGGGAAGGCGGGAGCGGCGCTTCTGCAAGGCCAGCCATTCTTGTACCTCGGTCGGAAACGCGCCCCAGCACGCTGGGTCGTGCAATATGGCACGCACCCGGCTGGCGAGGTTCGTGGTCAGCGGCATGCGTGCCCCGGCATAAGCGGGCACTTTCGGCTCCTTGCCCGGAGCTTCCACAACTTCGATAAAACTCTCCCGCAATCTGATGAATTTCAACAATCTTCCGGAGAAGATGAAGCTGTCCCCCGGCACCAGTTGGTTGACGAAATACTCCTCGATTTCGCCAAGCCCCATGCCGAACCCGCCGCGCCGCCCCAGCAGCCGTATTTTGATCATCGGCGCTTCCACGATGGTGCCGATATTCATGCGGAATTGCTGCGTCACTTTGGCATTGGCCGGATATATATAGCCCTCCGCATCCCGAAACAGCTTGCGATAGCGCTCATAGGCCGCCAGTGCGTACCCGCCATCCTCCACAAAGCGCAGCACATCGTCGAAATCCTGGCGCGGCAAATCCGCATAGGGCGCGGCGGAGATCACCTCCCGGTATAAATCCTCCGGCAGAAACCGCCCGGCGCAGGCCATGCCCAGAACATGCTGGGCCAACACATCCAGCCCGCCGGGGCAGGGCGGATCACCATCCAGTGCCTTTTCGCGCACGCCCTGCATCGCCGCCTCACATTCCAGCACCTCAAACCGGTTGGCGGGCACCAGAATGGCACGGGAGGGTTCGTCCAGCCGGTGGTTTGCCCGGCCCAAGCGCTGCAACAGGCGGGACACACCCTTGGGCGCGCCGATCTGCAACACCTGGTCCACCCCGCCCCAGTCAATGCCGAGGTCAAGCGAGGAGGTGGCGATGACTGCCCGCAACCGCCCCTCCGCCATCGCCGCCTCCACCTTGCGGCGCTGGGCGATGTCCAGGCTGCCATGGTGGATGGCGATGGGCAGGTTCTTCTCGTTATGTTTCCAGATTTCCGCGAAAAGCAGTTCCGCCTGGGCGCGGGTGTTCACGAACACGATACTCATGCCCGCTTGTTCCACCTGCGCCAGCACCATTTGCGCGGCCTTCAGCCCCATATGGCCAGACCAGGGAATTTCCGTCTCCGGCAGCGCCATTTTCACTTCTGGCGGCGCGCCGTCCTCGGCCAGCACCAGCCTGGTTTTTGGCCCCACGAAACGGCGCATCGCCTCTGGGTGCGCCACGGTGGCGGAAAGCCCCACCACCCGGGTTTGCGAGAGGGCGCGCAGCCTGGAAACGCACAAAGCCAGCTGGTCCCCGCGCTTGGTGCCCGCCAGTGCGTGGATCTCGTCCACCACCACGCAGGCCAGCGCGCTAAAATAATCCGCGCTGTTTTCCTGGCTGAGCAAAAGCAGCAGCGATTCAGGCGTGGTAAGCAATATGTTCGGCGGAATTTCCTTCTGCCGGGCGCGGCGGTTGCTTGGCGTGTCGCCGCTGCGGGTTTCGATGGTGATGGGGAGCCCCATCTCCGCCACGGGCGTTTGTAGATTGCGGGCGATATCCGTGCCCAGCGCTTTCAGCGGACTCACATAAAGCGTATGCAGCTTGCCGCTTGGCTGCGCCGCCAGGGCGATAAGGCTGGGCAGAAACCCCGCCAGTGTTTTGCCCGCGCCGGTGGGGGCAACCAGCAGCGCATCCTCGCCAGCCTCGGCGGCGTGCAGCATTTCAGCTTGATGCGTCCGCAGCCGCCAGTTTTTGGCGTCAAACCAACGCTCGAAAATCTCTGGCAGCCGGGCCATGCCGTACCATATGGTGTTTTCATGCTTTGTTCCATATACCAGCCATGCCTCCGCACCCCGAAACCTGGCTGAAGCCCACGCCATCGGGGCTTTATTGCGTACCGGGCGATTTTTACATCGACCCGCTGCGCGTCGTGCCGCGTGCCGTGATTACCCATGGCCATTCAGACCATGCCCGCCCCGGCCATGCCCAAGTGCTCGCCACACCGGAAACACTCGCCATCATGCGTGCCCGCATGGGTGAGGAGCGGGCGGGTGGCGCATTGCAGCCTTTGGCTTATCATGAAGCGCTGAAACTGAATGATGTTACCGTGAGGCTCGTCCCCGCCGGGCACGTATTGGGTTCGGCGCAGGTGGTGATGGAACATCAGGGCAGCCGCGCCGTCGTCTCGGGCGATTATAAACGCCAGCCAGACCCAACCTGCGCCCCGTTCGAGCCCGTGCGCTGCGATGTGTTCGTTACGGAAGCCACTTTTGGCCTGCCGGTGTTCCGCCATCCACCGCCAGCAGGGGAGATCGGGAAACTTCTCAAATCCCACGCGCTGTTCCCGGAGCGCACCCATGTTGTGGGTGCCTATTCGCTTGGCAAATCCCAACGTCTCATCGCCTGCCTGCGACAGGCTGGGTACGACGCGCCGATTTACCTGCACGGCGCTCATGCCAATCTCTGTGCGCTTTATGAGAAGTTTGGCGTGAAGTTGGGAGATTTACGCCCCGCCACAGCGGCGCAGAAGGCGCAGTTGAAGGGTGCGATCGTGCTGGCCCCACCATCCGCGGTGGGTGAGCGCTGGGGCAGGCGGCTGGAAGACCCGGTGGTGGCCCAGGCCTCGGGGTGGATGCGTATTCGCCAACGCGCCAAGGCATCGGGGGTCGAGCTGCCGCTGATTATCTCCGACCATGCTGATTGGGACGGTTTGCTAGCGACGATAAAGGAAACCCAGGCTCCGGAAATATGGGTAACGCACGGCGCGGAAGACGCGCTCATCCGCGCTTGCAGCCTTATGCAAATCTGCGCCCGCGCGCTCTCGCTCATCGGCTATGGTGAAGAGGAATGAGGGCTTTTGCGGAGCTATTGGAGCGACTGCTTTTCGCGCCTGGCCGTAACGCCAAAATCTCGCTGCTGCGCGCTTATTTCACCACCCAGCCGGACCCGGAACGCGGGCTTGCCCTGGCCGCCATCGCGGGTGCGCTGGATTTTCCGGGGGCAAAATCCGCGACGTTAAGGGAATTGACCGGCAAACGGGTCGATTCCGAATTGTTCGATTTGTCTTATGATTTTATTGGCGACCTCGCGGAGACCATCGCGCTTATCTGGCCGGCCTATGGGAACGATCCGCCGGCTTTGCCTGAGGTGATCGACACTTTGCGCGCCGCCAAGCGCGGCGAAATTCCGGGGCTGATCGAGAATTGGCTGGACCGCTCCGATCCATCGACCCGCCTTGCCTTGGTGAAGCTGCTTACCGGGGGTTTGCGTGTTGGGGCTTCGCTGCGGCTGGCCAAGTTGGCCCTGGCCGAGATGGGGTTGGCGGACGTGAACGAGATTGAGGAAATCTGGCACGGCTTGCAGCCGCCTTATGCCGGGCTGTTTGCTTGGCTGGAGGGCAAAGGCGAGCGGCCAACGGCGGGCGAAGCGCCGGTGTTCCGCCCGGTGATGCTGGCGCATCCGGTCGAGCCGCCGGATATTGAAAAGATCGATTGGAGCGCTTTCCGCGCCGAGCAGAAATTCGACGGCATCCGCGTGCAGATTGTCGCGACCGGGCAGGAGACGCGGCTTTACTCCCGCGCCGCTGAGGATATCTCCGCCGCGTTTCCGGATATTCTTGAAACGATTGATTTTCACGCCGTGCTGGATGGCGAGTTGCTGGTAATCCGCGATGGTGTGGTGGCACCTTTTTCCGAACTTCAGCAGCGGCTCAATCGCAAATCCACCACCGCGGCGATGCAGCGGGAATTTCCAGCCGGGATCGTGCTTTATGACATGTTGTTCGACGGGACCGAGGATATCCGCTCGCTTGGCTTCGATGCGCGGCGCGCCAGATTGGAGGCGTGGTTCGCGCAAACCCGGCCAGCGCGTATGCAGCTTTCGCCGTTGATCGGCTTTGGCAGCATCCATGATCTCGCGGCATTGCGCGAGACGGCGCGGGAGGCGCAAAGCGAAGGGCTGATGCTAAAGCGCGGCGACGCGCCCTATGTGGCCGGACGGCCAAAAGGGTTGTGGTGGAAATGGAAACGTGCCCCGTTAAGCCTGGATGCGGTGCTGATGTATGCCCAGCGCGGCCATGGCAAACGCTCGTCGTTTTACTCAGACTATACCTTCGGCGTTTGGACCGAGGAGGGCGAGCTGGTGCCGGTGGCGAAAGCCTATTCCGGCTATACGGATGAGGAACTGAATTTCATCGACCGCTGGATACGAAACCATACCATCAACCGCTTTGGCCCGGTGCGGGAGGTTGAAAAATCGCTTGTATTCGAGTTGGGATTTGACGCCGCCCAGCTCTCCACCCGGCATAAATCCGGTATCGCTCTGCGGTTTCCACGTATCCTGCGGCTGCGGACGGACAAACCTGCAGAGGAAGCCGACCAGCTGGAGACCGTTCGCGGAATGATTTCATAGAAACAAGCCTTTCCGTGCAGTGCGTTTCGTTAAACTTTCGCTTGAATTGTAGATTTCTCTCAAATTTCGTGGTGGCCGGGTTATAGTGCGCACTCTGCGGAGGGACATCGCATGGATCAGCATCACGACAAGGCGAAATCCGGCTACGAGTTTCCGATAGCGGCTCTCGATCCGGAACAGGTCATTCAAAAATGGCAGGCGCGGGCTTACAGGTTCCTGCACGCGCAGGAACGCATCGCCCAAAGCATGGCCGCGGCGGCGCGCGCGCAACTGCGCTATGGTCAGGAATTCATGGTGAGCCGGACAGAACTGCTCCATTGGGACACGGCCGAACCGGGCCATCTGGCGGAGCATGCACAGCGCGATCTGGAGCAGCTGGTGAGTGTTGTGCGGGAAGTTTCGGCAGAGATTCGAACGGGATTTTCCGACGCGGCGAAAATGCTGAGCGAGGAAGCCCCGGCGGAAATCCGCGTCAGCATGGAAGCCGCTTCCGCTGCCGCCGATAAGGTGGTGGAGGCCATGGAAGAGGAAGTGGCCGAGGCCGTCGCCGCTGCCGCAACGGTCAGAGAGGCCGTGGCTGAGACCACGCGCAAAGCCACGCGCCGCGCCAAGTCGGCCGGGACGGACACCGAATAAGACAGCGCGGTTGGCGCTCTCGCTTTTGTTTTAGCACGCAAGTTTATCCGATCAGATGGAGCGATCTGATCGGATGTTGCGTTAAGCTGTTTTCTTCACCTTCACGGGTTTTGCCGCGACGGATTTAACCTTTGAAGGAGCCTTCGCGGCGGAAGTTTTCGCGGGGGCTTTCTTCTTTGGTTTGGCGGCGACTTTTTTCGCGGGAGCTTTCTTTGCCGGGGGTTTCGCCGTGGTTTCCCGGGGCGCGGCGGCTTTGGCCTTGGCGCCTTTCTTGCCGCGCGGGGCAAGGGTTTTGCCTTTTTCGGCCAGCAACGCCACGGCGTCGTCCAATGTCACCGCCGTCATTTCCATGCCTCTCGGCAGGTTGGCGACGGTATTGCCCCATTGCGCGTAAGGCCCGAAGCGGCCCTTGCGCACCAGCACGTCCTGCCCATCCTTCGGGTGCTGGCCTAGGGTTTTCACGGATTCCTGTTTCTTGGCGATAAGGTCCATGGCCCGGTTGAAGCCGAGATGCAGCACGTTATCGTCCCGGTCCAGCGAGGCGAAAAGCGCGCCCATTTTCACGTAAGGCCCGAAGCGGCCGATATTGGCCTCGATCTTTTGCCCGGTTTCCGGGTGCAGCCCGATTAGGCGGGGCAAGGAGAGCAGACCCAAAGCGTCTTCCAGCGACAGCGTGGCGCCGTCCATCCCGCGTGCGAGGGAAGCGCGTTTGGGCTTGGCTTTCTTGTCCTCTGGGTCCGGCTCGCCCTGCTGGACATAAAGGCCGTAGGGGCCACGGCGCAGCGTGATGTCATCACCTGTTTCGGGGTGCTGGCCAAGCACGCGCATGCCGTCTTTTAGGGAGTCATCTTCTCCATCGCCGCCCTCGACGGCGAGTTTGCGGGTGTACTGGCAAGTTGGGTAGTTGGAGCAGCCGATGAAGCTACCGAACCGCCCCAACTTCAGCCCCAGCCGGCCATCGCCGCAGGCGGGGCAGCCGCGGGGGTCAGAGCCATCTTCCCGCGCGGGGAAGAAATGCGGGCCGAGATCCTGGTCCAGCGCGTCGATGACGTCTGAGATTTTCAGGTCCTTGGTCTGGCCGATGGCGTTGGAGAAATCGTCCCAGAAGGCGCGCAGCACGGCGCGCCAATTCGCGTTGCCCTCGGCGATTTCGTCGAGCTGCTCTTCGAGATTGGCGGTGAAGCCGGTATCTACATAGCGGGCGAAGAAGCTGACCAGAAAGGCGGTGACGAGGCGGCCGCGATCTTCCGGGATGAAACGCCTTGCTTCCAGTTTCACGTAATTGCGGTCGCGCAGCACGGAGAGGATGGAGGCGTAGGTGGAGGGGCGGCCAATGCCGAGTTCCTCCATCTTCTTCACCAGCGATGCTTCGGAATAGCGCGGCGGCGGCTGGGTGAAATGCTGGGTGGCGGTAACCTCGCGGGTTTTGGCCGGATCGCCTTTGGCGATGGGCGGCAGGATGCGGCTGTCATCATCCTGGTCCGTGGGGTCGTCCTGATCCTCGTGGTACAGTTTCAGAAAGCCGTCGAAGGCGAGCACGGAGCCGGTGGCGCGCAGCGTCTGGCCCTTGCCGTCGGTCAGGTCCACGGCGGTCTGGTCCAGCTCGGCGGGGGACATCTGGCACGCCAGCGCGCGCTTATAGATCAGCTCGTACAGCTTCGCCTGCTCGGCATTGAGCATGCGGGCCACTTTCTCTGGCTTTAGAGAGATATCGGTGGGGCGGATGGCCTCGTGGGCTTCCTGCGCGTTCTTTGCCTTGCTCTGATAGATGCGAGGAGCGACGGGGAGATAGGCGTCACCGAACTCCGCCTGGATTTGCTTGCGCATGGCGGAGACAGCTTCCTGGGCCAGCTGCACGCCGTCGGTTCGCATATAGGTGATGAGGCCCACCGTGTCGCCGCCGATCTCGACACCTTCATATAGCTGTTGGGCGAGGCGCATGGTCTGCTGCGAGGAAAGCCCGAGCTTGCGGCTGGCCTCCTGCTGCAAGGTGGAGGTGATGAAAGGCGGCGGCGGGTTGCGCTTGGTGCGCTTTTTCTCGACCGAGGCGACGGAGAATGCCCCAACCTGAACGGCGGTCTTGGCGGCGGCGGCCTTGGCTTCGTCGTTCAGGTCAAACTGGTCGAGCTTCTTGCCTTGGAAATGAGTGAGGCGGGCGGGGTATGGCGCGCCGGTGGGGGTAAGCAGGCTTGCTTCCACCGTCCAGTACTCGCGGGCCTTGAAGACCTCGATCTCGGCTTCGCGCTCACAGATGAGGCGCAGCGCAACGGATTGCACACGGCCGGCCGATTTGGAGCCGGGCAACTTGCGCCAAAGCACTGGCGAAAGGGTGAAGCCAACCAGATAATCCAAGGCGCGGCGGGCGAGATAGGCCTCGATCAACGGGGTATCGAGGTCCCGCGGATGTGCCATGGCGGTTTTCACCGCGTTCTTGGTGATTTCGTTGAAGGTGACGCGACGGACATGCACGCCCTTGAGCGCGTTGCGCTCGGCCAGCGCCGTCTGCACATGCCAGGAAATCGCTTCGCCCTCGCGGTCGGGGTCGGTGGCGAGATAGAGGGTTTTGGCGCCCTTCAGGGCCTTGGCGATTTCGCTGAGCTGCTTGGCGCCACGGTCATCCGCCTGCCAGTCCATGGCGAAATCCTCGTCCGGGCGGACGGAGCCGTCCTTGGGAGGAAGATCGCGGACATGGCCGAAAGAGGCCAAAACCTTATATGAATCCCCCAGATATTTATTGATCGTCTTTGCCTTGGAGGGGGATTCGACGACGACGATATCAGTCAAAGGGCCGTTCCATTCAGTTGGTCTTTAAGCCGTGAGGCCTAAGGGTCTTCGGGAAGAACCACCCTG
>JAGXAE010000206.1 GCA_018971725.1 Pseudomonadota bacterium | reverse complement strand
AACCGCATCGAGCGATGCTTCAACAAGCTCAAGCACTTCCGTCGCTTCGCAACGCGCTACGATAGACGAACCATCCATTTCAAAGGCTTCACAATCATCGCCGCGGTCATGATCTGGCTCAGGTGAATGTCGATTCACCCTAGGCCCGGACCTGCGCCAGGAATGCGCGGTAATGCACCTTCTGCGCTTCCAGCAGAACGACGAGGACCGCACTAAAGCCGAGAATCTCGAAGACGAAATACAGCGCGGGCAGCTTGATAAGGGCCGCGATGAACAGCCCCAGCGTGCGGTAATTCGCGCACAGCACACCCCAGCGGCGGATGACCGGGGCGAAAGACTCCCGATAGGCAGCCCGCAAGCCAGCCTCGCGTTTTGGATTCGCCGCCAACAACGCGCCAAACCCGGCATGAAATTCCACCGCGCCGCCCGCCGCCCAAAGCTGCATGCGGGCATAAAGATGGTGCAGATGCCCGGCCATTCCCTTGGGCTTCGCGTCCAGCTTGGGCAGCGCCGCGGAGGCGCGGCCCCAACCCCAGAAATTATAATCCTGCCGCTGCATCTCATAGGCGGCGGATTGCACGGCATGGGCAATGCCCGAACAGGCGACCAGCGCCCAGGCCCAGCCGCCCATATAATGGCTCATCGCCAAAGCCAGCCCGACATAGACGGCAGTGAAGGTGACATAGTCGCAAATGCCGTCCAGCACCTTGCCGAGTTCGGAATAGGTTTTGGTCAGGCGGGCGAGCTGGCCGTCCGCTCCGTCCAGCACATGCCAGGCGAACATGAGCGCGAAGCCGAGCACCGCGCACCAGGTGGCGGCATAGAAATGGTAGGAAACCCCGGCGAGAATGCCGCACCCCATGCCGGCGAGCGAGACGGTGTTGGGGGTGATGCCGTATTTGGCGAAAACCGGCACTAGCCGGGCCGAGATGGGGTGAATGAAATAGAGGTTGGTCGGGTCCTCGATCTCATAGGTCCGCCGGACCGGGTCCGACTCGCCAAGAGCGGCGTCGCTCATTTAAAGCCTGCCGGCATCCAAAAGGGCTTCGGCCTTGCCGAAGGCGATGGGGTCGTCCACATCCACCCAAAGCCGGGGGCCGATATCAAACACCCGCGCCTTGCCCCATTCGGCCAGCACGTTCATGGCGCCGGAAATACTGTCATCGCCGCGTGTCTGGGATTCCTCCAGCGCGTCGAACATCGCCGGCGTGCAACGGAATACCCCGGTATCGAAGCAATTATAGTCCCGGATGATCTTGCCGATATGCTTCAGGCGATCGCCTTCGCATTTCACGCGGGTCACGTCCTCGGGATCGTTCAACGGATTGTCGATGTTGAAATCCACCCCCAGCGTGACCGTGCCGGGTTCCTGCCCCGCTTGAATCATCGCACGCAGGATTTCCGGGTCCACCAGATGGTCGCACATGGTCAGCAGAAACGGCTCGTCCAGGAACTGCTTGGCGGTGAGAACGGAGACACCGTTCGCCCGGTCCCAGGCGCGGTTGAAGATGCGGGTGATGTGGATACCGGAGCGGCTGGAGAATTCGCTTAAGCGCGCCTGCAATTCATCCGAACGATAGCCGGTGACGACGATGAATTCGTCGATCCCCGCCTGCCTGCCATTGGCGATCACGCGCTCGATCAGCGGCACACCGCGGATGGGGATGAGCGGCTTCAGCTCGCCTTTCTCGCGCAGGCGTGTGCCTTGCCCGGCGGCAACAATCAGGCATTTCATTCGGCGGCGGTCACCGCCGCCAGGGCCGGACGGGTGCGGATGAATTCCTCCGTCATCTCATAGGCCACATCGTCCGTGTATTGCACGGGCGGGTGCTTGCAGAAATAGGCAGAGGGACCGGCAAGCACACCGCCAACACCCAGCTCCAGCGCCAGCTTGCAGCAGCGGATCATGTCGATCACCACGCCGGCGGAGTTCGGGCTGTCCTGCACGGAAAGCCGCAGTTCGATATCCATCGGCACGTCACCGAACAGCAAACCTTCCATGCGGATGAAGGCGATCTTGTTGTCGTTCTGCCAGGGCACGTAGTCGGACGGGCCGATATGCACGTCCTCGCGCTCCAGCCGCTTCTTGGCGACAGCCTGCACAGCCTCGGTCTTGGAGACTTTCTTCGAAGCCAGACGGTCCTGGTTCTTCATGTTCAGGAAGTCGGTATTACCGCCGGTGTTCAACTGGTAGGTGCGCAAAAGCTTCACGCCGCGCTTGGCGAACAAATCGGTCAGCACGCGGTGGGTGATGGTGGCGCCGACCTGGGATTTGATGTCGTCCCCGATGATCGGGAGATTGGCGGCGGCGAAACGGTCAGCAAAGGCTTTGTCGCTGGCGATGAAGACCGGCATGTTGTTGACGAAACCGCACCCCGCCTCCAGCGCGCATTCGGCATAGAAACGCGCGGCCGCTTCCGAGCCCACCGGCATGTAGTTGAGCAGCACATCGGCCTTGGATGCCTTCAACTCGGCCACGATCTCGGCCTTGGTCAGCTCCTTGGCGTCGGAACGCACGAAGGTGCGGTCCTCGTCATAATTCGCCATATGCTCGGAAATACCATCCAGCACCTGACCCATCTTCACGGTCACGCCCATTTCGGGGATGTTCGGCTCGAAAACCTTGGTGCAGTTGGGTTTGGCGAAGATGGCCTTTGCCACGTCCTGGCCGACCTTGCGGGCATCCACGTCAAACGCGGCGACCACCTTGATGTCGTTCGGCTGATAGCCGCCGATCTCGGTGTGCATGAGGCCAACCACGCCCTCGGCGCAGCGTTCCGGGGTGTAGTAGTAAAGCCCTTGAACCAGGGAGCTCGCGCAATTGCCGACCCCTGCGATCGCAATGCGGATGCCGCCGTTCTTCGCCATAATCAACCTCGTTTCTCGCTGATGTCTACCGGGTGCGGGGACGCCATGGAGGGAGCCA
>JAGXAE010000041.1 GCA_018971725.1 Pseudomonadota bacterium | reverse complement strand
TGAACGGCTTTCACACGCCATCTTGCAAGGCGTGCCATGATCGCCCCGGAATTCTGGACCCGCCGCGGACCCGCCGCGCAGCTTCTACGGCCCTTCGGGCTTATCACCCGAATTGCGACCGCGAGCCGGGTGCGCCGCGCGGGGGTTTCCATCGGCATCAAAACCATATGCGTCGGCAATGTGGGCGTTGGCGGTTCTGGCAAAACGGTTGTGGCGCTGGATATTTTAACCCGGCTGCCCGGCCGCCCGTTCGCGTTAACGCGCGGCTATGGCGGCGCCTTGCGCGGCCCGCTGCTGGTGGAGCGGGGCCTGCATACCGCCGCTGAGGTGGGCGACGAGGCGCTGCTTCTGGCCGAACTTGCGCCAACCATAAAAGCCGAAGACCGCGCGGCGGGCGCCAGGATGGCGTTGGCGGAGGGCGCCACCGCCATCGTCATGGATGACGGTTTGCAAAACCCGGCGCTGCGCAAGGATCTTTCGCTGCTAGTGATCGACGGCGGCTATGGCTTTGGTAACGGGTTGCTGCTACCCGCCGGCCCCCTGCGCGAGCCCGTTCAGAGTGCTGCGTGGCGCTGTCACGCGGCGGTTCTGGTGGGCGATGACGAGACCGGCGCATTGGCGCGGCTGCCGCCCTCCATGCCGGTTTTGCGCGCCAATCTGACGCCTGATTGCGTGGAGCCGCTGGGCCGCCGCCCGGTGATCGCCTTCGCGGGCATCGGCCGCCCGGAAAAATTCTTCCGCTCCGTGCTTTCTCTGGGCGCGGAACTGGTGAACAGCCACGCCTATCCCGACCATCATGTTTACGCCGCGAAGGAGGCCAAGGCCTTGCTGGCCGAAGCCGCTGACACAGGTGCCAAGCTCGTCACCACCGCCAAGGATTTCGTGAAACTGCCGCCGGCCTTGCGCGCCGCCTGCCTGGTGGTGCGGGCGCGTTTGGCGTGGGAGGATGAGGCCGCGCTGGATTTGCTTCTGAACGCATGAGCGCGCCTGCACCCAGTTTTGCCCATCGCGCTGAGGCGCGGCTGGTGCGCGGGTTGATCCGCCTGCTCGCTATGTTGCCGCCTGAAACCGCATCGCGGCTGGGCGGCGCGGTGGCGGGATTCGTCGGCCCGTTTCTGCCGGTCACGCGCAAGGTGGGGGATGCTAATTTACGCCTCGCCATGCCCGAGCTTTCGCCCGAGGCACGCAAGCTGATTCTCCATCAGGTCTGGCGCAACCTAGGCCAGACCATTTCCGAACTTGTTTGCCTGCGGGTGCTCCGGGAGGTTCCCCAAGGCAGCGTGAAGCCAGGCTATGTGCTGGAAGGCTGGGACGAGCATGTGGCGCCGCATCTCGTGCCGGGCCAGCCCGCACTGTTCTTTACCGGCCACACCGCGAATTGGGAGGTGATGCCCCTTATCGCCGCCACGAAAAACGTGAATTTCGGTTTCATGTACCGCGCCCCCTCCAACAAGCTGGTGGACGAAATGCTCGCCCGGCTCCGGCGGGATGGGTATGACAGTCCGGTGCAGATGTTCGCCAAGGGCGCGGCGGGCGCGCGCGGGGCTTATGCGCATGTGCGCAATGGCGGGGCGTTGGGGTTTCTGGTGGATCAGAAGCTGGATACCGGCCTGGCCGTGCCCTTTTTCGGCAAACCCGCCATGACCATGGACGCGCTGGCCAGTTTTGCCCTGCGGCTGCGCTGCCCTGTCTTTCCCATTCACGTGAAACGCCTCGGTCCAGCGCGGCTGCATGTGGTTTGCGAACCGCCGCTTCCGCTGCCCGAAAGCACGGATACGCTGGCGCTCACCGCCGAGGTCAACCGCATCGTGGAAGGCTGGGTGAGGGAAGCACCCGGCGACTGGCTGTGGCTGCACCGGCGCTGGCCGAAAGGCACGGTTTAGCCGCAGTCCGGCTCATAGCCAGGCGATCTGCAATTCTTCCCGGAAGGCGAAGCGCAGCAGATGCCGGTCCACGATGTTCTTCAACCGGGTTAGCTCCGCCTCATCCGCGGCGTTCAGAATGATTGACAGTTTCTGTGCATCCGCATCCATGGTGCAGAGGCCGGTGGTGAAGCTCACTTCGCCCTGGCTGTTGTCAGGCTCGCGGATCGCCGGCAGCTTATGGGCGAAATGGCTCACGAACTGGCCGAGATAGCGCCTGGCGCTGGCGGTGGGGATAATGGCCGTGGCATTCACGTTCCGGATTCCTTTCAGGGTTGGGCAAGACCGCTCATTCAAAGCGCTTCAATCTTGCGGACGAGTTCATCGATCATGTCAGTGGCCTTGCGCATCGCCTCGGGGTCGGCCGCGCGGCCGCCCAGCTTCATGCGCAGGGCTGTTTTCAGGTTCTCCATCGCCCGGCGCACCGGCATCACGGCGTCGCGTCCGGGGCCGGATGAAAGCCGCGCCAGCATCGCCTCTACCGCGGCGCGTGAGGCTTCCAGCGTCTGCACGCCTGCGGGGGTGATGCTGAACAGCCGCTTCGTTCCTTCGGTTTCGGCGGTCACATGGCCGAGTTCCTCCAGCATGGTCAGGGTTGGATAGATCACGCCGGGGCTGGGCGCGTAGGCGCCGCCGGTGAGGTCCTCGATCGCCTTGATCAGCTCGTAGCCATGGCGCGGCGCCTCATTGATGAGATGCAGAACGAGCACCCGCAAATCGCCATGCTCAAGCAGGCGGCGGCCGCCGCCGGGGCCGTGGCGGCCATGGCGATGTTCATGATGCATGAACCGGCGCCGGTGGCGTAACGCCTCCATCACCTCAAAAAAATGGTTGGGCCGCATGGACAAACTCCTTTCGCCTGAGTCTAGACATAAATAGATATATCTAAATGCAGTCGATTTACAAGAGTCAAATCACTCCTCATAGATCATCTTCCTGGTCATGCCGCCGTCCGCGATCATCTCAGCCCCGGTGATGAACCCGGCCTTCGGGCTGAGCAGAAAAGCCGCCAACTCCGCTAGATCCTGGGTTTTTCCCACCCGCCCGGCCGGGTGCTGGGCATGGTCTTCCGGGCGGATGGAATAATGCCCGGTGTCGATCCAGCCCGGCGAAATGCAGTTCACCCGCACATCCGGCGCCAGGCTGACGGCGAGCGCATGGGTCAGCGCCAACAACCCGCCCTTGGAGGCAGCGTAGGATTCCGTATCCGGTTCGGACATATGGGCGCGGGTGGAAGCGATGGTGACAACGGCCCCCTTGGCGGCCCGCAGCATCCTGGCCCCGGCCTTCACCAACAGAAACGCGCTGGTGAGGTTGGTGGCCAGCACGCTGTTCCATTCTTCCGGCGTCAACGCCTCTATCGGCTTGCGGATCATGAACCCGGCATTGCAGACAATGCCGTCCAGCCGTTCCTCGATTGTCTCTATGCCGGTGATCAGGCTCGCCACCTGGGCGGGGTCGGAAACATCGCAGATCACGGCGCGGGCCTTGGTCTCGGCGGGCTTCACCTTGTCGGCCACCACTACGCGGTGGCCTTCCTGCGCGAGGCGGGTGGCAATGCCAGCACCTATGCCCTGTGCGCCGCCGCTGATCAGATACACGCCCATTCCGTCCTCCTTCTGCTTTTCAGCGGGGCTTAATCTTTCTCCCGGCGGAGAAAGCTTCAAGCACCCTGGCATTGCGGAGAGTAATGAACCGTTGCGGGCGGCTTTGTGGCCGGAATATGAAAAAACCGGCCATAAAGGCCGGTTTTTGTTGGAAATAAGGCGGCTTACCCGGCGGCTTGTTCCACCGCGCTCTTCAATTGCCCGCAGGCCGCCAGAATATCCTGCCCGCGCGGGGTGCGGATGGGCGAGGCATAGCCCGCCTGCATGACAATCGCAGCAAACTTTCGTAACGCTTCCGGGGTGGAGGGTTCGTAATTCGAGCCCGGCCACGGGTTGAAAGGGATCAGGTTCACCTTGGCGGGCAGACCCGCGATCAGGCGCACGAGTTCCCGCGCATCGGCCTCGGAATCATTCAGCCCCTTCAGCATGATGTACTCGAAGGTAATGCGCCGCGCGTTGGAGGCGCTGGGGTATCGCCGGCAGGCCGCGATGAGTTCCTTGATCGGGTATTTGCGGTTCAGCGGCACCAGTTCGTCGCGCAATTCATCCGTCACCGCATGCAGGGAAACGGCAAGGTTCACGCCCAGTTCATCCCCCGCGCGGTCCATCATCGGCACCACGCCTGAGGTGGAGAGCGTGATCCGCCGGCGCGAAAGGGCGATGCCCTCGCCATCCATGATGATCTTCATGGCCTTGGCAACATTCTCATAGTTATACAGCGGCTCGCCCATGCCCATCAGCACGATGGTGGAGAGCAGGCGCGGCGTTTCGCCCTTCGGGCTCGGCCATTCGCCATAGGCGTCGCGCGCGGCCATGAACTGGCCGACGATCTCGGCGGCTGACAAATTACGCGCCAGGCGCTGCGTGCCGGTGTGGCAAAACCGGCAGGAGAGGGTGCAGCCCACCTGTGAGGACAGGCAAACGGCACCCCGGTCCTCCTGGCGGTCCGGGATGTAAACGGTTTCCACAGCCTCATGGTCGCGGAAGCGGAACAGGAATTTGCGGGTCTCGTCCTTGGAAAGCTGGTCTGTCGCCACGTCCGGCCGGCCGATGACAAAGCGTTCGGCCAGTTTCTCCTGCAAGGGCTTGGCGATGTTGGACATCGCGGAAAACTCCCGTACGCCCTGGTGATAGATCCAGTGCCAGAGTTGCTTGGCGCGGAAGGGTTTTTCACCGAACGCCTCAACTTCTGCCAGCAGTTCCTCGCGCGAAAGCCCGACCAGATCCCGCCGCCCATCGGGCAGGATATGCGGCGGCGGCGAGAAATGTGCCGCCTTGGCCAGAATGCGCTCGCGCTCGGCGGCGGTAAGGTCGAGTGTTACGGACATGCGGCTGAGATGGCCTTATAAGCGTCGGAGAATCCCGCCAGCGAATATTGATCCACGACCGGATGGCCATGCGGCCCCGGCCCGGTGGCGGTCGCGGTGTTGCCGGCCTCAAACGCGGCCACGGCATCGGCGCCGCTGGTGCTGAAGGCGACGTTTTTCTGCGTGAAGAAATCAAAGCTCTTGCCGCCTACGGTCACGCTTGCCTTGGCGTCCTTCGGATAATCATACCCGGCGGTGAGCGACACCTCGTGCGGCGAACCCTTGCGGTTCGTCACGGTCAGCATCGGCTTGCCGCGGCCCTGCACCGCGGGAGTGGAGCTTTGCGGCGTGGCAAAAGCGTAGCAAATCTTGGCGTCGCCGCTGCCATAGGTTGCAGCGGTCCAGGCACCGAACCTGCCGCCATTCGGGCCCAGCGGCGCGGGGCCGGCGGCCAGGGCGGCGGCGGGGAGAAGAGCGAGGATTGTGGATGCAAGAAATGGTTTCATGCGTGCCAGCATAAACCAGCGATGTGGCGCAACCAAGGCGCGAGGCCCTATTTGATACAGAACGTTGCCGTTCAGGGATGCGCGGGCAGCATGCGGAACAGAAGGTTCAGCGCGGCGCCAAGCAGAAACCCCACCATGGTGCCGTTCACCCGGATATATTGCAGATCCTTGCCCACCCGCAATTCCAGCTTTTCGGTGATGGTTTTCGCGTCCCACGCGCCGATCACGCCGCCGATGAATTTCGCTCCTTCGGCCTGCGCGCTGGGCAGCATGCGGATTACGATGTTCTGCGTCGCCTCGTTTAGCCTGGCCTGGGCGGCTTCATCACGCCCCAGCACATCGGCCAGATTTGCCAGCGCCGCCTCTATCACCGCCACGGAACGGCCATGCGGATTGGCGGCGTCCATTTCCAGGGCGCGGCGCATCCGCGCCCACACATCCCAGGCCCAGGCACGCACTGTGTCGTGCGTCATCACGCCCCGCAGCGCCTGGCCAAGTTCGGCGGCGCGTTCAGGGTCCGTCTCCAGCTTGGCGATTTCGGTGCGGACCCATTCATCGAACGCGTCACGAATTTCGGAGGAGTCTGGGCTTATCTTGTCCAGTTCCGCATTCACGGCGGAGAGCACGCGTTTGGCCACAGTGGCGCCCACCGCCCAGCCCACCAGCTTGCCGCCATGCTCGGCCACGCGCTCCTTAATCGCCTCGCGCAGAGATTCTTCCCGCGCCGCCAGCGTCTCCTTCACCTGGGCGAGAATGAAGGAGAGCATTTCCTGATGCTTGCCGCCTTCCACCAGCCCCGCCAAAGCGCGCGCCACCACCACACCGGCTGCCCGCCCGCCGATCAGCTTGGGCAGTAGCCGGTTCAAAAGCCGCCGGGCGCGGCCATCCTCTATCGTGGCCAATAATTTGGGCAACATGCCGGCCAGAGCCTCGGCCAGTGGCCGGGTCGCGGCGGGGTCAGCCAGGAAGCGGCGCAGAATGGCGGATGAGTCGAGATTGCCGAGCAGCCGGCGTACATCGGCTTCCGTGGCCACATGGTTGGCCACAAAGCGCCCCAGCGCATCGCCCAGGCGTTGCTTTTGTGCCGGCAGAATGGCCGTGTGCGGAATTGGCAGGCCGAGCGGATGCCTGAACAGCGCGGTAACGGCGAACCAATCCGCCACCCCGCCGATGAAGCCGGCCTTGGCGGCGTCACGCAGCAGGCCGCTCCAGGAGGAAGCGGGCAGCCAATAACTTCCCACGGTCAGGGCGGCCATCAGCGCCAGCAAGGCGGAGGCGACGAACTTGTGGCGGCTGAGGGTGGCGCGCAGGGCGGAATCGGGGTCTTGCGGCGTGGCCATGGTGCTAGATTACCCGCCTGCGCCGGCATGTCGACCTCGGAACGCGGCACAACGGTGGGTCTGTGTGGTTTTTGTTGCATTCCAAGAGGGCTGAGGCGCATAATTGTCACATTCGATAAACAAACGGGGCGATACCCCGCGACCGCCCCGCGCCATCGGAAGATGGAGTTATAACATGTTGGATATGAAAGATTTAGATGTCAGTCTCGCGCGGCATCCTGCGCGTCTGCCGCACGGGTTGAGCCGGACGCCCGGTGGCGGTAGCCTGCCATTGCTGCTTGGCTTGGCCTGCGCCGCCATGGTTATGGGGGTTCTCTGGCTGGCCTACACGTTCGGCTAGGCAGCCTTGCCATCTGGGCGGATTGCCGGGGCTCATGCTGCATTGCATGATGATTCCATGGGATTTTTGACCGAAGCCGTTCCGCCCCGTCATGCCGCCTTGCCCGTATTGCCGGGGATCACCAGGATTGTCGCCGACAATCCCGGCGTCATGACCTATCATGGCACCAACACCTATCTCGTGGAGCGCGATGACGGGCTGGTTGTTGTCGACCCCGGACCGGATGATGCGGTGCATATCGCCGCTATTCTCGCCGCCGCCGGGACCACGCCGATCAGCCTGATCCTGCTCACCCATGCCCATGCCGACCATTCCGGCGCGGTGGCGGGCCTGCGCGCGGCCACCGGCGCGCCGGTGGCAAGCTTCGCGGCACCCGCCAAACCTGACTTTACCCCGGATATCGCCCTTGCCGATGGCGGCGAGATCCGTGGCTTCACGGCTGTGCACACGCCTGGCCACGCGGCCGACCATCTCTGCTTCGCCTTTGCCGGCGCGGGGGGAGAAAAGATTTTGTTCAGCGGCGACCATGTCATGTCCTGGTCCTCCTCCATCGTCAGCCCACCTGAAGGAGACATGCTGGATTATTACCGCTCGCTTCAGCATCTGCTGCGCCGCGACGACGAGATTTTCCTGCCTGGCCATGGGCCGTTGCTGCGGGAGCCGCGCCGCCTGACGGCAGCACTTCTCGCGCATCGGCAAATGCGCGAGCAAACCGTGATGGCAGAACTGGCCCGGCAGGAATGGAGCGTCGCGGGGCTGGCCGCGAAGCTATACAGCAAGCAGGATTTGTTTCTGAAAGCGGCGGCGCAGCGCAATGTACTGGCGCATCTTCTGAAGCTGAAAGCCGAGGGCGCGGTGCTGGAGGTAGCGCCCGAAACCGCCGAGCATCCTGACAATATCGCGATGGCGGCGGTCGCCACGCAGAGCGAAAGCTGGCGCGCCCGCGTGGCCCGCATGCAGGGTGATGCCAAGCGGCGCTTCAGCTTGGCAGCATAACCCGCCCGGCTGGCAGCCAGGCGGCCAGTTCCTCCACCGCTAGGGGCTTGGCGAACAAAAATCCTTGCCCATGGGTCACGCCAAGAACTCGCATCCGCGCCTGCTGCGCTGCCGTCTCAATGCCTTCCGCGACGACATCCTGAAGCCGCCCGGCGGCGAGGCGGGTTATGCCCCGGATGAAATTCTGCGCGCCCGGGCGGGCATCCACCACCACCGACCGGTCCAGTTTCACAGCGCCCACCGCCGTGCCCATCAGCGGCATCAGAAACGGCGTCAGCGGCACGATATCGTCCAACGCCAACTGGTAGCCCGCATCGCGCAGCGCCGCGATGCTCACCTCCACCCGTTTTATGTCGTGAACCGGCTGCGTCTCGGTAAGCTCAAAGCGGATTAACCTGGCTGAAAGCTCGTGGGCTTCCCGCAGCGCCTCGATCAGTTCCAGGATACCGGAATGGACCAGGACATTGAGTGGCAGGTTGAATGCCAGAGGCAACCCGCGGGCGAAGAAAGCCCGTGCCTGATATTCACTGAGCGCCCGCTGCATGATTGTGCGGGTAAGGCCAAGGGCGCGGTCTGGATGCTCCATCGCCGCCACCAGGCTTTTCGGCCCGGTCAGCCGCCCATCCCGCCCCAAAATCCGGGCGAGGACTTCCACATGGCTTACCGTGCCATCCTCCAGCCGGACGATTGGCTGATAGCGCAGACGAAGCATGGCGGCGAACTGGGGTTCAGGCGCGGTCACATACATCGTCTAATTAACCGGATTTCGTATAAAATTTCACGAATCCTGGTTAACAGTTTTGCGTAACAACCGCGATAAAAAAATCTGGAAAAAGGCCTAATTCGTAGATTTTTTTGGCGCGGCGGTTGAGCGGCGGAGCCTGTTCTCGCCTAAAAATAGTAAAATGGGGGCGGCGATGAAAATGGAGGACGATGTGCCGACCACGATGCCGAACAGCATGATCCAGGCGAAGCCGGAAAGTGCCGAGCCGCCAAACAGCGCCAGTGGCAACGCCGCCAGAAACACGGTGCCAGAGGTGCCGAGTGTTCTGTTCAATGTCTCATTGATCGAAAGGTCGATCAGATCGCGCAAATTCATCGTTTTATATTTGCGCAGATTTTCGCGCACCCGGTCATACACCACCACTTTGTCGTTGGTGGAATAGCCGATGATGGTAAGAATGGCGGCGATCGTCACGAGGTCGAACGGGATCCGCGTGATCACCATGAAGCCGATGGTCTTGGTGGTGTCGAGAATCAGCGTCACCACCGCGCCCACGGCGAACTGCCATTCGAACCGGAACCAGATATAGATCAGGATCATCACGAAGGAGAGGCCCAGCGCCTCCAACCCTTGGGTAAAGAGCTGGTTGCTGACGGAGGCGCCCACCGCCTGGGTGGACTGGATTGTGGCGCCGGGTGCGGCCTTGTTCAGCGCCGTCTGCACCTCGCCAATGGCGGTTTGCGTGGCGGCGGCGGTGCTCCGGCTTTCCAGGCTGATCAATACCTGGTTGCCCTGATGGCCGACCGATTGCAGCGAGGCATCGCTGAGGCCCGCGGCGGACAGGGCGGAACGCAGTGCCGGGAAATCGGCTTTTTGCGGGGTTTGCACCTGCAACACCACGCCGCCTTTAAAATCCAGCCCCATATTCAGCCCGGGATGGAAGAACAGAATAACCGAGGCCAGCGACAGCACCGCCGAGGTGATGAGCCCGGCGAAACGGCCATTCATGAAGCGGATCTTGGTTCCGTCCGGGACGAAGCGGAAAGCGGGTCTGTAGAACATGATCGATCCTAGACGGGCAGGGCGGCGGGGCGGCGCGCGGCGTACCAGCGCGAGGTGATAAGGCGCACCACCACCGTGGCGGTGAACAGCGTGGTGATGATGCCGGCGCAGATGGTCACCGCGAAGCCGCGCACCGGCGGCGAGCCGAAGATGAACAGCGTGATATGCGCCAGCAGCGTGGTCACGTTGGAATCGATGATGGTGCCGTAGGCGCGCTTATACCCGGCTTCCAGGGCAGCCAGCGGCTTGCGGCCGTTCTTCACTTCCTCGCGCACGCGCTCGTTGATCAGGATGTTCGCGTCCACCGCCATGCCCAGGGTGAGCAGAATACCGGCCATGCCGGGCAAAGTGAGCGTGGCGCCCATGAAGGAGAGAATGGCCAGCATCAGGATGAGGTTGGCGATGAGCGCCACATTCGCGAACCAGCCAAACAGCCCATAAAACAGCGCCATGAAGAACAGCACCAGCACGAAGCCCACCGCCAGGGAGATGGCGCCCGCCCGGATGGCGTCCGCGCCCAGTTCCGGCCCCACGCTCTGCTCCTCCACGATGTTCAGCGGTGCGGGCAGGGCGCCCGCGCGCAGCAGCAAGGCGAGATCGGTGGCGGATTGCGGGGTGAAATTGCCGGAAATCTGACCCTGCCCGCCGGTGATCGGCTCGCGGATGACCGGCGCCTCGATAATCTTGCCGTCCAGCACAATGGCGAACAATTTGCCTACATTGGCGGCGGTGGTGTCCGCGAATTCCCGCGCGCCCACGGCGTTCAGCGTGAAATTCACCACCCATTCGCCGGTTTGCGGGTCGGTGCTGGCCTGGGCGTTGGTCAGGCTGGCGCCGTCCACGGCCACCTGGGTCTGCACCGCCATTTGCTGCTGCGGATTGTTGGACATCGGCAACCATTCATCCCCCAGCGGCGCCGGCTGCCCGGGCACGGCGGTGGAATCCACCATCTGGAAGGTCATATGCGCGGTGGTGCCGATCAGCGTTTTCACCCGGCCGGGGTCTGATATGCCGGGGAGCTGCACCACGATCTGGTCCTGGCCCTGGCGTTGGATTTGCGGGTTCAGCACGCCCGAGCCATCGATGCGCCGCTGGATGATGGTAATGGCCTGCTGCACCGCCTGGGTGTCGCGCGCGTCCTGCGCCTGGGCGGGGATGGAAAGGGCGATGCTGCCATCCGGCTGTTGCGTCACCGCCAGGCTGGGGGTGGGGGAGTTGGGAAGGTAGGTGATAAGCTCCTGCAGCGCCTTCAACGCCTGCGGCCCCTGGCCGTCCAACGGGGTGAGCAGCACTTGGTGTGTGTGCAAGTCCGCGTGCAGGTCCTTATAGCCAAGCCCGGCCTTGATGAGCGTCTGCCTGGCCTCGCCAACCAGCGTGTTCAGATCCTGTTTCTGTATGGCCCCTGTGTCGATCTGCAAAAGCAGATAGGAGCCGCCTTTCAGGTCCAGGCCCAGATGCACCTGGTTCCAGGGCATGAAGCCGGGCCACCAGCCGGGCCGCGCCCACAGATTGGGCAGGCTGAGCAATATCCCCAACCCACAGACAAGCAGGACACCGAATGTCTTCGCACGGCCGAAATAAAGCAACATGGGCTCCGAAAAATTGCCAAACCGCTTGCCGTATGGCGGGGCGCGGCGTTGCGCGCAACCCCGGAGCGGAATAGAGCGCTAAAGACATGAACAAGCGTTTGCAGGTGGGGCTGATCGGGGCGGGGCATTTTGGCCGCTACCATGCGTTGAAACTGGCCGGTGCGGCCCGCGCGCAGTTGGTTGGGTTGGCGGACCCCAACCCCGCCCGCGCCAAGGAGGTTGCCTGGGAAGCAGGCTGCCCGGTGAAATCGGTTGATGAGATTCTGGCCTTGGCGGAGGCGGTGATTATCGCCGCTCCGGCGGAATATCATTACGAACATGCGGCGCGCGCCTTGGCTGCGGGCAAGCATGTGCTGGTGGAAAAGCCCATCGCCGCGACGCTGGACCAGGCGGATGAACTGATCGCCCTGGCCCGGCAAGCCGGCGTGGTTTTGCAGGTGGGGCATCTTGAACGCTTCTCCGCGGCGCATGGCGCGCTCTCCTCGCGCATGGGGCGGCCGCTTTATATCGAGGCGGTCCGAATCGCCCCCTTCAAACCGCGCGGCACGGATGTCTCGGTCATCCTGGACCTCATGATCCACGACCTCGACCTGATTCTCACCCTGGCCGATTCGGACGTGGTGAGCGTGGACGCGGTGGGCGCGCCCGTGGCCAGCACGTTTGATGACATCGCCAATGCGCGCATCCGTTTCGCTTCCGGTGCGGTGGCGACAATCACCGCCAGCCGCATCTCGCTTAAAACCGAACGCAAAATGCGCATCTTTTCGCAAACCGGCTATTTAACGGTGGATTTCTCCGCCCGGAAATTGACTCTGGTGGGGCGGGGCATCGGCACCAAGGTGCCGGGCTTTCCGGAATTCGGCATCGAGCAGGCGGGCTGGCAGGACCATGACGCGCTTTCCGCCGAGCATGAGGCGTTCTTCGATTCCTGCCTGGACGGGGCGAAGGTGCTGGTGGACGGGCTGGCGGGCAAGCAGGCTCTGGCGGCGGCGCTGATGGTGAGCGCCTCAATTGCCGAAAGCCGGGCGATGGCCGAGGCCAGTGGGCTGATTCCGAAATTTCCTGAAATTTAGCGCATTTTGGATTTTATGTGGATACGATCGCCATCCACGGAAAAATTTCCATAGCCGTGATGGTGCAGCATTGGCGCGTCCTTAAGCTTCGGGTTTTCCCAGGCCTTCACGCATTCCAGAACGAAGAGGTTGTAAGGTTTCACCATCTTCGTGTCTTTCACCCTGCATTCTAGATTGACCATGGCCTCGCCGATCAAAGGTGCCGCGACATGTGAGGCGGGCAGGGGCGTGAGATCGAAACAGCCGAATTTATCCGTATCTCCGCCCGTGCAGTTGCCGATATCGGTGACAATCTTGGCAAGGCTGGCGGGCGGTATGGCAAGGACGCATTCATGCGTCTTTTCCAAAGCCTCGAAGCTGTAATTCCCCGCCGCCACCACGCAGGCGATGAGCGGCGGTTCAAACTCCACCATCATATGCCAGGACATCGCCATGACATTCGGTTTCGTCCCTGGCGTCTGGGTGGTTAGTAGCGTCACCGGGCCGGGCTCGATGAACTGATAGACCTTGGAGAGGGGCAGTTCTTTCATCATGGCGCAAAAATAAACCCCGCCTTGCGGGCGGGGTTTGATTCACATCAACACCCGCATGGATAAGGCGCGGGGCTGGTATGAGGGAATTAGCCGAGCTGTTTCTTCACCGCCTCGTTCACCAAAGCCGGGTTGCCCTTGCCCTGCATCGCCTTCATCACCTGGCCGACGAAGAAGCCGAACAGCTTGTCCTTGCCGGATTTGTACTCGGCCACCTTGTCCTGATTGTCCGCCAGCACTTTCGTTACGGCGGCATCGATGGCGCCGGTGTCCGTCACCTGCTTCAGGCCCTTTTCCTCGACGATGGCGGCGGGCATTTTGCCGGTTTCCACCATTTCCTCGAACACATCTTTCGCGATGCGGCCGTTGATGGTTTTATCCGCGATGAGGTCCAGCATCTGGCCCAAAGCTTCAACCGTCACGGGCGGGTTTTCGATGCTCCTGCCGGTGCGGTTCATGGCGGCGAAGAAATCGCCCGTCACCCAATTGGCGGCGAGTTTGCCGTCGCGGCCCTTGGCGAGGGTTTCGTAGAAATCCGCGGTTGTCTGGTCCGCCACCAGCACGCCGGCATCGTAGAAGGGAATGCCGTATTCCGTGCAGAAGCGCGCGCGTTTTTCGTCGGGCAGTTCTGGGAGTTTGGCTTTCAGCTCCTCCACCCATTCCTGCTCCAGCACCAGCGGCAGCAGATCGGGCTCTGGGAAATAGCGGTAGTCATGCGCGTCTTCCTTGGAGCGCATGGAGCGTGTTTCGCCCTTTGTGGGGTCGTAGAGCCTTGTTTCCTGCACCACCTCGCCGCCGCTTTCCCACACCTCGATCTGGCGCAGCGCCTCGGCCTCCACCGCGTGCATGACAAAGCGGATGGAGTTGACGTTCTTGATCTCGCAGCGCGTGCGGAAATCCTCGCCGGGTTTGCGGACGGACACATTCACGTCCGCGCGCATGGAGCCTTCCTCCATGTTACCGTCGCAAGTGCCGAGATAGCGCACGATCTGGCGGATTTTGCGCAAATACGCACCGGCTTCCTCGGGCGAGCGGATATCCGGCTCGGAAACGATTTCCATTAGCCCCACGCCAGCACGGTTGAGGTCGATGACCGATTTCGCCGGGTGCTGATCGTGCATGGATTTACCGGCGTCCTGCTCCAGGTGCAGGCGGGTGATGCCGATATGTTTGATGGTGCCGTCCTGCAGCTCGATCTCGACAGTGCCGGTGCCGACGATGGGGTGCGCGAACTGGCTGATCTGGTAGCCCTGGGGGAGATCGGCGTAGAAATAATTCTTGCGGTCGAAGCGCGAGAACAGATTGATCTGCGCTTTGAGGCCGAGGCCGGTGCGCACGGCCTGCGCCACGCATTCCTTGTTGATGACGGGCAACATGCCGGGGAAACCGGCATCGATGAACGAGACATGCGCGTTGGGCGCGCCGCCATAGGTGGCGGAGGCGCCGGAGAAGAGTTTCGATTCAGAAATCACCTGGGCATGGACTTCGAGGCCGACCACGATTTCCCATGTGCCGGTGCGGCCTTCTAGCGTGTAGCTGCTCATTTGGCGCGAACCTCCGGCAGAGCGGTGAAATTGGCGGCGGCCTCGATGGCGGCCGAGACCGCGAACACCGTTTCCTCATCAAAATGCTTGCCGATGACTTGCAGGCCGAGCGGCAGACCTTCGGCAGAGAGGCCAGCGGGAACGCTCATGGCCGGAACACCGGCGAGCGAGGCGGGGACGGTGAACACGTCGTTGAGATACATGGTGACGGGATCATCCATCTTCTCGCCCAGGCCGAAGGCGGCGGAGGGTGCGGTGGGGGTGAGGATGGCGTCCACTTTTGCAAAAGCCTCGGTGAAATCGCGCAGGATCAAATTCCGCACCTTTTGCGCCTTGAGGTAATAGGCGTCGTAATAGCCATGGCTCAGCACATAGGTGCCGATCATGATACGGCGCTTCACCTCGGCCCCGAACCCCTCGGCGCGGGTGCGCTCGTAAAGGTCGATGAGGTCTTCGCCGTCCACGCGCTTGCCAAAGCGCACGCCATCGTAGCGGGCGAGATTCGAGGAGGCTTCCGCCGGGGCGACGATGTAATAGACCGGCAGGCCGTATTTGGTGTGGGGCAGGGAGATGTCGACAATCTCGGCCCCCTGCGCCTTCAGCCACTCGATGCCCTTGTCCCACAATGCGAGGATTTCAGGGTTGGTGCCTTCGAGCCGGTATTCGGCGGGGATGCCGATTTTGAGGCCCTTCACGCCACGGGCGAGGGCGGCGGTGAAATTCGGCACTTCGCGGTCGGCGGAGGTGGAGTCGCGCTCGTCGAACCCCGCCATGGCGTTCAGCAGCAGGGCATTGTCTTCCACATTGCGGGCCATGGGGCCGGGCTGGTCCAGCGAGGAGGCAAAGGCCACCACGCCCCAGCGCGAGCAGCG
>JAGXAE010000205.1 GCA_018971725.1 Pseudomonadota bacterium | reverse complement strand
CGATTCTGGCGCTGCCCTCCTCCGGTGTGCATTCCAACGGTTTCTCCCTGGTGCGGCGCATCTTCAAGGATGCCGGGCTCTCCTGGGATTCGGAAATCCTGGGCAAACGCGCCGCCGATGTGCTCACCACCCCGACGCGCATCTATGTGAAGCCGATGCTCGAAATTCATAATAAAAAGTTGTTGAAAGCGGCAGCACACATAACCGGAGGTGGTTTGCCCGGAAACCTGCCCCGCGCCTTGCCCGGAAATTGCGGTGCGCGGCTGAACGGCCCCTGGGCCATGCCGGAAATTTTCTCCTTCCTGGCCCGCACCGCCAATGTGGCGGCGGAGGAAATGCTGCGCGTGTTCAATTGCGGTGTCGGCATGGCGCTGGTGGTGAGCGACGCGGAGGAAGCGATGGCGGCCCTGCGCGCGGCGGGGGAACAACCCTTCCGGCTCGGCCAGGTAACCGATGAGCCCGGCATCATCATCGAGGGACAGGACAAGCTGTTCGCCGGATGAAGCCGCGCGTCGCGATTCTCATCTCCGGCCGTGGTTCCAATATGGAGGCGCTGGTGAAAGCCGCCCAGGCGCCGGATTATCCGGCTGAGATCGTGCTGGTGCTCTCCAACAAGCCGGACGCGGCGGGCCTCGAAATTGCGCGGGGCCTGGGCATCGAGGCCATTGCCGTGCCGGCCAAGCCATTCGGCAAGGATCGCGAAGCGCATGAACGCGCCATAGACGCGGAATTGCGGGCGCGGGGCGTGCAGATTGTGTGCCTTGCCGGCTATATGCGCCTGCTCACCCCTTGGCTGGTGCAAGGCTGGGCCGGGCGGATGCTCAACATCCATCCCAGCCTGCTGCCGAAACTCCCAGGGCTGGACACGCATGAGCGCGCCATTGCGGCGGGCGAGGCCGAGCATGGCTGCACCGTGCATCTGGTGACCGAAGGCATGGATGAAGGTCCCATTCTTGGCCAGGCGCGGGTGCCGGTTCTGCCCGGCGATACCGAGGCGATGTTGGCCGCCAGGGTGCTGGAGCAGGAGCATAGGCTCTACCCGGCGATATTGGCCTCTCTTGCCAGCAAAATCAGCTTGCCAGCAGGCTGAGCAAGATTTTACGTTCCATGGAGTAAGCTAGAACAACCGGGGAATAACATGACGGCACAGCCGCAACACACCGCGCAGCATACGGGCGAGGACATCGATTTCGACCTGCCCGCACAAAAGGGCTGGAGCTTTTTCACCAAATTCCTGTTCTGGAACATCGTGGCTGCGGCGGGCACGCTGCTCTTCATAGGAGCGCTGACCGTCTGGAGCTGAGGGCGATCCGGCTCTAGTACGGCCGCTCTCCCATCACATTCCCGGGCGGCGAATAATCGCAGACCAGAACGTCGTTCCCGTTGTCTTCGGCAAATCCGCACCCGACCTTGCTCGTGCTCCTCCAGATCAACTGGCTGTAATGGCCGACATCCATCCAGTTTCCCGTCCTGGAGATGTTTGGAAACGCGCCATCGGTGAAATTGGCTTCCTCATTGCCCCATAGCTGAACCAGCTGTGTAAGGGATTGCGTGCCGGCGGCGGCCATGGCCAGATTCTGCCCCGAGCCGCTATGCACAAGCTGCCCGATCGAGGCGAGATGCTCCGCCCAGCGCTGGGCGCGCTCAGCCAGGGTTGTGGACCAATGCAGAGGCGGAAGGCCCAGAGCAGAGCGGTATTGGTTATGGGCCGCCAGTAATTCCGCGATGCTGCCCGAGTCCTCATCCGGGCTCTCTGCGCTGGCGGGCGGGTTGCCGGGGTAGCTTTGGGCGCTATCCGGTGCGCTGTCTGGGGCGCCTTGTGGATAGGCTGGGTAGCCTGGCGGATAAGCCGGGTAGCTTTGGCCGTTGTCCGGTGTGCCTTGCGGATAGGCTGGGTAGCCTGGCGGGTAAGCCGGATAGCTTGGCGCGGGGTAGGGGTAACCCGGCGGGTAGGCGGGATAATAGCCCGGCGGATAATAATACGGGTAATCCTGCGCATGGGCCTGGCTGGCGAAGCCCAACGCGGCCAGCGCGGCCAGCATGAATGATGTCTTCATAAAAACCCTTGTGAAGCCGCTTGGCGGATTAGTGCCGCCGTGCCGTGCCTATACCAAGGCGGTGTGGCGGGGATGTGGCGGAAAGCCGTTGGACCGCGAGGGTTTTGAGCTAGGTAGGGCTTACTTCAATGCCGGCACAGCGGCGCGTTCCTCGGCCACGTCCAGCACCGCTTCGGCGGCGTTGCGGAAGATGAGGCGCAGCAGCCCGCGCGGCGGACGGGGCTTGAGCCAGACCGCCTTGGCCTTCTCGCCGCCCAGTTCCTTCACGATCTGTTCGGCATCGCTGAAACCATCGATCAGCCCCAGGGTTTTCGCGCGCTCGCCCAGCATATAGCCGCCGTCAAACACCTGGGATTCATCCGTGGTGAGACGCTCGCCGCGCCGGGTGCGCACCCAGTCCTTGAACATCACATGAATCTCGTCCAGCAGCTCCTGCGTGAAGGCCACGTCCTCGGGCTTGCGGGGGGCGAACATATCGTTCCGGCGCTTGTTCACGCCCGCCGTGAGGGTGCGCCGCTCGATGCCATAGCGGGCGATGAGCTGGTTCAGGCCAAAACCTTCCGTGACCACGCCGATGGAGCCGACAATGGAAAGCCGGCTGGCGTAAATATTGTCCGCCGCACAGGCCAGCCAGTAGCCGCCCGAGGCACCGAGATCTCCGATGACGGCGGTGACCTCGATGTTATCCTTCTCGGCCTTGCGGCGGATGAACTGGCCGATGAGGTCTGATTGCGTGGCCGAGCCGCCGGGGCTTTCGATGGCCAGCACCAGCTTGCCGCTTTTCTTGGCGAGGGCGAAGCCGCGTTCCAGCATCGGCGTGCAGCCGGCGAGGTTGAGCATGCCCGGCCGCGCGGCGATGATGCCGCGCAGC
>JAGXAE010000040.1 GCA_018971725.1 Pseudomonadota bacterium | reverse complement strand
TGGCGCAGCGCGGTTGAACTCTGCGCGCCCAGGCTCTAGAAGCGCGCCTGATTCCATTTTTTGGGTTTTTCGATGATCAAGGTTCTTCTCGTGCTGCATGTGTTCGTCACCGTGGCGTTGATCGGCGTGGTGCTGATCCAGCGCAGCGAGGGCGGCGGGCTCGGTCTTGGCGGCGGCCAGGGCATGGGTAGCTTCATGACCGGGCGCGGCACGGCGAACCTGCTCACCCGCACGACCGCCATACTGGGCACCGCGTTCTTCGTGCTCTCTCTGGCGCTGGGCCTGCTGTATAAAGGCAGCGGCGCCGATACCAACGCGGCCATTCTCAACGGTCCAACCCCCGCGGCACCCACCGCGCCGGCCCCCGCCGCGCCGCCCGCCCCTGGCACGCCTGCCTCCCTGCCGCAAACCCCGGTTGACGCACAGCCAGCGCCCTCCGCGCCGCCGGCACCTGCGGCACCCGCCAGCCCCGCGCCGAATAAAACTCAGTAATACCGCACGCCCCTCTTCTCCTGTATCGCCGGACTCATGTAAGGTTGGATTCCATGACGCGGTTCGTTTTCATCACCGGCGGCGTGGTCTCGTCTCTCGGTAAGGGCATCGCCTCGGCGGCCCTCGGTGCCCTGCTGCAAGCCAGGGGCTATTCGGTCCGGCTGCGTAAGCTGGATCCCTATCTCAACGTCGATCCCGGCACGATGAGCCCTTACCAGCATGGTGAGGTGTTCGTGACCGACGACGGGGCGGAGACCGATCTGGATCTCGGCCATTATGAGCGCTTCACCGGCGTTGCCGCCAACAAGGCGGACAACGCCACCACCGGCAAAATCTATTCCGAGGTGATCGCCAAAGAGCGCCGGGGAGATTATCTGGGCGCCACCGTCCAGGTGATTCCGCATATCACGGACGCCATCAAGGAAACCGTGCTCAACCGCACGGAAGGGTTGGATTTCGTGCTGGTCGAGATCGGCGGCACGGTCGGCGATATCGAGTCCCTGCCTTTCCTCGAAGCCATCCGCCAACTTGGCAACGAATTGACCCCCGCCCAGGCGATGTTCGTGCATCTCACTTTGGTGCCCTATATCCCGTCCGCCGGCGAGCTGAAGACCAAGCCGACCCAGCATTCGGTGAAGGAGCTGCAGAATGTCGGCATCCAGCCGCACATGCTGATCTGCCGCTGCGACCGCCCGATTCCGGAGAATGAGCGCCGTAAGATCGCCAGCTTCTGCAATGTCCGCACCGAGGCCGTGGTGCCCGCGCTGGACGTGGACACCATCTACACCGTGCCCATCTCCTATCACGAGGCTGGGATGGACCGGGAAGTGCTGCGCCATTTCGGCCTGAACTTCGAGGCCGAGCCCGACCTCTCCCGCTGGCAGAACATCGTCGATACCGTACGCTTCCCCGAAGGCGAGGTGCGGATCGCCGTGGTGGGCAAATACACCAATTTGCTGGACAGCTATAAATCCCTTGCCGAGGCGCTGGCGCATGGCGGCATCGCCAACAAGGTGAAGGTGAAGCTGGACTGGGTGGATTCCGAGATTTTCGAGCAGCCGGACAAGGTCGAGCAGCTGGAAGGCGTGCACGGCATTCTGGTGCCCGGCGGCTTCGGCGAGCGCGGCGCCCAAGGCAAGATCGAGGCCGTGCGCTTCGCGCGCGAACACAAGGTGCCGTTCCTTGGCATCTGCTTCGGCATGCAAATGGCCGTGATCGAATGCGCGCGCAACTTGGCGGGCATGCAAAACGCCTCCTCCACCGAGTTCGGGCCCTGCGAAATCCCCATCGTGGGGCTGATGACCGAATGGGCCCGCGAAAACCAGATCGAACGCCGCCGCGCGGACGGCGATCTGGGCGGCACCATGCGCCTAGGTGCCTTCCCGGCCACGCTCACCCAAGGCTCCCTGGTGCGTGAGGTGTATAACGGCGCCGCGAATATCGAGGAGCGGCACCGCCACCGCTACGAGGTGAATATCAACTACCGCGAACAGCTTGAGGGAAAGGGGATGCGCTTCTCCGGCCTCTCGCCGGACGGCGTGCTGCCGGAAATCGTCGAATACCCGGATCACCCCTGGTTCATCGGCGTACAGTACCATCCGGAGCTGAAATCCAAACCCTTCGCCCCGCACCCGCTCTTCCAGGGCTTTATCGCGGCGGCAGTGAAACAATCCAGGCTGGTTTAATCTTTCCAAAAAGCGCCCACGGGGCGCTTTTTTATTACCCCCTCATCCAAAGTGCTGTGAGCATATCCCCCATAAAACCGGCTTCCTGGCTGGGCAAAGCTGCTAAATTCAAGGCCATGCGACCGGGTTCGCTGATTTTCTGGCTGCTCTGCGCCTTCGGCACCTCGCTGGGGATAGGCGCTCTTGTGCTCGCAGCCGCCGGGGCGGGTGTTGCAGGCACGCGCCTGGCGCTGGACATGACAGCCCGGTTTTCATTCCTGTTGTTCTGGCTCGCTTACACTGGCGGCGCTCTGCACGATCTGTTCGGCCCGGTTTTCCTGCCGCTCAAACGCCATGCCCGCACCTTGGGTCTGGCCTTTGCTTCGGCCCAGAGCGCCCATTTCATGCTGGTCGCATGGCTCTGCTATCTCGGGGCTGCGCCATCTCTCAGCACGTTCCTGTTTTTTGGCACCGCACTGATCTGGCTATATCTGATCGCGCTCCTGTCCTTCAGCACGATACAGCGGCATTGTCCTCCACGCCTCCGCCAGCTCATCTTCTTCATGGGCTTGAATTATATCGCCTACGCATTCGCGGTGGATTTCTTCGTCAGCCCGCTGCAAGGTGGGCTGAAACATGTTCTTTTCTATCTGCCCTTCGCCCTTGCCGCCCTGGCAGGGCCAAGCCTGCGGCTGGCGGCATTTTTGCGCCGCGCCAAGCGCAGCATGCTGCTCAGCAGGACCGCCTGAGGCAGACATTAACCCAAATTCGCCCGTGTGAAATCCACCCGCCGCGTGTCGTCGCCGAAATTCACCACGGCCTCGCGCGGGGCGCTTTGCGCCAGTACCTTCCCGCGCCTTATCACGAACAACCGTTCCGCCCGCAGGCGGATCGCCTCTATTTCATCCTCGGCCTGCAAAACCACCATATCCGCGTGGCAGCCCGGCTCCAGCCCGTACCCGTCCAAATTCATGATGCGGGCGGCCGCCTGCGTCACTGCTCCGAAGCAGGCGGCCATCTCGCTCATGCCCGTTAGCTGCCCCACATGCAGCCCCATCCCTGCCACCTCCAACATGTCGTGGCTGCCCAGGCTGTACCAGGGGTCCATCACGCAATCATGGCCGAACCCAACAGGAACCCCCGCCGCCATCAGCTCCTTCACCCGCGTCATGCCCCGGCGCTTGGGGTAGGTGTCGTGCCGCCCCTGGATGGTGATGTTGATGAGCGGATTGGCGATGGCGGCGATGCCCGCCTCCGCCATCAACGGGATCAGCTTCGAAACATAATAATTATCCATCGAATGCATGGAGGTGAGGTGCGAGCCTGTCACCCGCCCGCCCATGCCGTGCCGGAAGGTCTCCGCCGTCAGCGTCTCGATATGGCGGGAAAGCGGATCGTCCGTCTCATCGCAATGCATGTCCACGAGGCGCCCTTCATCGGCGGCGATCTTCATCAGCGCCTGCACAGAAAGCCGGCCATCCTCCATCGTGCGTTCGAAATGCGGGATGCCGCCCACCACATCCAGCCCCATTTTCAGCGCTTTGCGGAGATTCTCCTCGGATTTGCCGTAGCGGTAGAACCCGTCCTGCGGGAAAGCGACGAGCTGAAGGTCGATCCAGGGGGCGATGTCGCGTTTCAGCTGCACCAGCGCTTCCACCGCCAGCAGCCGGTCATCGCACACATCCAAATGGGAGCGTATGGCCAGCGTGCCCCGGGCCGCGGACCAATAGCAGAGCTTCTTCGCCCGCTCGTAAATCGCCTCCTGAGTGAGGTGCGGTTTTAGCTCGCCCCAAAGCGCGATGCCCTCCAGCAGCGTGCCGGATTCATTCAGGCGCGGCAGGCCCAGCGACAGGGTGGAATCCATATGCACATGGGAATCAACGAAAGGCGGGCTCACCAGCCAGCCCGTGGCGTCTATCTCATGCCCCGCTTCAGCTTCCAACTTTTGACCCAGTGCCGCTATCTTCCCCGCCGCCACGCCAATATCCACGCCTTTGCGCCCGCCGGGCAGATTCGCGTTGCGAATGATCAGATCAAACATGGAATTCGCCCCCAAATGCCGGAAACCTCGCGCTAAGCATGGCTGCCGGCTTGTTGCCGCGCAAGCCGCATTTCACTACATGATGCCTATGCGCCGCGCTCTCCTCATGCTCTCCGCCGCCCTTGCTCTGGCCTCCTGTGCCCCGCCGGGTCAGCAGAGTTTTTCTCCCACCCCCGCGGGGCCGGACACCCAGACCATCTCGGCGGCGGATGCCTTCCAGAACCGGATACCGCTGGTCTCCATCCTGCCAGACACGCAGGATTTCCAGGCGCCGTTGAAGGGCGCCGTGCAACAGGCTTTGGCCATCAAACCCGATGCCGCGTTTGAGGTGATGGCCGAGGCGCCCGCCACCGGCAATCCGGATACCGACGCGAAAAACCTTGCCGCCTTAGCCCCCGAGGCCAAGGCCGTGGCCGCGGCGATCATCGCCGATGGCGTTTCCGCCTCGCATGTTACCGTGGGCGCCAAAACCGCCGGGCTGGACCAGGTCGTCCTCGTCTATGTGAAATGATCTTCGCGCCACCTTTCCTGATGCCCGCCCTCCGGCGGTTGGACCCTGAGCGCGCCCATAATCTCTCCTTGAAGGCGTTGCGCCTGGGGCTGGTGGGGCGCGATACCACGCCGGATGATCCCATCCTGGCCATCCAGGCCTTTGGCCGGGCGCTTAGCAACCCCATCGGCCTCGCCGCCGGGTTCGACAAGAACGCCTATGCTGTAACCGCCCTTGGGCGGCTGGGCTTCGGCTTCGTGGAGGCCGGCACCGTCACCCCCCGCCCGCAGCAAGGCAACCCGCAGCCGCGCTTGTTCCGCCTCACCGAGGACAAGGCTGTGATCAACCGCATGGGCTTCAATAATGAGGGGCTGGACGCCTACATCGCCAATTTGAAGCAGGCGGACCGTAAATCCCTGGTGCTGGGCGCGAATGTCGGCATCAACAAGGAAGGCGCGGACCCGGAGCGCGACTATCCGGCGTTGGTGAAGGCAGTGGCGCCGTTCGCCGATTACATCACCATCAACATCTCCTCCCCCAACACGCCGGGCTTGCGGGATCTGCAATCCGAGGAACGCCTAGCCGCCATTCTTTCCGGCATTGCCAGCCCAAAGCCGGTTTATGTGAAAATCGCGCCGGATCTTTCAGAGGACGGCCTGGAGGCGGTGATCTCGGTTGCCGTGCAATATAATGTCACCGGGCTCATCATCTCCAACACCACCATCGCCCGGCCGGACAGCCTGAAAAGCCCGCTGAAGCGCGAAACCGGCGGGCTTTCCGGCGCGCCTTTGTTCACCCCTTCCACCGCCATGCTGGCACGGGCCTATCAGCTCGCGGGCAAAAGGCTGGCCTTCATCGGCGCGGGCGGGGTGTTCACAGCGGAGGATGCGCTGGCCAAGCTGCTGGCGGGCGCCTCGCTGGTGCAAATCTATTCCGGCTTCGCCTATCAAGGCCCGGCCATGCTGCCAAAGCTGAAAGGGCAGCTGGCGGCACTCCTGAAGCAGCGCGGCTTCGCCAATGTATCTGAAGCTGTGGGGGCGGGTTTATGAGCGGTTTCGGCGCGCTGGCGCAAAATTACGACGGCTTTATCGTCGATCTCTGGGGCGTGGTGCATGATGGCTACGCCCCTTATCCCGGCGTGCTGGACTGCCTAACCCGCCTGAGGGCGGCGGGTAAACGCGTGGTGTTTCTCTCCAACGCCCCGCGCCGTTCCGCGGGAGTCGTGAAGCTTCTCGCCAGCATGGGCGTGACGCCGGATCTGCATGACGGCGTGATGTCCAGCGGCGAGGCGGTTTATCTCGGCCTGCGGGACAGGACGGAGGAACTCGCGGCGCTCGGCAAGCGCCTCTACCATCTTGGCCCGCCGCGCGACCGGGATGTGTTTGACAGCCTGGATTATGAGGAAGCCGCCGGACCGGAGGATGCCGATTTCGTGTTGAACACCGGGCCGGATGATGATCTTGGCCCCCATAATGCGGAGCTTTACCGCCCCGTGCTGGATGCCTGCCTGAAAGCCGGGCTGCCAATGATCTGCGCCAACCCGGACCTTGAAGTGATCAAAGGCGGCACGCGCATCATCTGCGCGGGCTATCTGGCCCAGCTTTACGAGGCCGATGGCGGACGCGTGATCCAGCGCGGCAAGCCGGATCCGGCCATTTATACGCCAACCATCGCCATGCTCGGCACCAGCGCGGCACGCACCATGGCTATCGGTGACTCGCTGCGCACTGACATTGCCGGCGCCAAGGCGGCCGGAATCGATAGCTGCTGGGTGCTTTCGGGCATTCACGCTTTGCACCCAGAAGTAGCCCCGGCGGAAGCCGCTGCGTCCGGCCTCAAACCCACCGCCATCCTACAAGGGTTTTCCTGGTAGGCTGCCGAACAAGGAGACAAGATCATGAAGACAATTCTGGTCACGGGCGCCACCGCCGGCTTCGGCGCCGCCTTCGCCCGGCGCTTCATAAAGGATGGTCATCGCGTTATCGCCACCGGGCGGCGCGTGGAACGGCTGGAGGCACTCCAGGCCGAGTTGGGTGAAAACCTCCACATCGCCGCGCTGGACGTTACGGATAAAGATGCCATCGCCGCCTTCATCCCCTCCCTGCCGCAAGCCTGGCAACAGATCGACGTGCTGGTGAACAATGCCGGTCTGGCGTTTGGGCTTGGCCCCGCCTGGGAGTCTGATTTGGAGGACTGGGACAAAGTGGTCGCCACTAACATCACCGGGCTGATCCACATGACCCGCGCCGTGCTGCCGCAAATGGTGGCGCGCGACGATGGGATCATCCTCAATCTCGGCTCCACCGCCGGGGAATACCCCTATCCCGGCGGGCATATCTATGGCGCCAGCAAGGCGTTCGTCCGGCATTTCTCCGTCAATCTGCGGGCCGATCTGGTCGGCAAAAATGTCCGCGTCACCGATATCGAGCCTGGCCTTGTCAGCGGTACGGAGTTCAGCACGTTGCGCTTCAAAGGGGATGCGGACAGGGCCGCTTCCCTCTACCAGGGCGTGCAACCCCTCACGGCGGAGGATATCGCTGAAACTGCCTCCTGGCTCGTCTCCCTGCCCAAACATATGAATATCAACCGGATCGAGATGATGCCCACTTGCCAGGCCAGCGGCCCGCTCGTGACCAAGCGCGACTGAACGCGGCAGCCGGAATAACTATAGACAATTTAAGATTGCGTTCATAACCTGTCCACAATTTCTGGTGGACGGGTTATGAGCATCGCGCGCGTCAATTCCTTCGCATTTTCCGGCATCGAGGCGCAGCGCGTCGAGGTTCAGGTGCAGATCGCCGCCGGCCTGCCTGCCTTCTTGATGGTGGGCCTGCCGGACAAAGCCGTGGGCGAAGCGCGTGAGCGTGTGCGCGCCGCCCTCACATCCATGGGTCTTTCCCTGCCGCCGAAACGCATTTTGGTAAATCTCGCCCCCGCGGACATGCTGAAGGAAGGCAGCCATTTCGACCTGCCAGTAGCCCTTGCCGTGCTGGCGGCCATGGGCGTGCTGCCTGCCGAGGAACTGGCGGGCTTTGCTGCCTTGGGCGAACTTTCCCTGGATGGGCGGTTGAACCCGGCCGCCGGTGTGCTGCCCGCCGCCATCGCCGCCCAGGGGCGCGGCTGGGGGCTGGTCTGCCCTGCCGCCCAGGGTGCTGAAGCCAGCTGGGCGGGGGAGTTGAATATCCTCGCCGCACCGGATCTACTCAGTCTCATCAACCATTTCCGCGGCACCCAGTTGCTGCCCGCCCCACCACCCGGCGAACTGGGCGGTGGCGCGCCGCATTTGGACCTTGCCGATGTAAAGGGCATGGAAACCGCCCGGCGCGCGCTGGAGATCGCCGCCGCTGGCGGGCATAATCTGCTGATGATCGGGCCGCCCGGCGGCGGCAAATCCATGCTGGCGGCGCGCTTGCCCGGGCTGCTGCCGGACCTCACCCCGCGCCAGGCGCTGGAGGTGAGCATGGTGCATTCCGTGGCGGGCATGCTGATCGAAGGTCAGTTGATCACCCGCCCGCCTTTCCGGGAGCCGCATTTCTCCGCCAGCCCCGCCGCCATCGCCGGTGGCGGCCTGCGCGCCCGGCCGGGGGAAATCTCGCTCGCCCATCGCGGCGTGCTGTTCCTGGACGAGATGCCCGAATTCCCCCGCGCCACATTGGAAGCTTTGCGCGCGCCTATGGAAACCGGGCAAACCACCGTCAGCCGCGCCGCCGCGCATGTGACATATCCGGCGCGCTTCCAGCTTATCGGCGCGATGAACCCCTGCCGCTGCGGCTATCTGGGCGATGGCGGGCGCGAATGCGGCAAGGCGCCACGCTGCGGGGAGGATTACCAGAACAAACTCTCCGGCCCATTGCTGGACCGGATGGATTTGGTGGTGGAAATTCTGCCGCTTACGCCCAAGGAACTGGCCTGGGCCCCCGCCGGGGAAAGCAGCGCCATCGTGGCCCAGCGGGTAATGCTGGCACGGGACCGCGCCCTGGACCGCTTTGGCGAAGATGGCCCGGCGCGCAACGCCGAAGCCCCGCCCGAACTTCTGCCTGCCACGGACGAAGCGCGGTGCTTTCTGGAAATGGCGGCAGAGAAGCTGCGGCTTTCCGCCCGCGGGCAGATCCGTGCCCTGCGCGTGGGCCGCACCATCGCGGATCTGGCCGGGCAACGCGAAACCCAGAAGGCGCATATCGCGGAGGCACTGGCTTACCGCCACAAAATGCCAAAACAGGCGGTTCTGGAAAAATAGCTAACCGGCCAGAATCTCCTTCACCCGCTGCGTAAACGCCGCCGGGTGGTTATCGGCGCCAAGGCGCTTCAGTGCGCCTTTCCGCAGCTTCATCCATAACGCCTCGTCATGGTAAAGCCGCGCGATGGCCGCCGCGATGGCTATCGGCTCCTCGGCGGGCACCGCCAGCAACTCCTCGCCATGCCGCCAGCCGAGTTGTTCCGCCAGCAGCGTGGTCACCACACAGGGCAAACCCATCGCGGCGGCCTCGTAAATTTTGTAGGGCGTGCCCGCGGCAAACCGCGTGGGTGCAATGAATAGCCGCGCCGTTTCGTAAAGCGGCCTGGTATCCGCCACCTCACCGTGCAGCTTCATGCCAGCGCCAAGGGCCGGCAGTTCAACCCCCGCCGCCACATGCCCGGTCACACTCAGCACTGGCGGGGTCTGCATCAATTTCGCCAAAGCCGGATATATTTCGTCCTTGTAGAACCGCAGAGAATCCTCGTTCGGCGCGCCTGGCTGATGGATGGCCCCGATGAACAACAATCCTTCCCGCGCCACGAAACCGGCTTGCGTTGGCGCCGCCGCGCGTGCCGTGCCCAAAACCGAAATCTTCGGAAGCCCCACCTCACGCAGCAATCCGGCCTCGGCTTCACTCACCGCGAGAATTTGCTCAGCCGCACCGATATTTCTGAATTCTTCCTCCAGAGCCTTGGATAAATCGAACTCCTCGCCTGCCATCGTGGCCTGCGCGGCTAGACGGCGGCTTGCCAGCGCCTCTGTATCCAGAATAATTTTGGTTTTCAGCTTTGCCTTGTTCAGCGCCTTCCGCAGCCGCCTCAGGTTATGCGTACGCGCCACCCAGATAAGATCGTAATACCCCCCGCGCTCTGCCAAGAACGCCTCCAGCCCGGTGAATTCGCGGTCATATAAAATCTCGGCCCGCTCCGGCATGTCGCCCAACAGGCTCATCACGTCATAAGGCGCGCCGTTGATGGGAAATACATGCACCTCGTACCCCGCCGCATCGATGGCATGCACGATGTCGTTAGAGCGCACGAAGCCGGAACCCAACCGGCGCAGTGGCACGGTATCCTCAATGAAAAGTACCCGCCGCCGCTTGCCGCGAGACCGCGCCGCCAGCAGATTTTGTTCTCCTGTTTTGTGCTGCGCTTGCAGGAACTCTTGGTGCTTGCTTCTAAAAATCCGCCGCCCCCGGCGCATGAGCGCCATGGATGCTTCCGAGGTCGCGGCACTGCCGAATTCAAGATGCTCCACGCTCACCGCCGGGTCGTACACAACCCGAAATCCGGCTTTCAGCATCCGGGTGCATAAATCGGCATCTTCATAATAGGCGGGCATGAAATCCTCATCGAACCCACCAAGATCTTTCACAACATCCGTATGGCAGAGCAGGAATACCGCCGAACCATAATCCACATCGCGCACGAAATTCGCTTCCGGCGCCAAAGGCGAGGCATCACGTAAATAACCTGTAGTAGTGCCGTCGCTCCAGATAATCGACCCCGCCTCCTGCAATCTTCCATGCGTCCGTACGATCTTTCCGCATACCGCGCCAATATCCTTTGCACTTTGCAAACGCCGCAGCGCCGCCGCCACGGCGCCGTAGCCCAGCTCCACATCGTTATTCAGATAAAGCAGTGCGGCCGCCGCAACATGTTCCAACGCCTGATTGCAGGCTTTTAAAAAGCCGAGATTCTGTTCATTCCGCAGAATCGTCACGCCAGCCACATATTGCCCAATCCAGCGGGTTTCATCCGTTGAAGCATTATCCACGAGAATAAGCTGCACCGCCCCAGCGAAATTCTGCCGCAGCGAGGCCAGGCTGTGCATGGTCAGCTCGAAGCGGTTATGCGCCACCATAATCACGGCGAGCTCGGGGCTGGATTTGTATGAAAAATCCGGTTTCTGCCTTGCAAACAACGCGAGATCAGCCCGCGCCCGGCGGATGAACGCCTCCCGCGCCGGGTACTCCTCCAGCACCTGTACCCGCGCGGGCGGGCTGTAATCCAGCCCTTCCTTTAACCCTTCCAGCCGCAAATGCGCGAAAGCGTCGCGCATCCGGCCCGCATTCAGCGCGTCACGCACCTTGCGGTGCATGTCCCGGTAATAGGCAAGATCGATCTCCGCCGATGGCTGGCGCAACTCGAAACAGCCATGCTGCACGAATTGCTGATACGCGTTGCGATACATCCCGCCGCGAATGGCGGCCTCTATATCCGGGTAACGCCGCCTGTAGAAACTTTCTGAAAAATGCGGCACCGGGTCAAACAATTCTGGCATGGCGCTGGTAAGGTAATGATGGATCGCCGCCACAAATTGGCCGCGCAGAATCTCCGCCTTCGCCGCCGGGTGATGCTCCACATACCAGGCGGGATCAAAATAGATCGAAGGTGGCAGCTCATCCCGCCCGGAGCCGAGGCAGGCAAGGAAATGCACATACGGCCCTGGCCCGTCGATCTCGCCTTCCGCCACACCGGCGGCCAGCGCCTGGGCGCGGTAAAAGGACGCGTCAAACAGATATTGGCCGATCCGCTGCTCCCTTTGGCCGGATTTCAGATAATGGTCATAGCGCCCGTAACAGCCATGAAGCTCAAGATTCTCAAGCGTCATATCCTCATAGAGTTCGGCGTAGAGTGTATCGTCGAACAGCCAATGCGGCGAAACGCCGCGCCAGCCATGCTGGCAATAATGGTCGAAACCCGATTCATAATGGCCGGTGCGCACCAGCTCCGCCACATCCGGGTTACGGGCGAGATAATACGGCTCGTCGAACAAAGGCGACGGGCTGTGGCCCTGTTGCGCGCCGGTGTGCAGGTAATAATCCAGCGCCGCCTCGGGCGCGGCATCGGCGCAGAGCGCCCGCGCCTCGGCGAAATGGTGCAAATACCACCCCCTGTCGAACACCGCCCAAGCAGGTTTTACGGGGCAGTCAGGGCTTAGAAGTTCGCGGGCGGGATAGGGCATGTTCCCGCATAGGTTGCAATTTGTTAACGTGCGGTCAAGACGCGGCTGATGGCCCCGGTCAGCCGGGACAACTCCTCCGGCGACACGGTGAGAGCCGGGGTTAAATACACAATATCCCTGAAAGGCCTTATCCAAACGCCCTCTTTCAGCAATCTCTGCCGTAAGGTGGCTGGGTCTCTAATCTCGTGCATCTGCACCACGCCAATGGCGCCCATCACCCGCACGTCCTTTACCCCTGGCAAGGTCCGGCAAGGCTCTAACTCTACCGCCAGTTGCGCAGAAATCGCCGACGCCTGCGCCAAACGCGGCTCGGTCTCGAACAGATCCAGCGAGGCATTGGCAGCGGCACAGCCCAGCGCATGGGCCATGTAGGTCGGCCCGTGCATCAGCGCAGTCATCGGGCTGTCTGAGAGAAACGCCTCGAACAACCTGTCCGTGGCGATGGTCGCGGCCAGTGGGGACGTACCACCTGTCAGCGCCTTGGAGAGCGTGATGATATCCGGCGCCACCCCGGCCTGCTCAAATGCGAACATGCTGCCGGTACGGCCAAAGCCAGTGAAAATCTCATCAAAAATCAGCGTCAGCCCGTAATGGTCCGCCGCCGCGCGCAGGCGGCGCAGCACATCCGGCCCGTGAAACACCATGCCCCCCGCGCCCTGCACCAGCGGCTCCACGATGATGGCAGCAAGGGTTTTGTGCTCGCGTTCCAGGAAGGACTCGAAGGCAGCGATGCTGGCTTCATCCTTTGGCAACGGCACCACGGGGTTTTCCGGCAGCAACCCGGTGAACAGGCTGTGCATCCCCTCTTCCGGGTCGCAAATCGCCATCGTGCCGATCGTGTCGCCATGATAGCCACCGGAGAAAGCCAGGATTTTCGTGCGCCCGCGTTCGCCTTTGTTCAGGCGGGACTGCACGGCGATCTTGATCGCCACTTCCACCGCCACGGAACCGGAATCGGTGAAGAACACCCGGTTCAAATCCCCTGGCATCAGCGCCGCCAGCCGGGTGGAGAGCTTGTAGGCCGGTTCATGCGCAAGCCCGCCGAACATCACATGCGGCATGGCCTCCAACTGCTTCGCCGCGGCCTGTTGGATGTGCGGATGGTTATAGCCATGGCAGGCCGTCCACCAGCTGGCGATGCCGTCGATCAGCTCGCATCCATCCTCCAGAATGATGCGTGCGCCTTCCGTGCGGGCCACGGGCAACGGCAGCGGCGCGGTCTGCATCTGCGCGTAAGGCAACCAGACATGCCGCCAGCCTTCTTCCAGCCAATTCATTAGCTATGAGCCGGTTGCAGTCCCAGCTTGGCGAACAGCGCCTCATCATGCGACACTGTGGCGTTCTTGGTCGTCAGCAGCTTCTCGCCATGGAAGATGGAATTCGCCCCTGCCAGGAAGCACAAAGCCTGGGCTTCATCGGTCATCTGCTCCCGCCCGGCGGAAAGCCGCACATAGCTCTTGGGCATGGTGATGCGCGCCACCGCCACCACCCGCACGAAATCGATCGGGTCGATCTTCTCGGACCGCGCCAGCGGCGTGCCCTCCACCGCCACCAGCGCGTTGATGGGCACGGATTCCGGCTGGGTGGGCAGGCTGGCCAGCGTGGCGATGAGCCCGGCGCGGTCGCTCTCATCCTCACCCATGCCGACGATACCGCCGCAGCAGACATTGATGCCGGCGTCACGCACCGCATCCAGCGTATCCAGCCGGTCCTGATAGGTGCGGGTGGTGATGACCTTGCCATAATATTCGGGCGAGGTGTCCAGGTTATGGTTGTAGTAATCCAACCCGGCCTGCTTCAGTTTCTGGCTCTGGAAGGGGTCGAGCATGCCCAGCGTCACGCAGGTTTCCATGCCCAGCGCCTTCACGCCCTCAATCATCTGACAGACAGTGTCGAGGTCATGCTCCTTCGGGCTGCGCCACGCAGCCCCCATGCAGAAGCGCCCGGCACCCTTTTCCTTGGCGGCGCGGGCCTCAGCCAGCACGGCTTCCACCGCCATCAACTTGGAGGCCTTGGTGTCGGTTTCATACTCGGCCGCCTGGGGGCAGTAGCCGCAATCCTCCGGGCAACCGCCGGTTTTGATGGAAAGCAAGGTGGAGATTTGTACCCGGGTTGGATCGAAATGCTCGCGGTGCACGCTCATCGCCCGGAACAACAGCTCCGGGAAGGGCAGGTCCAGCAGCGCCTGAACCGCCGCACGGCTCCAGCGGGGTTGCACTTGAATATGGCTTTCGGGCACCTTCTTAGCACTCCAACTCGATAATATCCGCCAATCTACCCCCTCCCCCGGGCGGATGGAAGGGCGGGGCAAACCGGCGTAAAACCACCCGGCATGAACAGCTATTTCGTCACCGCCACCGGCACGGATATCGGCAAGACCTTTTGCACCGCCGGGCTTCTGCGCGCCAATCCGGGCCTGCGGGCCATCAAACCCCTGCTCTCCGGCTATGAGGCGGAAAAACCCTCCGATTCCAGCCTTCTGCTGGCCGCCATGGGGCAGGCCGCCACAGCGGAGGCCATCGCCGCCATCACGCCCTGGCGGTACAAGGCGCCCTTATCCCCCGACATGGCCGCGGTGCGGGAAGGCCAAACCATTGGCTATGAGGCGCTGCTCGGCTTCTGCCGGGCGGAACTTGCCAAAGGGCCAACACTGATTGAGGGCGCGGGCGGGGCCGCCGTGCCGCTGACAGAGGTAAAAATGACGGCGGATTGGATTACCGATCTGGACTTACCGGTGTTGCTGGTAAGCGGGACGTATCTCGGCAGCATCAGCCATTGCATCACTACCGCGGAATTTTTGCTGCGGCGGGGCATTTCGATTCACACGATTTTGCTGAATGAAAGCGCGAATGCCCCGGTGCCGACGGAAGAGACGCAGGCGGCCATTGCGCGGTATCTGCCCTGCCGGATGTTTGTGGTGAAGCGGAATGCCGGGCTGGAGGATTTCAAAGGGTTGACCTTGTAAGCGAAGAATTTTCTGAACGTTCCACGGGGAACATTAGTGGGGAATTTCGGGAGCATTTTGGTGGTTGGCGTTAAGATTTAAAGAGTTTGGGTTTTTGAACAAATTTGTTGATATAATTTTAGTTCGAATTTGGAATGCTTTGTCGATGTGGATGAAATCGTGCCTACCCAGCCATCGGGAGATGACGATTCACCTCCCAAGATCTGTCATTTATCGACTCGACGTGGAACGGCTCTGCGCCTATTGGCTGGACAATTTGCCTGCCTCCACAGCCTCCATCCAAGAAGAGACTACCACTACTTTGGTAGATTATAGAATGATCTGTGGCAGTGTGGACATCGTATTGGCCCGATTACGGTGAGGTGTCTGATGATTTCTTGTCTTATCGCCGGCAGGGTTGGTTGTGGTGGTGGCCCTGTGATTCTTTTTCCCCCCATCGGCCTAGGTGAGCCGATGGGCCTGGAGGAAGGCGTAAGCGATCATTGTCATTAGCGTATGCCGGTGCAACCCCGTCCATGAGCGTCCTTCGAAATGATCGAGGCCGAGTTCCTCCTTCAGCTATTGATGGGCCTGTTCGCAGATCCAGCG